>NZ_BAAGRF010000004.1:0-510566 GCF_054783095.1 Intrasporangium mesophilum | reverse complement strand
AAGACCCGGCAGACTAGAAACACACGACCCGGTGGCCTCGTTTTCGAGCGTCGGATCGGCCTCATTTTTGAGCGTTGCCGACAAGATGGGCCCGCGGGGCCCCTGAGGCGCCCGCCGCAGCGCAAGGCGGGTCGATCACGCCGACTCCCGCTCCGCTCCCGTCGGCGCGGCCCTCTGCTCAGGCGGCGCCCACCCAGCCCGACGGCCCGCCGGCGGACAGCAGCATCACAGGCACGGCCCACGATCGCCGTTGGTGACGTCCACGCCCCGGCTCAGCCTTTGCGTCCGGGTCCGGCCTCGACCCGACGGCAATCATCGGTTGCGGACCGCCGTGGCACGCCTACAGGGCGCCTTCGGCGTCGCTCTCGCGATCGAGCAAAGCTCGACCCTTGACCCGCACCCCGTCAGTGCGCTTGGGCCGGGTATCGGGTCGAGGCCGGGGTCCGTCAGGCCCGTTGACGCGCACGAACTGTCCATCCGGCCGCGCCAACGCACGCGGTTAGAGGACGCCGCCCCCAAGCGTGCCCGCGATCTGCGCAGGCCGCCGCGTGTCTCATGACCCGGCAGGTGGCGTTTGCCTCCTACTCCGGCGGATGCTCGTCCAGACGTCTGTAGCCGAGCTCCTCGAACCAAGCAGGCGTCTCGCTCATTCGAACACCGCTTGGGTCGAGGACCATTGAGATGCCCTCACCCACGACAATCTCAGGGTAGAGCTCGCCGCGGGCCAGCGATGCGCGTATGTCGAGCTCGATGGTCCGCGCAGTGAACGATGCTAACCCGATCAAGCGGCCATCGAACCAAAGTTCCGTGGCCAGCCCGGAGGCAGTAGCGATGATCGTCTTGCGCGCGGTATCCAACACGACCGTAAGGAGGCCGGGCTTCTCCACTCGTTCTGCGTTGTCCAAGTCGATCGGGTTTAGGTTGGAGTCCAGGTATAGGCCAATCTTGGGAAATAGTGCAGGTGCAACTGACCACGTTCCGAGCATCATGATCGCAAGACGGCTTGTCTGGTCATTTAAATCGCGAAGCTGGATGGCAGCTGGATCCCACCCGCGCAACTGCCGAGCATCGGCGTGGGCGCGCACGAGCTCGCACAGCCGCGGCAGCCCAAAGTAGTCGACCTCCATAGCGAAGCCGCTGTCTGCCTCCCGCAGAATTGCATCCGGGACGGCGACCATGAGAAGTTTGCGCAGGTCGCTCGACAAGTCGTCTAAGCTAATGTCCGCCTCGTCATCAATGAGCACCCGGGTCTCGTGTACGAAAACGCCGTCCGAGCGCGGCCTGGCCGCGCTAACAGTTAGCGCGAGCCCGTCAGTGTGCACCCATCCGTAGTGCGTCCCAATTCGGGTGTAGGTGAATGGCGCGCGAGCCGTGCCTTCAGGTCCGCTGATCTCAAGCGTCGCATCTTCGCTAACGATGCTACCGCCTATCACGATGCGATCTGGCGCGTCGACCAACGCCTCGGGGATCGCCGAGTTGAAGGGCAGGCTGGTCGTCCGGCCATCGAACAAATCCGGCCGGCCGAAGGCCGCCCTATAGACCGAATTGCGTTGCTTCTCGGGGAGCTTCTCGAAGAAATCGAAGTAGTCATCAGCAACAATGATCGCCGTCTCGCCGTCTTTGTCGATATTAATCTCAACAGTCGCGCCAGGAACCAGAGATCTCAGACGAATCTCCGCCAAAGCAAGCTGGGTTCGACGGGTCGCACTCGGCTTGAGTGCCGGAATTAGGTCCGAACGGAAGCCGGGCTCTGGTCGGCAATCGGCCGGAGTCAAGCTCTTGGTCTTCTTACGTGAGTCCAGAAACCGCGAAAGCATCCCACCGAACTCGGGATCCATTACGCGGTAGTAGCATGCCTCAAGGCCGTCAACGAGATGCACCAGGACGAAAACCAGCGGTTGCCGGTATCGAAGCATATTCGACGCGTCGGCGCGATTGAGCTTAACTCGTCCGTCCGCCAGTTTCGTAGCGCGGACGCACACCCCGAAGTGCGCGGGAATCACAGGATTCGCAGACGCGGTGTCCGCAGACTCCTCCGCTTGACACATGAAGTCGACTCCGAAGTCCTCAGCAACCTTCGCCGCAACGATCAGATGCTGTCGCTCTGCCATCAGGCGAAACTGATTCTCGCCGGCCGTTCCCAGACGCTGGGAGAGGGACCGCTGCTTGTAGTCCGTCACGCACGCATTATCGTCCTGAGGCTCGCGCCGCCGGACCGGTTGGGCCCTGGACGTCCCGAAGCACGGATGCCTGCCGGGTTGGGCTCGGTACGCCGCGTGAGTGCAGCCCACAATATTCCCGGGCAAGCCCCCGTCCGTCCATTGACACGTGTCCGTCAACGGCGTGGTGGGCCGTCATGGCGTTTGCCCGGGGCTGGCGTCGATGCCGTACGCCTGGTATCCGATGGACGCGGTGCAACCACGAGCACCACCGAGGCTAGGACCTCTCGCCCCGAGGCCTTCGCAACGAGGCGCCCGGCGACTTGACGCCGGGGCGTGGTTAGGCGTCCTACGAACCGGCCCAGGTCCGAGCTCGACTCGATGCTGGCCGCTACCGACTTGGTACCCGGAGTCCCAAACGACCTCGGGGACCGCATCTCACAAACCGTCTGTCCGTGCGAGCACGCTGGTGCAGGCCAGAGCTCCAATGGCAGGCCTCGCAATGAAGGCGGTCGCTGCGAGCCGCGCACATGCGACGTACCGCCAGCGCGTGACCGGGACGAAGGAACGTGCGATCAGCCGCCGCACGTTCGGAATGAGAGGACAGCCCGAGCAGCTTAGGGCTTGGTCTCCGACTTGGTCGTGGTCCGACAGGCGCGACAAAGGAGTACGCCACAGAAATACTGCAACGAGCTTCGCCAGAGGCGTTGCAGGGCGGACCTGGGCGGGCTGCTGCACGCACGGGCGGGGCCAGCGGGGGCCAGGCGTGGAGTTTGCAAGCAGGGGTTATGGGTTCGAGTCCCCTTGGCTCCCCACTGTGATGCGTCGAGACACAGGTGAAACCCTGAGTCAGGTTCTTACGCGACAGGACGCCCCGGGTCATCGGCCCGGTGCTCCCTTGTTGGCTGCGCCAGTAGCCTTGGTCGGGCTCGACAGTGTGCGTCGAGAGGTTCTGTCTGGTGGTCAGTTCGATCGTGGAGGTCGAGGTTGTACGAGTCCCCGTCCTGAGCCTTGGTGCCCCACGATAGTGATGGGCCGGTGTCCATACCCTTGCGGTCAGCGGCAGCCGTGGTGACCAGCAGGTTGTTGACGACGACTTTCAACATGGCAACCCGGGCCCAGGACACGCCGCGGCACCTCACGTATGTCCCGGCTCACGCGTCGCCTATGAGCTGTCTCCTATGCCCCGACCTCAGGCACCCTTGGCTCCACCACACAACAAGGCCCTTCCCACCCACCGGGAAGGGACCCTTCGTCATGCACGTCGTCCGCGCCGTGCGCTGGCCGGCCCGTGAATGGACCCTTGGTACGCTGCACAGGGCCGATGCTGGTGTTAGGGCGGCATGACACATGCTCGATGAACGATTTCTTGGGGGAACGAGTTGCAGCGACAGGGGGGTACCGCGGATCGCGATCGTCAGATCCGGGAGATGCGCGCTTTTGGCGCCACGCTGGATGAAATCGGCAAGGTCTTTGGTATCACGCGGGAGCGGGCTCGGCAGATCGTCGGCAAGTTGGGTGGAGTTGACCGCGCCACAGTCCAAGAAGCACGTCGGCAAGTACGCAAGACAAACGAGGCCAAGCTCCGCGATCGGATCTTTGCTTTCGTAGCCACAGGCGTTGCCAGGTCGCACCGCGACGTGGCAGTCCTGACTGGTGCCAACGAAGAGCTGATTCGCCGCTTAGGCGGCAAGGAACTCTCCGCATACCTAGGTGTGGCTAAGCGGGCTGCAATCCGGTGGTCTGAAGAAGACGTCCTCGCGGCTCTGCAGGCCGCCGCGACTTATGAATGGCCGCTGTCGCGGGGTGGCTACCAGGCACTGGTCGATAAAGGCGAGGTCACCGGACCCAGCGCAGCCCGCATCGAGCAGCTGTACGGCTGGGCCGACGCATGCGCGATGGCTGGTGTCGAAGACCGTCGCCGCGAGGGGCGGGACTACCAGTCGACCTGGACTGACGATGACCTGTGGCACTACGCGCGTAGTTACATTGAGCACGCGGGGCCCGCGGCCCCCTTTCACGCGTATGACACTTGGCGGTCGGAGCACGCGAGTGGAGCGCCGTCGAGTGGCGTGCTTCGTGGTCGGCTCGGCAAGTGGAATCAGATCCGCCGGAGCGTTCTGATCGAGGGAGTGGGTATGAGCCAAGAAGCTCTTGCGGGGCCCGAAGCACTGCGTGTGGACGAGCAGCTGGTCTCGCGCATGGACGACGAAAGTCGAGTGCGAATCTGGAAGTCGGTCTTCAACATCTTGGACAAGGGTCCGCAACGGTCAACGTCCGGAGGTCGGACGGGTCTTGCGCTGGGGTATGTGCAGTCTGGCAAGACGACGTCTATCACAGCGTTAATCGCAGCGGCGGCAGACCAGGGGTACCAAGTGATCGTGGCGCTCCTCGGCGGCACCAACCTTCTCCTGGACCAGAACAGGCAGAGGCTTGAGACCGCGCTTGGCACTCAAACGCGGAAGGACTATCGGTGGGTCACCGAGGTGAACCCGTCGGGTCGTGCAACGGCAAAACGCATCGGAGCTCGGATCGAGGGTGACCGGGCGGTACTGATTCCGGTCCTCAAACACTCTGGCAGATTGAACGCGTTGGCGTCCGTTCTTGACGACGTCCCAGGGATCGAGCAGGTTCCAGTCTTGATCATTGATGATGAGGCCGACCAGGCGTCACTAAACACCGGCTCGACTGCCGAGAGCAAGACGTACGAGGCGATACGAATCCTTCGCTCACGGGTTCCGAAGCACCTGTATGTGCAATACACCGCCACGCCCTATGCGCCGCTGATGCTCGACGCTGACGACTTGCTTAGCCCTGACTTCGTCGAGTTCCTTGAGCCAGGTAACGGATACACGGGTGGTCGAGAGTTCTTCGTCGAGTTTGCGACCCAGGTCATCCGGGATGTCCCGATGCTTGACGAACAACCCGCCAAGACACTCCCTCTCGAACTTCCACGGAGTCTGACATCTGCTCTGGGTTCGTTCGTTGCAGGTGCCGCCATGCTGGTCGCGCGTCAACCAGACGCGGCGCCAGTGAGCATGCTGATCCACTCCACACAACGGAATGACGTCCAGGAGCGCTATAGATTTCTCGTCGAACGCGAGTTGCGGAAGTGGCGGACTGTCGTCGACAAGGCGGGATCGGTCACCGATCTCCCCGAGGCTATCCGGCTGGAGCGGACCGTCCTCGCGGAGCGCGGCGCGCCCGAACTCGATGACGTGGCGTTCGTCGAGAAGGTCCGATGGGTTCTCCGAGAGACGTCATTGTGGCTGGTCAACTCCACGTCGTCGCTTAACAAAGTCACCTGGAACGTCACCCCAGTGCACATTCTCATCGGCGGTAACAAGCTTGACCGCGGCTTCACGGTGGAGGGACTCACGGTCACGTATATGAACCGGCCACCGAGCCCACAGGTCGACACCCTTGAGCAACGAGCGCGCGCCTTTGGCTACCGACGTGACCAGCTGCCCTACTGCCAGTTCTTCGCAACGAGACGCACGATCCGGTCACTTCGCGACATCGTGTTCACCGAGTACGACCTGCGTGCTCAGCTCCATGACCACGTCGACGCTGGCGGCACCGTCCACACGTGGGCCCGGCAAGTTGGCCTGCTGCTTCCAGACGGCATGAAGCCCACGCGCGACGCAGTCGTGAGCCAGCTCGACTACCAAGGCATGGGGTGGTCATCCGTTCGCTTGCCGCGAATCACCCCTGACGCAATCGAGAAGAACCGCAGGATCGTCGAAGAGATAGGCCTCTTCGACGCCCCCTTTGTCGACTACGGCCGCCTCTCCTTCCGAACACATGAGATGCCGGTTTCTGAGGTCAGCGAACTCATCGTTGAGCGCTGGGCCGCCGATGAGTATGGACCTTCCTGGAGGCTTCGTGATGTCATGGAATCGCTGGAGCGCCAACCCGATCAAGATCACCCCGTGCCCGTCATCCTGATGGAAGAGGCAGGGCAGCCCAGAGTTCGCAAGTGGGACATCGAAACCGGGTTCGTCAACCTCTTCCAGGGCCGTGACAACGTCCGGTCTAGCGCCGGACCCGCGTACCCCGGTGACAGGTCCATCGGCGGCATTGATGCTGACCCGGGCGCGGTCGTGGTCCAGATACACAGGGTCGTTCGTCGCGACGACCCGACGACCGAACTTCTTGTTGTCGCGGTCCACCTCGGAGACCGCAAGATCGTTCGAAAGGGAACTACGGCATGACCGCGAACCAATCCGGAGTCCGTTCTGGCGTCCCCATGCAGGTGCCGATCTCGGCCCTGCTGCTCGACCCGTACAACCCGCGGCTTCCGGAGTCCCTTCGTGGGGGCGAGCAAGCCGATCTAGCAGTCGTGCTCGAGATGGGTTTCGACGCCTTCGCCGTCGCGCAGTCGATCGCTGACAATGGATTCTTCGCCGCGGAGCCGTTGATCGCCATCCACGGCAATGAGAACTCGGAGTACATCGTCGTCGAGGGAAACCGTCGGTTGACCGCGCTGCTTGGACTCTCGCACCCGGAGATCCGCGAGCAGTTCGCTGACCCTTCTCGCTGGGAGTCTGTTGCGGAGAAGGCAGCGATGTCGCCCGAAGTGGTGGTGCCGATCGTCGTCCACCAGAACCGCGAGGCGACACACGTCGAGGTATCCCGCGCGCACGTGGTCGGCAAACTTCAATGGCGGCCATACATGCAGGCTCGCTTCATCGCCGCCCGTGTCGCCGAGGGCCGAACCATCAAGGAGGTTGCCGACCTGATTGGAATCACGAAGAGCAAGGCCTCGGACCTTTACCGAGACCAGGCGATCGTTGCACAGGCGGAGACAGCAGGCCTGAGCACCGGTGAGGTTGAGCGAGCCTTCTCCGTGCTGACAGTCGCGATGAGCAACACTAAGCTTCGCGACCACATCGGCGCACCGCTCGGTTCTCGACTCGAGCCAGGTGAAAATCCCGTGCCTGAGGGGAAGATCCCCGAGCTCAAGGAGGTCATTTCCTGGGTATTCGGTGACGAGGACGCGGAGCCTGTCATCACCGACTCCCGGCAGATGAGTGCGCTCGGGAACGTCGTCGCGAGCGAAGCCGGCCTTGCAGCGCTCCGTGGTGGCAAGAGCTTGGAAGAGGCGAAGCAGCAGGCTCAAAACGCCGGTATGGATCCGCGCGAGCGTCTCGTCAAGAGGATGACTGCGGCGGCCAACGCGCTTGGTGCAGCAGGCAATGACCTCGCCGAGTACGCGACCGACAAGCAGGTCGTCAGTCTTTTGTCGGACCTCGAGTCTCTCGTTGAGTCGATGCGTAACGTCATCGACCAGGCGGCCGAGGCACCCCAACTGTGACCATCCGTGGCAGGGACAGAATCGCGGACTGGATAGAAACAGCCCTGGTGGTCAGAGGACCTCGTCCGCTGGGGCTGGATCGGCTCTACGAGTATTTCGAGGCGTCCATCGGGCTTGAGTCCCAGCTTGTCAATACCGGAATCCGTGAGATGGCACGAAGGGCAGCCCTGCTCGGAGACCGCTACCCGTTCACGCTTCACGGAGAGTACGCCGTCCAATGCTCCCAAACCGCGACCTCGTCCACCTACACGACGATCGCGCTGATGGCACCCGGCAACCCGGTGCGACAATACCTGAGCGCGGCGCCCGATGAGTCGATGGCGGTGATCTTCGAGAACGTGGTCGCGCAAGCTGCCGGTAAACTCTGGGGCGCAGCGGGTCTTGCACTCCGCTTCGGTTGGCCGTCCGACGTCGGTCGCCCACCGGAGTTCGATCTCGCTATTCGCTGGTTGGCGGAGAAGCTCGGGGTGGAGGTTGGGCAGGGCTACCGTCAACCGCGTCGAAAGGACGGTGGCGTCGACGTTGTTGCCTGGCGCCCGTTCCCCGATGGTCGACCCGGATTCCCAGTTCTGCTTGTCCAGTGCACTCTCCAGGAGAACTTGCTTGCCAAAGGCATGGACGTCGACACGCGGCTCTGGGGCTCTTGGCTGGCGATGGACGTGGATCCGACGATGGCGCTGGCCACACCAACGGCGCTCCCGCCCGGCATCATCTGGAGCGAGCTGGCACTGAAGTATATGGTGCTGGACCGCAACCGGATCGTGGGTCTTGCCGAGCGTACGATCGCTGACGAGCTCGCAGTCGACTGGGTTGCCCAGACTGTCAATGACCTGCACGAGCACATGGAAGAGATTGCTGAGCAATGAGGGTTCAGAAGCAGGACGTCGTCGCGGAGATCGCCAAGGCAATCGGTCGCGCGGCTCCCAAGATGTCCACCGGGTCGACCGAGCCTCGCGCAATCTTCGATCTAGTCAATGAGGAGCTCGCACTAGGCCTTCAATCGACCCTCACAAAGCCACAGATGGCCCGAGCGATCGTCGAGTCGACCGGCCAGGTTTGGGGTCCGGACTACGAGTCGCGCGGAGGGACGGTGACCCTAAAGGGGCTGGAGGCCGTGCGTGAGGCGGTTCGTTTCTACGTCGGAGAGTAGTCTGCTGGAAATCCTCAGCGCGCCAGTAAGCATCTCGCAGCTACCCTGCCAGATCAACACTGGGGTCGGCGGTCATGCCCGCCTCAAACTCGATGGCCGACCTGGACAAGGCGCCTTCGCATGGGTTCCTGCTGGTTGCCTCACGAACCGTCTCAACGAGCGCGCGGGGCAGATCAGCTGCGTTGCATTCAACATGCCTTGAGAAGACGTGCCACGCCGCTCCCACGGCTACGCCGTTCCCGACCTGCTTGTAGGACGCCTGGTCGCGTTGGGTTCCGAACGAGAGCTCGGGGCCAAAACCTTGAAGGCGCGCCGCTTCGTGCGGCGTAAGTCGTCGTCGCCGGCTGCCGACAATTGACGTCTGCGTGATCGCGACCAGGGCGGGCAGGTAGGTCGGTGCCTTAGCGCGAATGCCGGACGGTCGGAAGTGCATAACCGTGTCCCAAAGAGAAGCTGAGTCCTGGGCCTGCCATTCGAGTTTGCGGCGGGAGGCTGGGAAGTTCGCGAACGATGGGTTGGCCTTGCGCCATGCTTTGATGACGTCACGGTGGTCGTCGAAGAAGCGAGCGTTCTTGATGAGGAAGTCGGCCTTCCAACGTGGGAGCATGTCAAGCTCGATCGGGTCGAGGCCCCGCTCGGGGACCCAGGCGTCGGCCCACAGGGGAAAGCCGGGAAGGCGGTAGCCGCGAGCGGACCACATGCGCTGGACTAGGTCGTCCCAGACGTTGATCCACTCAGTCTCGTCAGCGCCCAGACGGTACCTCTCGATACCTTCGATGCCGGCGTCGTCGTCGAGAACCCAGTCCACATCCCAGTCGTGCACGTTCCATCCGTCTACGGGGCCGCGGACGAGGGTGGGCGGGACGTCGGTCTCTGCGAGTGCCCGGTCTGGCCCGACGTAGGTGCCCAGGATGAAGACGCGGTCGCGTACCTGTGGCGTCCCACCCAAGGAGGGCGGCAGGAAGTGGGGCGAAAAGACGGACGGGGTGGAGGAGACTCTGTAGCCGAGCTGACGGAGCGTCTTGATGATGACGTCCCACTCGTGCTGGTGCCGCGGGCCGGCGATGTTTCGGACGTTCTCGAGCAGCACCACCGCAGGCGATCGTTCCTCGAGAATGCGGGCGATGTTCCAGAACAGAGTGCCCCTTGCCTCGTCCATCCCTCGCTGGAAACCCGACTTGGAGAACGGTTGACACGGGAACCCCGCCGCCAGCACGTCATGCGGAGGCACATCCACCGGACCGTCGGGCGGCGTGGCAAGGGTGATGTCGGTGTTGATGATCGGCCGCTCTGCCTGCGGAAGCGGATCAACCCAGTTATGGGTGTACGTGTCACGCGCATCATGGTCGATCTCCGAGACATACACGCATCGACCACCCGCGTGATCCAGCATGGCGTGGAAGCCACCGATGCCGGCGAAGAGATCCACGTACGTGAAGGGTGCAGATCGCCTCAGCATACCGGACAGCTTAGCTGATTCGTCAGCTAAGTCAAGCTGACGCGCCGCAACGGAAAAGTCAATTGGCAGAGGCTTGTTCATGGAACGGACCGTCCGTCCGGCAGAGTACACCGCAAGAGTCGACCCACTCTGCGCAATGTGACTGTTGGCCTCTCTGGACGCACCATCAGCCGCCGGTGACACCGCACATCCGATGCCAGATGGCCGTCACTGCAAGATGCGAGCTGCGACCCCGTGGGCGTCATCGCGGACGTCGCACTCCCACACCCGAACGACCTGCCAGCCAAGCTGCTCTGCAAGCGCCGTCGCGCGTTGGTCTCGCTCCTCGTTCCGGCGCATCTTGGCTGTCCAAAGGTCGGCGTTCGGACCGGTCCAAGGCGTCTTGCGGCCGTGCTCCGGGCAACCGTGCCAGAAGCATCCATCCACGAACACAGCCAGGTGGCGCCCAGGAAGGACGAAGTCGGGGGTGCAGCCCTTGGCAAGGCGCCGGTGGAGGCGGAACCGCCCGCCAGCTGCATGGACCGCACGTCGTAGGAGCACCTCAGGCGTTGTGCTCTCCTTCCGCCGGCCGGCAAGATGGGCACCAGCCTTGGTCGATACCCACGCTTCACGCATACCTCAACGGTACGAGATTCGGATCGAGCCCCATGCTGACCGTGATCGTCATCAATCCCGAGTTGCCTGGTCATGACGTGACACTCGCGCGGACCTCCCCAGGTGCCTAGCCGCCTCCATCGTGTCTGTGGATGGTCCATCGCCGTGACCGGGGATGTGGACGACGTCGCGTACTGCTACCAAGTACTGCAACGCAAGCGGCGAGCGGTGTGCCTTTGGTGATCGTCGATGGCTCCCTCCACGCATATACAGGCGGTCCCGGGGACAGGCAAGAACGATTCGCGCCAGGACGGAGCCGGCCGAAGACGACACGAAACGCGCGACCGCATCACGCAGGTCTCCGGGCGCCTGGACCACATTACGACCCTCCTGTCGAGGCCGCGCTCTGGCTCACTCCTCACCAAGACAGACCTCGTCGCCGCCTAGCGCGAGGGCGTGACTGCCGCGCGCGCTGAGGCGCGGGCCAATGTCAACGACAAGCGATCGCACCGTGATGCGGCCCATGTCCACAAGCGCGCGGCCGCCAAGTTCGACTCGATGCGAGACGACGTGCGAGCAGTCGCCCACCGCGCGGCGTCGGCGCGGGACGCGGCCGCAGCAGACCACGACGAGGCATAACGCCTGCCAGGCCGGGCCGAGCTTGCGCGTAAGCCGCAGGCCCCGAGCACCCGAGCTTGGGCATGAGGGCGTACCGCTGCCCAGCAGCAGGCCCGACTCTGCACTGCGAACCGGTGGCTCGCTTGGCATACTGGAACTATGGGCACGCGGGACGGTCGCCCAGGTAGCTACGTGACGGCAGCCACCGCCGCGAAAGAGCGCGCGGACCAGTGTCGTCGTCGCAGCGCGGAGTTGCGCGCCGGCGCGCACGTCAGCGGCCCCGACCCTGCCGCGGGCGCCAACCAGCACCTCGCTCGTGCCATCGAACGGGCTCGTATCGCCGACCGGCGCCTCGCCGACATCGTCGAGATGCACCAGTACAACCAGGCGCGGCGCCAAGCGGGACTCTCTCCTGCGGAACCGGCGCCGAGTCTGCCGCCCCGACTCGACCACGAGTCGGTCACCACGGGACTGGCTGCCGAGCTCATCGACTCGGTCGCGACCGGGACGGCCGCGGTGCTCGACCTGTGGATTACGTTTGCCGAATACGGCGGCGAGGCCTCGTACATCGAGTTCGACGGATACGTAAACGGGGCGTTGTCGATGTCCGATCACGACCGTCAGGTTCTCAGCCAGGTCTGCTGGGAAGACGCCAAGTTCGGCCGGGCAGGGCCCTAGCCGCCTGGCAGGCCGGGGTCCGCAGGCCACAGGCCCAACGACCCCGACATGGCTTGGTTGTCGGTCGAGGTCAGCCGCCAGCGCAGCGCATCGCCATTAGCGGGAAGAGGGGTGCATGCTGGGTTGGTGAGCAGCGCTGAGTCGGCACCGAACGACGGACGGCTCCAAGCCGCGGTGAGACGTGAGGCCGCCGCAGATGCACGAGAACGGTCTGCGGACGAACGCGAACGGCGAGCGGACGGCCGGGAGCTCAACGCGAACGCCCGCGAGCGCCACGCCGACGAGCGGGAGCGGATCTCGGACGAGCGGGACCGGGCCGCCGACGAGCGCGACCGCAAGCTCGACGAACGCGAGGAGGAGCTCGACGCCCGGGAGGCGTACCTCGATCGGATCGCCCGCAATCTCGGCGAACGCACCAACACCAGTGATGAGCTCGCACAGACCACGATCGACCGTGCCCGCGACCGACTGACGTCCAGCCATGCCCGCCTCGATCGCAGCGAAGCCGCGATCATGCGAAGCAGATCCCGTGCCATTCGGGAGCAGGCCAGCATCGACATGGAGGTCGGCGAAAGCGAACGCCGCAACCCGGCCGCCGAGGTACCCACGGACGACGAAGCCGCGCAGTGAATGGAGCAGGCTCCTGTGCACTTGTAGACCGACGCCGGCCTGACTGTTCAACCCGACGCCGCCCTGACCCTTGTTTACCCGCCCCCAGCCAGAACGCACACGACCCCGAGGAAGCCCTGCCAGGCTTTCGACCACAGTCGCTGAGTTTGGGCGACGAACGGCGCGCCCTAGGCACGGCCGGTCACTATGGCCATGCCGCCCGCTCCCGAGCGCACGGACACGTCCGAAAAGCCAGCCGCAGTCATCGCGTCAGCGATCCATCGCGGGTTCTCGGCGCCGGTGTGCACCGTCCCAGCGCCAGCAGCCAGCGGCTCCTGCAAGCAGTACAGAGCAGAGCTCGCATAGCTGACGAACCCGAACGGGTTGGCGACATCGGTGTCCACGTCGCCACTCAGGTCGTTCTCCGCCACCAAGAGCAGACCCCCAGGTGCCAGAGCCGACCGCACCTCAGAAATCAGCACCTCGGCATCCGCGATGTGGTGCAACGTGTCCAGCGTGTAGACCAGGTCGAACGGCCCGTCCGCCGCCATCGACCGAGCGTCGCCTGACCTGAGCTCGGCATTCGACGGCAGGTCAGAGGCCGATCCCGCCCGCAGGTCATAACCGACCACATGACACCCGGGAAAGGCACGCGCCACGAGTGACGCCGCAGCTCCGTTGCCCGCCCCGACCTCCGCGATCTGCCCCCCATGCTCGAGCGCGTCAGCCAATCCACGAGTGCCACCGATCCAGTCCTCCACGAGCACCTGCCCATAGAGCGGTGTGTTGAGACCGGAGAACGCCGAGAACGCCGACAGCGCAATCCCATCCAGGCCACGCCCATCGCGCCAGGCGTCGACGATGGGCCCATACGCGGCCGCCATCCCGAGGCAGCCCTCGAGGCCCGACGCCGCGTCAACCGGAAAGCCCGGATCGAACGTCATCCGCAGGCTGTCCGTCGGCGAGAACATCCCGCGCTCGTGACTGGCATAGCCCCTGGCGGTCATCGCCCTGAGCCACTCCTCGCAGCTCCGCTCGTCGGCACTCGCGCGCCCGGCGATGTCCGACGCCGTGCCCGGCCCCGCCAGCAGGGCGTCCGTGAACCCCGCCCGCCGGCCGAGCCCGAGCAACACGATCGCGTAGAAGCCGAAGAGGTCCTCCAGGACTGCCGGCATCTCATCCATGCGCAGAGGCTATGGCCACGGCCCGCCCCAGGTCGCCCGGATTCGCCAGCATCCTCACGTCCTCCGGCGGCCACCCCTCCCAGACGACACAGAGGCCCGATCCCCTCACTTCACCGGCGTCAGCTTGAGGATCACGCCGACGATGTCGTCGGAGACGTAGATGTCGCCGTGCGCGTCGACAACGAGCCCCTGCGGCTCGACCAACCCGGCGCCGGCGAGCTGCACCCCGGCCCCACCACCGAGTGGGAACCGGCGCAGCGAATGCTGCGTGTGCCGCACGTCCGTCACGAGCAGGTTCCCATGCGTGTCGAGCACGACGTCGTCGGGCATCACTGCCGGCGCCACTCGGGTCTTCGCTCCCGACTTCGACACCTTCCACACGTTGCCGCCGCACTCGTCGGCCACATAGATGGCGCCCGCCGAGTCAGCCGTCGCCCCGACCGGATGCACGAAACCACCCGCCACCCGCGTCAGCGTCGACCCGTCGGGCGTCAGCCGGTAGATCGTGCCGGTCGGCGCATCCGGCACGATCAGAGTGCTGGTGCTGGGGTCCCACCCGATGCCGTCGACGCCCTGGTGACACTCGACAAGCGTCGGTTTGCCAGGCAGCTGCTTCAGCACCATCGGACGCGACGAGCCGGGCCAGAACTCGAGGATACGGTTCGTCTTCTCCTCAGCCACGACGAGCGACCCGTTGCGCAGGAACACCAGCCCCTCCGGCCCGGCCAGCCCTTTGTGAAGGATGGTGGCCTTGCCGTTCGGGTCGAGGCGGCTGATCGTCCCGTCCGTGTAGTCGCTGAAGAGGAGGTGCCCGGACGGGTCGATCACGAGGTCGTCCGGGTGCACCCCGCGAAACACCACCGTCGTCTTGTACCGCGCCGGCGCCTTCGTGGTGCCCGCAGTCGTGTGCCCGGCCGTCGAGCTCGCCTTGGTGCCCGGCGGGGGCGGGATATCGATCGTCGAGGTGCCAGTGACCCGGGTTCTCGGCGACGAAGGATGCGAGGCCGTGCTCGCAGCACCGGTCGGCGAAGCCGAGGAGCATCCACCCAAGGCCAGTCCCAGAGCGACAGCGGCGATCCCCGCCACCGCCGTATGCCGGGTGGTCGAGCGTCGCGCAAAGGGTTGCGTTCCTGCCACGGCAGCACGTTATGAGCAGACGCCGGGAGCCACCTGAGCCAAACCGCCTGACTTCCTGAAGCGGTCCGACCAGGCATGCGCTTCAGTCGCTTTCGTCAAATCTCAGGCAACGTGAGTGCCGTCCTTGCTGGTGAGCCTGATGCGCTCCTAGGGTCCAGTCACATGGCCGTATCACCTGCCCCCAGCTTCTCCAGCGAGTCCCCCCGCCCTCGGCGTGCGGCGTCAGCAAGCCGAGCTGTTCGCATGAGCGTTGCGTCTGCATCGCTGCTCGTCGTCATGGCTGGATGCACCTCGCAGGAACCCGACCCGTCGCCGACCAGATCGACGGCGCCGACGATGACGATCGTGAACTCCGCCCAATGCGGCCGGGACACAGCCGCCGTCAGCGGCCTCCTGGACCCGACAAAGATCGCCCCGACCGGAGCCGAGGTCGGGCGGTCCGCGAGCACGGTGACCTTCGACGCGGAGGGCTGTGCCGACCCGGCGCTCTCCGCGCCCACCCTGGACTCGAGTTGCGACCCTGCCGACTTCCCCTGGCTTCCGGAGAGTTCGGTCCGGGCAAACCTCCTTTACGCGCTCGGCGTTCGGACCCTCACGACCGCCAACTTCCTGGTCGACGCACGGCCGTCGCTGCGCCAGACCCTGATGGACGTCACCGATCCCGGGGCCGTCCACGTCTTTCGCGAGCACCTCGAGCAGTGCGGTGCCAAGACCCTCACGTCCGTGAACGGGCGCGCAGTCGAGCTCCAGCTCGACGGCCAGGTCCCGCTCACGGCCAAGCTCGACGGCCACCGGATCGAAGCCCTCCAAGGCCTCGACGGCAAGGACAAGTCAGCGCTCCTGCGATAGTCGCCATCCCCGGCGACTGGGCGACGCAACATAGCCACGCTCGCCGCGGGCGACTCCTGCCCTACTCGGCGTGGGGCCCGTGGGACGGCGCGCTCACTCGACCAGGGGGTCGGGTGTGTCGCTGTCCTGGTCCGGCTGGCTCGCGGGCGGGATCGGGATCCGCACAACCCGCGACCCACGCAGGTCGAGCACGACCTCTGACCGGATCTGTGCCGCCCGCAACACCACCGCGCCACACCCGCGACACCGTGCCGTGGCACCCATGCCCGCCTCATACACGACGAGCTCCGCGACCGCCTGCTCCCGCGAGCAGTCGACACACGTCACGATCGCGGCTGTCACGTCGACGCCGAACACCTCGCCCAGCACCCCGGCAAGGACGTTGCCGTCCATCACGACGTCGTCTCCGGCATACGTACTCATGTCAGCCTCCGCTCGGTCCAAAGCGCTCGGTCCTGATCGAGTGCTCGTCGTGCCCCAGGTCGACGAGTGAGTTGGCCACCGCGTCGACGAAGCCGGTGGGTCCGCACACGAACGTCACGGCCCCGGACCCGACGGGAAAACCCCACTCCGCCAGCTCCTCCGGCCGTATGCGGCCGACCGCCCGCGCACTCCCGTCCGGCGCCGACCGCGTGAACACCATCGTGACCCGCAACCCGTCGTCGAGCCGCGCGCGCCGCTCCAGCTCGGCGGGATACAGCACGTCGGCCGGCGTGCGCACGGAGTAGACGAGGTGCATCGGCGACGCGTTGCCCGCCTCGTGGCGGGCCCGCACCATCGCCATGAGCGGCACCACGCCCGAGCCTCCGGCGACGAGCAGCACCGGGCCTACCTGCGCGGGCCGCCAGACGAACCAGCCACCGATCGGACCGCGGATCTCGACGGGATCGCCGATCGCCAGGTCGCGCGCGAGGAACGGCGAGACCTCGCCGTCCTCGACGACCTGCACGGTCAGGTCCAGTGCGGCCCCGTGGTCGGGAGTGGCGATCGAGTAGCTGCGCTGCGTCGAGTAGCCGTCCGGCGCGGTCAGCCGCACGTCCACATGCTGCCCCGGCACGTGGCCGGGCCACTCCGGCACCCCGAACACGAGCGTGACCGCCTCGGCCGTCTCATCCTTGCGAGAGACGAGGTATGCCGGCTGCCACGTCACGCGGGCCACGTTGCCTCCCAAGGGAGCTCAGTGACCGTAACAACCGGCCGAACCGGTCTCATCAGTCGCCCGAGTAGCGCTGCTCGCGCCACGGGTCGCCGTACTCGTGGTAGCCGAGCTGCTCCCAGAATCCCAGCTCTTCATCGACGAGCAGCTCGATGCCGGTGACCCACTTGGCCGACTTCCAGAAGTAGAGGTGCGGCACGAGCAGTCGCGCGGGACCTCCGTGCCACGGCTCCAGCGGCTCGCCGTCGTACTCGTGGACGATCCAGGCCTTGCCGTCGAGCAGATCCTCGAGCGGGAGGTTGGTCGTGTAGTCGCCGTAGGAATGCACGAGGGCGAAGTCGGCTTCGGTGTCGATGTCCTCGAGGAGGACGTCCAGGGACACTCCACGCCACGAGGTGCCGAGCTTCGACCACTTGGTCACGCAGTGGATGTCGACGGTCGGCTCCTCCTGCGGCAGCGCCATGAGCTCGTCCCACAGCCACACGTGCCGTTCCCGCGACTCCGTCGTCACGGTCAGAGACCAGTCGGCCAGGTCGACGCGCGGCGTGGGCCCGGCCGACAGCACCGGAAAGTCGTGCGTGAGGTACTGCCCTGGCGGCAGCTGCACCGCGTCTCGCTGCCGGCCCCGGAAGCCAGGGGTCACGATTCCCATGCGCCCTCCCCAGATTGGGTGATGCCTGATTATGCCGCGCACCACGCGAGAAGAGGGCCCGAGCGGTGACTTCCCGCCCGGACCCTCCTCAACCGTCTCGATCCACGAGCAGGCGCTAGCTGGCGGTTGCCGCCCAGCGCTGGGTCGCAGCCCCGCTATCGGTGACCTGGACCGCCTTGCCGCTCGCATCGACCGCGAGCGTCAGCCCGCTGTGCTTGGCGACGAGCTTGAGCTGGCTGCCTGAGCGCGTCACCGTCCACTGCTGGTTCGTCGTGCCCGTGCAGGTGTACTGCCCGACGAGCGCGCCACTGGACTGCGAGCTGTAGAACACGTCCATGCACTGCCCGCTCGCGGCGTTCTTCACCTGGTAGGCACCGGAGTCCTGCAGGGTGAGGATCCACTTCTGCGACGCCGACGACGAGGCTGGCGCCGTGCCGAGCTGGTCTGACGACGAGCCTGGCGCCTCGAGCGCGAGGCCCGTGCCGACGTTGCCGAGCGAGTACTGCCCGTCGGCGATCGGCGGCGGCACGACGTCCTCGTTGCCGACGGTCATCGCGAAGACGTGTGCCGCGGAGTTCGCCGGCAGGGTCACCGCAGCCACCTGTTTGGCAGGGTCGATCCGCACGGTCTTGGTGTAGATCCGATAGGCGACCGTCGGGTACGCGGGCCCGGTCGGCGTGTTCTTGCCCATGGTCGTCACCGCGATCTTCGCGCCGTAGGTGTCGGTCGCGAGGCAGCACCAGTTCGGGAAGCCGATGGTCGCCGTCGTCGACGACCCGTCGGTGTAGTGCACCGTCGCTGCACCACCCGCAGACCCGCTCGTGCCGGTGCCCAGCAGCGCCAGCGCGTTGCCCTGCCCCGACAGCTGGATCGTCTCGCCGGCCGAGGCGACGTTGTCCTTCGTGCCCGGCTGGGACGACGGCCACGTGAAGTCGAAGCCGTTCGCCGAGACCTTGGCGCCAGGCGTCACCCCCTGGGCTGCGAGCCGCTCCGCGATGAAGCTCGACCCGCCGCCGTCGATGTTGCCCGGTGTCGGGTTCGCCTGCGCGGTGATCGCGACGTTGCTGAAGGCGCTCGCGAGCGACGGGTGCGCCAGCGTCGTCTTCGTCGAGTCCGTGAGTGTCCTGCCCACGTCACGGACCGTGTATGCCGCGGACGCCGTGATCGGGTATACCCCGGGCTTTGCGCCTGCCGGGGGCGTCACGTCGAAGCGTGCCGTGAACGAGGCGCCGTCCTTGAGGTCCGTCGCGGTGGTCGGGCCAGACGCCACCGACTGCCATCCAGCGGGGAGGCCGAGTGAGGTCGCGGTCACCTGCACGGGCTTGCCCGTCGAGTTGGTGAACGTCGCGGTGACGGGCCGAGCTTCGTCGGGCACCGAGATGACCGGTGCCTTGACGTCGAGTGCCGCGTCGAGCTCGCCCGGCTGTGCGCCACCGATTGCCCCCGCGCCCGTGATCCGGACCGAATGGGCGGCGGAGGTCGGCAGGGACGCGGTCTTGGCCTGGATGACGCCGGTGGCGGCGTCGTAGAACCATCCCGACGATGCGCCGTCGAGGGCGGCCGCGCTGTCGACCGGGCCGATCACCGTGCCGTCGACCGACACCTCCGACGGTTTGGTGTTCGTGTGCACGGACAGCCCGTAGGCACGCGTGCCGGGCTTTCCGGCATAGGCGCCGTCGAGGGCCCCGATCGACACCGTCACCGGACCCTTGCCGGCGGTCGGTGCGACCACGCCGAGCTGCTGCGTCGCGCTCTGCCCGGCGGCATACGCCTGCGACCGGCCGTCGTCCTCGTAGCTGGTGAACGACGACGTGCCCGAGGGGTAGACGTCGAGGTCGAGGCGGCCCGAGTCCTTGCCGGACTTCCAGTCCTTCGTGCCCTCCGGGAACATCGGCACGACTGCGCCGGCGCGGACGAACAGCGGCAGCCGGTCGAGCGGGGCCTTGTAGCCGTTCAGCGTCTGCTGGCCGGAGTAGAGGCGGCCGGTCCAGTAGTCGACCCAGGTGCCCTGCGGCAGGTAGATGCCGTTGCGCACCGTCGTGTCGCTGTAGACCGGCGCCACGAGGAAGTCGTCGCCGGCGAGGAACTCGTACTTCGCCTGGTCGCCCCACGTCGCCGGGTCCGTCGGGTAGTTGACGTACAGCGGGCGCGTCGGGCCGAGGCCGTTCTTGGAGGCGTTGGCGGTGTGCGTGTAGAAGTACGGCAGCAGCCGCTCATGGAGCTGGAGGTAGTCGCGGTTGATCGAGGTGTACGGCTCGCCGTAGCGGTACGGCTGCTTGTCCTTGCCGGCCCACCCGCTCATCGCGTACGTCATGGGCAGGAACATCTTCCACTGCAGGTCACGCGTGTACGTGTCGGCGCTTCCCCCGAAGATGCCGTCGATGTCGCCTGTGGTCACGGGCTGTCCGGACAGGGTCGAACCGGCATAGGTCGGGATCTGCCACTTGATGTAGTCCCACGAGCCCGACTGGTCGCCGCTCCACATCGCACCGCAGCGCTGCGTGCCGGCCCAGCCCTCGATGGTCAGGACCGTCGCGCGGTCGCTGCTGTTGGACTCGATGCCGTCGCGGGCCTGTTCGCACGCGTCGAGGGCGAAACGGTAGCCGGGGCCGACCCAGGCCACGTCCGTCTTGCGGACGCGGACGCCGCTGCTGACCTCGTACGGCTGGTTGGTCAGGTCCGACTGCGTCCACAGGCCCAGCTCGGAGCCGTGCTCGCCGAGCATCTGGTGCGTCTCGGGGAGCTGCTCGTAGCCGCAGCCATAGCCGTCGTTGACGAGCATCCAGCCGAGCGGCATGTCGTTGGCCGTGTACCCCTGGGCGATCGCCGTCGAGTCACGCAGCGTCTTGCGCTCGCCGCGGTTCGCGTTGTGCAGGTAGCAGTCGGCGTCGCCGACCTCGAGCGCGTACATCGGCAGCATGAGCGGCCGACCGGTCAGCTCGGTGTAGCCGTCGAGGACCTGTCGCGTGTCGCCGACGAAGTAGTAGGCGTCGAAGCGCTGCTCCTGGTGGGTGGTGCGCACCGGCGCGTGGAAGTCGTACGTGCCGGGCGCGAACGTGTTGCGCAGGACGCCGTACCCCGCGCTCGAGACGTAGAAGGGCGCAGCGTTCGGGTTGCCGCCGTCGTCCCAGTTGTAGTCGCGGCTGATGGTGATCGAGGTGTCGCGGTGGCTGAAGCGGCCGTTCTGCATGCCGCCGCCGAAGAACTGCTCCTGAGGGCCCCGCGCGAGCGTCTGGGTCGTCCCGCTGCCGGTCCAGGACAGCGGCGCGGTCTCGCGCCACAGGTCGGCACCGGCCGCGTTCTGCAGCCGGAGCGTGAGCGGCGACTTCGTCACCGTCAGACGCGCCTTGCTCGTCGAGATGACGTATGCCGTCCCCGTGTCCGTGACGCTCGAGCCGCCCCCGGCGAAGTCGCGCTTGACGACGATGTCCGCATCGGGCGCCTTGGGGTCGGCAGGGTCGTCGTTCGCCGGGTCCGAGAACGTGCCGTTCGGCGCGAGCTGCACCCGGAAGAGATCGGTGTCGTCGAACTCGACGCGCAGCTTCGCCGCACCCGAGCCGAACGTGTACGTGTCGCCGTCGCGGCTGTATGCCGTCACGTCGCCCAGCTGCCCGTCGGCGGCCTGCGCCGGCGCCGAGACCGCGACGAGACCCGTGAGGGCCAACGCTGCGACACCGGCTACCACCGCCACCCTCCGGACTGTGTGTTTGAAACTGCTCACTTAAGCATCCTTTCGCTCACAATCAGTCATCCTCCGTGGTCAGAGACCGTACGGGTGGTGCAGAGCGGGCGTCAAGGGGCAATTCGCCCCAAGCCGGTGAGCTCGACCGCCACGGCCCACCGAAACCCGACCGAAAGACGATCGAAATCCCGATCGGAGCATTCAGGACAGGTGAGCGTTCACCTCACGGCCTGGACGAGAATTCGCTTGACGCACAAGGAATCCACCGCTCGTACCTATGGCGAAACGGCCCCCGTGGTGCCATGCTCAGTGGAGCAACATCTATCGAGCCCGTAAGGGACCCGATACTCGTGGGCGTTTTGCGCAGAAAGGTCTAATCTGACGCGCTCAATGTGATGCAATCTTCACCTAGCCTCTCGCGTTAGCACCCGGTCGCCGTTTAGACTGGAGGCAGCGAAGGGTTGGGCCCGCACGAACCGCGCCCAGCCCTTCTGCATGTGCTGGCTCGCGCTGTCCCCCTGTCGGTGCGAGCCAGCTCAAGCAGAGACGGACCCGGATTGCTTCAAGCATCCGGGTCCGTCTCTTTGTGTCGGCAGGACGAGTGCGCCTCAGGGCTCAGCCGGGCTCCGGCAGGCGCAGTTCGGGCTCAGGCGGGGCCGTCTCCGTTGGGCGCAGGCTTGGACCGGGCGGTGCTGCGCCCGGACGTGCGCTTGCGCGTTGTCCCGTTGGGCGTGCTGCTGCCGCCGGCGGCCTCACCCTCGACCGCGTCGGCGCCAGGGTGCCCGTCCACAGCGGTGACCTGACCCTCGGCTGCTGCCGTCGCCTCGTCGAGCTCGGCCTGCGGGTCGTCGATCTTGGACTCCACAGCGCTGGTCACGTCCTCGGCGGTGTGGCCCAGCTCGTCACTCGCCTCGCCGGCGAGGTCGGCCGCCTCGTCCGCAGCTGCCGCGGCGGCGTCGGCCGCTCCCGCGCCGGCCTCGTCGACCGCGTCGGACGAGCGGTCCTTGGCGTCGGCGATGGCGGCCTGGCCCCTGGCCGCGAGGTCACTTGCCTTGTGCTTGGCGGCGTCGGCGAGCTCGGCGCTCTTCTCCTTGGCCTTGGCGGCAGCGTCGGCCACCGCCTCCTTGGCGTGCTCGACCTGTCCCGCCGCCTTGTCCTTGATCGATGCGGCGCTCGGCGTCGAGGAGTCCCCCGCGCTGTCGAGCGGCGTGGCCCAGGGGTCGTCAGCCTGCTTCTGCCGGCGGAACGCGGCGATGGCTGCCACGGCCGCGGCCGCGAGCCCGATGACGATGAGCCACTTGGCCTTGCCGCCCTTCTTCTTCGCCACGGCGTCACCCTTGAGGACGAGGTACGCGTCCTTGGCGCGGTCGCCGCTGAACGCGGCGGACTCGCGGGCCTGTGCGGCGGCCTGCTCCAGATGCGGCGCGGCCGCCTCCTTCGCCTGCTCGGCACCCGCCGCGACCGCCGCGGCAGCCGTCGCGAGCGCTGCGCCGACTTTGGGCAGGACCGTGTCGACGAACGTCGCCTGGGCGGCCTCGACCTTCGGCTTCGCGCGCTCGGCCGCCTCGTGCAACTTCACCTTCGCGGTCTCGGCGGCCTCCTGGAGCGCCGGCATGGCCGCCTCCTTCGCGTCGCCCAGGCGCTCGCGAGCGGCACCTGCCGCGTCGCCGACGGCGGGGCCGACACTCCCGCGGGCCTGTGCCACGTGCTCCTTGGCGCTCGCGGCGGCGCTGCCTGCCGCATCACGGGCGCTCTCGGTGACCGTGTCGAGCTGTTCGCCAACCCGCGCTCCCAGGTCCGCTGCGGTAGAGCGCACCTCGTCGACGGCATTATCGGCGCTGGACTGCTTCTGGAACATGCGTCCTCCTAAGTCCTCTCGTCCTTACCCATCCTGTCAACATCCGGCTACGTGCCGCGAGGTCCCCCACAGGCGCGTCGCGAATGCACGAGCCCCGCTCGTCGCGTCACGGCATAGGCCGTCGGGCCCGATCCGCTCACGTCGTCGCGGTCCGGTCGGGGTGTGGACCGGCGTCCTCGGCCGCGGGCGGCTCGCTCAGAGTGGGGGCATCCGCCGTGGTCTCGTGGCTGGTCACGACGTCCTCGAGCGCCGTGTCGTGCAGCGCCTCGTGCGCCGGGGCAGGCAGGTCGCCGGACGCGGCGTCGAAACCGGACTCGTCGCGGCTGCCCGGCGAGTCCTCGGTCGCGGCACCGGCCGCGCCCGCGACAGGCACGTCATCGGCCGGCCCGGTGACATCGTCCGACGCGCGCCCGCCCTCGGCGACCTTGTCGACGCCCCGGTGCACCTGCTCCTTGACCTTCGCGACGGTGTCGGAGTACTTGTCGTGCGTCTTCTCGTCGAACTTGGCTCCAGCCTGCTCGACGTAGCCGCCGATCTTCTCGCGGTTCTGGGTCGCGAAGTCGCCCGCCTTCTCGCGCGCCTGCTTCGCAGCCTTGGCGGCGGCATCCTGCAGCTGCTTGGCCATGCCCTCGAGGTCGAGGTCCTCGACCTTCCTCTTCATGTTGTCCTTGAACGACATCCGGCACTCCGTCCTGGGTCCCGCTCGATGGGTGGTGATGCGTCGATCGCCCGGTTCACCTCGATCCTTCCCCTCGGGCACCGGTGGGTCCAGACCTGCGCAGAACGGCATACCTCGGCGGCCATGCGAGGATTGGGCCCATGAAGGCAACCCTGCACACGAACTACGGGGACATCGTCCTCGATCTCTTCCCGCACCAGGCGCCCAAGACGGTCGAGAACTTCGTCGGTCTTGCCAAGGGTGAGAAGGAGTACAAGGACGACGCCGGCCGCACCAACCCGACGCCCTTCTACGACGGGCTCATCTTCCACCGGATCATCCCCAACTTCATGATCCAGGGCGGCTGCCCCATCGGTCAGGGCTTCGGTGGCCCGGGCTATGCGTTCGACGACGAGATCAGCCCGGACAAGAACTTCAACCAGCCGTACGTCCTCGCCATGGCCAACGCGGGCAAGCGAATGGGCCGCGGCACCAACGGTTCCCAGTTCTTCATCACCACTGCGGCGACGACCTGGCTCCAGGGCAAGCACACGATCTTCGGCGAGGTGGCCGACGCTCCCTCGCGCGCCGTCGTCGACAAGATCGGCGCCGTCGCGACCGGCCCGAACGACAAGCCGGTCGAGGACGTCGTCATCAGCTCGGTGACGATCGAAGACTGACCAGCCACACACTCGCACCACACACTCGCACCACACTCGACGCACGACGGACGAGACCGGCGAAGGGATCCCATTGTCCGACAACGGCACCGGCGGCCAGCCACCGATGACGCAGCGGCCGCCGCAGCCCCCCGCCGGTCCGTCCGTCTGCCCCCGCCACCCGGACCGCGAGGCCTATGTCCGCTGCCAGCGGTGCGGCCGGCCCGCGTGTCCGGAGTGCCAGCGACCCGCCGCGGTCGGCATCCAGTGCGTCGACTGCGTCCGCGAGGCCGCTCGCACCTCGCCGTCCGCCCGCACCGTCTTCGGCGGTCGAGCCACCGACGGCCGGCCGATCGCCACCTACACGCTGATCGGGATCTGCGCGGTCGTCTACCTGCTCCAGCGGGTCGACCCCTCCGTCACGATCAACTACGCCTTTGCCCCCGCTCTGGGCTGGAGCGAGCCCTGGCGGTTCCTCACCGCGGCGTTCCTGCACTCGCCCGACACCATCTTCCACATCGTGCTCAACATGTTCGCGCTGTGGATGATGGGGCAGTACCTCGAGCCGATGCTCGGCCGGGCGCGGTTCCTCGCGGTCTATCTCATCAGCGGCATAGGCGGCCAGGTCGCGGTCACGCTGTTCGCGGGCAACCCGACCATCGAGGGCATCCAGCGCAATGAGGACCCATGGATCGGGCTCGTCCTCGGCGCCTCCGGCGCGATCTTCGGCCTCTTCGGGGCTCTGCTCGTGCTCAACCGTCACCTCGGCCGCTCGTCCGCGGCGATGTACGCGACGATCGCCATCAACGCCGCGTTCGGTTTCCTCTACCCGGGGATCTCCTGGCAGGCGCACCTCGGTGGCTTCCTGACCGGCCTTGCCTGCGCCGGCGTCATCGTGCTCTTCCGACGGCAGAGCTCCCGTCTCCTCGTGTGGCTGGGCCTGGCCGGGGTCCTCGGTGTGCTCGCCGTGGTGACGGTGCTCAAGTACCTCTCCGTCCCCGCCTACTTCCGCTAGCCGTCCGTTCGCTGACCGCCCCGGACGCCCGCCGAACGGACGGAGCCGCACGTGCACCTCGTGAACGTCATCGGCCCGCCGGCGGCGGGCAAGATGACCGTCGGCCGGGAGCTCTGTGAGCTGACCGGCTTCAGGCTTTTCCACAACCACATGTCGATCGAGCCCCTGCTCGGGGTGTTCGACTTCGGCACGCCCTCGTTCACTCGCCTCAACTCGATGATCCGGCGAGAGGTGATGACGGAGGCAGTCGCCGCGGACCTTCCCGGACTCGTCTTCACCTACGCGTGGGACTTCGACGACCCCCGTGAGCTCCAGCGGGTCGAGCACCTCATCGAGCCCGTCGTCCGGGCCGGGTGCCCGGTCGACTTCGTCGAGCTGTATGCCGCTCAGCCCATCCGGCTGGCCCGTGAGGGAGGCGCCGACCGGATGGATCACAAGCGCAGCAAGCGCGACGTCGAGTGGGCTCGCGCGCACGTCGTCGAGCTCGACCAGCGGGCCCGCTTCAACACCGACCCGACTGCGGACCCTGCCGACTGGCCGCTACCGCAGCACCGGCTCGTGCGGCTCGACAACAGCCACGCATCGCCGCGCGTGACGGCCGAGCAGATCATCGACGAGCTCGGGCTGCCCCGCTGCTGACCGGGCGGGCGCTGACCGCGCCTCACCCGTGGCGCGTCGGGCTGAACCGCGTCGACGATGGGATCCGTCGAGCGTTCGCCAAACAGGGTTGTCCACCGCTGTGGACAACCCTGTGGATGTAGTTACACCCCTGTCATTCATCCCCAACTGGGGATAAGCCTGTGGACAACCTGTCCACCGGGTGGGGACGCCTGTGTAGAACCGCCGCGCAAGGGCGGTCAGCGCCACCGCATCGTCATGATGAAGCCGCCCATGAGCAGCACGAAGCCGATCGCGAGGTTCCAGACGCCGATCGCACCGATCGGATACTTGTAGGCGGACACGTAGTACACGACGATCCACAGCAGTCCGACCACGAGAAGCGTGATGAAGACAGGTGCCCACCAGGTGGGGTTCGGCTCGGTGGCCTTGCTCTTGGCCGGCGGTGTGAACGCGGCGGCCTTGTGGTCGCGGCCTCGGGACTCGGGCACTGCTCTCTCCTTGGTCTGAGTTGTGCACAGCCTAATGCGTCGAGTGGCCGCGTCGTCACAGGTAGCCCGTCGAAGGTCACCCTGACGGACTGGGTGTGACGACGCGGCCACTCGACAGGCACAATAAGCGGACGAAGTGTGCCGTCCGCAGACACGAGGTGCCCCCGCATGAACGCCGACCCGGTCCAGCCGGTCGACGAGCCGACCGCCGAGTCGGTTGCTGGGGTGTCCCCCGAGTCCGCGGCGGACCCGACCGACGGTGGCCCCGAGCAGAAGCCTGAGCAGAAGCCAGAGTCGAAGGCGGGGTCGAAGCGGTCCTCTCGGCGGTTCACGTGGGGCGTTCTCGTGCCGGTCGTGACGGCGGCCGCGGGGATCATGTTCGCGATGAGCTTCAAGGCGGCGCAGGGCAGCGACCTTCGGGCCGACCGCGACCTTCCACAGCTCATCATGGCCGGCGACGACCGGGTCGCCGAGAAGGCCGCCCAGCTCGACGAGCTCCAGAAGGAGGTCGACGCGCTGTCCAAGGCCAACGCCCCGAGCGACGCCCGGCTCAGCGCGCTGACCAAGACGGGCGAGACGCTCTCGCGCGACGCCGCCACGACGAAGGTGTCCGGGCCGGCCATCGAGGTGTCGCTCGACGACGCGCACCGCACCGCCGAGTCGCTGCCGGACGGCTTCACCGCCGATGACATCGTCGTGCACCAGCAGGACGTCCAGGCGGTCGTCAACGCCCTCTGGTCCTCCGGTGCCGAGGCGATGATGATCCAGGACCAGCGCGTCATCTCCACCAGCGCGGTCCGGTGTGTCGGCAACACCCTGATCCTGCAGGGCCGGGTCTACTCCCCGCCCTACCGCATCACCGCGATCGGCGACATCGGCCGGATGCAGCAGGGCCTCGACGCCGACGGGTCGATCGCGATCTACAAGGAGTATGTCGACGCCGTCGGTCTCGGCTGGAACGTGCAGACGCACGCCTCACGGGACTTCCCGGCATACTCGGGGTCGGTCGACTTCCAGTACGCCCAGCCGATCCGCTGAGCGTCCCGACCCGGCTCGCGCCACCAGAACCGAAGCACCGTCCCACGTGAGGCCGTGATGAGCACCCGAATCCTCGTCGTCGACAACTACGACAGCTTCGTCTACACGATCGTCGGCTACCTCGAGCAGCTCGGCGCCGAGTGCACCGTTGTGCGCAACGACGCCGTGGCACCCGAGGAGGCGGCGGCCTACGACGGGGTTCTGGTGTCGCCGGGGCCTGGGACCCCGGAGGATGCCGGCGTCTCGATGGCGATCATCCGCGAGTGTGCGCGGCTGGCCAAGCCGATGTTCGGGGTGTGCCTCGGGCACCAGGCGCTCGGGGTCGTCGCCGGCGCGACCGTCGACCGCGCGCCTGAGCTGCTGCATGGCAAGACCTCGCTCGTGCACCACGATGGCACCGGCGTGCTGGAGGGCCTGCCATCGCCCTTCACCGCGACGCGCTACCACTCGCTGACCATCGACCCAGCGACGCTGCCGGAGGAGCTCGTCGCGACCGGGCACACCGACAGCGGGCTGATCATGGCGGTCCGGCACCGCGAGCTGCCTCTGCACGGAGTGCAGTTCCACCCCGAGAGTGTCCTCACCGAGGGCGGCCACCGGATGCTCGCCAACTTCCTCGCGATGTGCGGCGACTCCGAGGCGGTCGCCCGGTCGGTGGGGCTCAGCCCGCTCGTCACCGCCGCCATCTAGCTCGTTCATGACCAAGGGCCCCAGCCGGTCGGCTGAGGCCCTTGGTCACGTCTGCTACGGCTGGGTCGGTGGCGGGGTCGTCGCCGTCGTCGTCGCCGTCGTCGGTGGCGTCGTCGGCGGGGGCACCGTGATCGTCTGAGTCGGCGCCTTGGCGACCTTGACTGTGATCTTGGTGCCGCGCGGGACCACCTCGCCGGCCTTCGCGACGTCGAGGACCTGGCCCTCGGTCTTGGTGGATTCGACGGCCTCCTTGACCGGGTCCAGCCCGGCAGTCTGCAGCGCGGGCGCGGCGAGGGCCCAGTCCTGGCCGACGAGGTTGTCGGGCACAACGACGTTGCCCGTCGCGTAGTAGATGACGATCGAGGCGCCCTTGGCCACCGTCGCATTGGCCGCGGGACTGGTCTTGGTGACCTTGTCCTTGGTCTGCGCCGTCGTGTTCTCCTGGCGGAACTCGGCCACGTTGAAGCCCTGGCTCTCGAGCTCGGTGCGCGCCTTGTCCTTGTCGAGCCCGGTCACGTCGGGCACGGTGGCCTGGTCGGGACCGGTCGACACGACATACTTCACCGTTGACTGCACGGCGAGCTGGGTGCCGGACTTCGGGTCCTGGCTGATGATCAGGCCCTCCGTCACGTCAGCACTCGGGGCGGTGCTCTTCTCGCCCTTGAGGTTCGCGTTCTCCAGCGCCTGTAGTGCCGTCGCCTCGTTCTTGCCCTCGAGCTGCGGCACCGCGACCGTCTGCACCGGAGGGGTCTGGTTGCCGAACCATGTCACGGCACCCCAGCCGACGAGGCCGAGCAGGATCAGCGCGAGGACCGTGAACAGCACAGCGCGGCCCCGATGTCGCTCGCGCCCATCGGACTCGTCGTGCCCGACAGCGGGCATGCCTGCGGTATTGCGGTAGCGGTCGCTGCGCGAGGCGACGCTCGGCTGGACCGCGGTCGGGGTGCCCGCAGCGGCATACGACTGGGGCAGGGTCTGAGTGGCTGCCGCCCCGATGGCCGCCCCGGTGCCGAGCGCCGCGGCGCTGATCGGGCGTCCGTAGCGGACGTTCTCGAGGTCCTTCCGGAACGACGTGGCGTCCTGGTAGCGAGCCTCGCGGTCCTTCTCGAGCGAGTGCAGCGTGACCGCGTCGAGGTCGCCGCCCACCGCGTCGTTCCACACGCTCGGCGGCTGCGGCAGCTCGCCGACGTGCTGGTAGGCGATCGCGACCGGCGAGTCGCCCAGGAACGGGGGACGGCCGGCGAGCAGCTCGAACAGCAGACACCCCGTGGAGTAGAGGTCCGAGCGCGCGTCGACGGTCTGGCCCTGGGCCTGCTCCGGGGAGAGGTACTGCGCCGTGCCGACGACCGACTGGGTCTGCGTCATGGTCGCCGCCGTGTCAGCGATCGCGCGGGCGATGCCGAAGTCCATCACCTTGACCGTGCCGGTCTCCGTGATCATGACGTTCGCCGGCTTGATGTCACGGTGGACGATGCCCATCCGGTGGCTGTATGCGAGGGCGTCGAGGATGCCCTCGGTCAGGCGGATCGCCTCGGCCGGGTCGAGCTGGGTGTGCTCGGACAGCTTCTGGCGCAGCGTCTGCCCGTCGACGTACTCCATGACCATGTACGGGAGCTTGGTCTGCGTGCCGTTGGGGCCATCGATGAGCGTGTCGTCCTCGCCGGAGTCGAAGATGGCGACGATCGAAGGGTGGTTGAGACCGGCGGCAGACTGGGCCTCGCGGCGGAAGCGCATGAGGAAGTTCGCGTCGCGCGCCAGGTCGGAGCGCAGCATCTTGATCGCGACCTTGCGACCGAGCCGCGTGTCATGACCGAGGTGCACGTCGGCCATGCCACCGCGACCGATGAGCTCGCCGACCTCGTAGCGACCGCCGAGGACACGGGGTGTGGGGATCACCTCGTTCGCCTCCGTCGGCTCGGGCGGTCGGCCGGGTGCCATGGGCTGCTGCTGGTCCACTCGTCGGACTCCTGGGTCGCGCGGATCGAGCTGGTCTGTCATGTCAATTCCCCCTGCCCCTTCCCTTGCCCTTGCCGGGGTGGGTGGGCTCCTGGCTGGTCGACGGCGTCGCCGAGGTCGTCGTCGGCTCTGTCTTCGTCGTGGTCGTGGCTGCCGTCGTCGACGCGGAGGTCGTCGTCCGCTGTGTCGGCTTGGTGGCGGTCGTCGCAGCAGGATGGCTGCTTCCGGACCCGCCGGTGGAGGTCGGTGGTACGCCGCCGTTGACGAGGCCGCCGAGCGCGAAGGCTCCCCACGCGACCAGGGCGACGAGCGGGATGGCGAGCCACGCCCACCGCCGCGAGACGGAGTGCTCCTTCGGGGCAGGAGCCTGCGCGGCCCGCAGGTCCGCGCGTCTGGTCACGAGCGGCATCGCTCGGGTTGCGCCGACGGTCTCGACAGGCGCGACCGCCTCGACCCGCTCCGTCGCTCCCACAGGGACCGTGGCGGCGGTGGCATCGCCGAAGCCCAGAGCGGCGGCGACGGTCCGCGCGTCGGCCGGCCGTTCGGCCGGCGCCTTCGCCAGGCATGACTCGACGACGGCGCGCAGGTCCGCGGGGACCGTTGGCGGCAGTGGAGGTGGCGCGTCGTGCACCTGCGCGAGGGCGGTCGCCACCGGCATACCTTGGTCGAACGGCCTTGTGCCCGTGAGCATCTCGTGCGCGACGATGCCAAGGGCATACACGTCGCTGGCCGACGTCGCCGGCTGGCCGAGCGCCTGCTCAGGGCTGATGTAGTGCGGAGTGCCGAGGACCTCGCCCGTCGCCGTGTGACCCGAGCCGTCGCCGAGGCGGGCGATGCCGAAGTCCGTGAGCTTCACCTGGCCCTGCGGCGTGACGATGATGTTCGCCGGCTTCACGTCGCGGTGGACGACACCGGAATCGTGCGCGGCGGCGAGCGCCAGAGCTGCCTGGCCGACCACCGAGCGCACGTCGTCGGGTGACATGCCGCCCGGCGCCTCGCGGATCAGCTCGCCCAGGGTGTGGCCCGGGACGAGCTCCATGACGAGGTATGCCGTGCCGTCCTGCTCGCCGTAGTCGAACACCGACGCGATGTTCGGGTGCTGCAGGACAGCGCTGCTGCGAGCCTCGTCGCGGAACCGCTCGAGGAACGACTCGTCGGGACCCTGCGGGCGCATCACCTTGACGGCGACCTGGCGCTGCAGCACCTCGTCGGTCGCCTCCCAGACGTCGCCCATGCCGCCCGAGGCGACGAGCGTGCCCACGAGGTAGCGGCCACCGAGGGTCGAGCCGGAGGCGATGGTCACTTGTTCAACACCGCCTCCATGACAGCTCGCGCGATCGGCGCGGCCACCCGGCCGCCACCGATCTCGCTGCCGGTGACACCGCCGTCCTCGACGACGACCGCCACGGCCACCTTCGGGTCGTGGGCCGGGGCGAACGAGATGAACCACGCGTGCGGCGGCTTGCCCGGGTCGTGCTGCGCCGTGCCCGTCTTGCCCGCCACCTCGACGCCATTGATCTGAGCGCGGGCACCGCTGCCGTGGTCGACGACCGAGACCATCATCTTGGTGAGGATCTCCGCGGTCTGCGGTGACACGGCCTGGGACATCTCGACCGGGTCCGGCGTCGACTGGATCAGGTCGAGGTTGGCACTGCGGATCGTGTCGATGAGGTACGGCGTCATGACCTTGCCCTGGTTGGCGATCCCCGCCGCCACCATCGCCATCTGCAGCGGCGTCGTGCGCACGTCGTACTGCCCGATCGCGGACTGCGCCGACTGCGGCGCGTTGAGGTCGGCCGGCACCGAGCTCGGCGTGACCCGCATCGGGATCTGCAGCGTGAAGTTGCCGAACCCGAACTTCTCGGCCTGCGCCCGGATCTTCTCGCCCCCGAGCTCCAGCCCCAGCGACCCGAACGCCGTGTTGCACGAGATCTCGAGCGCGTGGATGAGGGTGGTCTTGTTGTTCGGGCCGCAGGGACGGCCGTTCTCGTTGGGCAGGTTGGTGGTCGTCAGCGGCAGGTCGAGCGTGGCCGGGCCGGGCACCACGGAGTTCTCGTCGGTGACGAGGCCGTTCTCGAGCGCGGCCGCGGCCGTGACGACCTTGAACGTCGAACCGGGCGGGTAGAGCTCGTTGATGGTGCGGTTGAGGAACGGCTTGTCAGGGTCGTTGGACAGCGACTTCCACGCGTTGGCGGCCTTGTTGAGATCGTGGCTGGAGATCGGGTTCGGGTCGTACTGCGGGTGGCTCACCATTGCCAGGATCGCGCCTGTCGTCGGGTCGAGCGCGACGACCGCGCCGTGGCTCTTGCCCAGCGCCTGGTCGGCCGCCTGCTGCGCCTTGGGATCGATCGTCAGCTCGAGGGTCGCGCCGGAGGTCCGGCGGCCGGTCAGCAGGTCGGTCATGCGTCGCACGAACAGGGCGTCGGAGTCACCCGACAGAAGGTCGTCGGAGGCATGCTCGAGGCCGTACGGCGCGCCGACGGCATACGAGTAGAAGCCCGTGGTCTGCGAGTAGAGCTCAGCCTGGGGGTAGGTGCGCAGGAAGCGGTACTGGTCCTGGACCGAGACCGACTTGGCGATGGGCTGGCCGGCGACGATGATCGCCCCACGCTCACGGCTGTAGTTGTCGAGGATGGTGCGCTTGTTGGCGGCCATCGCGTTGAGCGACTTCGCCTGCGCGAACTGCACCAGCGTCGATGCCACGAGCAGCGCCGTGAAGAGCGCGGCGATGACGACCGACAGGCGGCGGATCGGGGTGTTCACGACAGCTTCACCACCTGCGTGACGTCGGCGGGCGCGGGCTCGTCGGCCGCGACGCCGACCGGGATCTCGGGCATCGGGCGGCGGGCCTGATCGGAGATGCGCAACAGCAGCGCGGTGATGACCCAGTTCGCGAGCAGCGACGAGCCGCCGAGCGAGAGGAACGGCGTGGTGAGACCCGTCAGAGGGATGACCCGGGTGACACCCCCGATGACGATGAAGAGCTGGAACGCGACGGAGAACGTCAGGCCGATGGCGAGCAGCTTGCCGAACCCGTCACGCACCCCGAGCGCGGTGCGGACGCCGCGCTCGCAGAAGATGAGGTAGAGCATGAGGATCGCGACCGCCCCGAACAGGCCGAGCTCCTCGGCCATGCTCGGGAAGATGAAGTCGCTCTCGGCGAAGGACGTGAGCCAGGGGCGGCCCGCGCCGAGCCCGGTGCCGGTCAGGCCGCCGGCAGCCATGCCCCAGAGGCCGTTGGCCAGCTGGTTGGACAGCTCGAGGTTGCCCGCCGAGAACGGGTCGAGCCACAGGTCGACGCGCTTCTGGAAGTGGGCGAACGCGGAGAAGGCGAAGACGACCGCCAGCCCGAACAGCAGCAGGCCGATCGCGATCCACGAGACCCGCTCGGTGGCGACGTAGAGCATCGCGACGAACAGGCCGAAGAACAGCAGGGCGGTGCCGAGGTCCTTCTCGAAGACGAGGATGAGCACGGCGAGCAGCCATGCGACGAGGATCGGGCCGAGGTCGCGCCCGCGCGGGAACGTGAAGCCCAGCACCTTCCTGCCTGCGAGCGACAGCACGTCACGGGTCTGCACGAGGTAGCCGGCGAAGAAGATCGCCAGGGCGATCTTGGCGAACTCCCCCGGCTGGAAGCTCATCGGGCCCACGGAGATCCAGATCTGCGAGCCGTTGATCGTCTGCCCGAGCCCCGGCACGAGAGGCAGGATGAGCAGCCCGAAACCGACCACCATCGACACGTAGGTGTAGCGACGCAGCAGGCGGTGGTCGCGCAGCACGAGGATGACCGCGATGGCGAGGACCACGGCGAGCGTCGTCCAGATGATCTGGCGGTAGGCGTCCCCGTCAGCGCCGAGCTTGCCTCGAGCGAGGTCGAGCCGGTGGATCATGACGAGCCCGAGACCGTTGAGCACCGTGACCACCGGCAGGAGCACCGGGTCCGCGTACGACGCCTTCCACCTCAGCACGATGTGCACCGAGAGCGCGAGCACGGTGAAGCCGCCCGCGACGGGGATGATGTTGGCCGGCACCGTGCCGTTGCGGTTGAGATCGGTCGTGATCCACGCGAGGAGCACGATGCCGATGGCGAGGACGAGCAGCCCGAGCTCGGCGTTGCGCCGGGTGGGCGGGTGGAGCGGCTCGACGGTCGTGGTCATGCTGCCACCAGGTCTGCACCGTCGGCGGTGACGTGCGGGGCACCCGCGCCCACCGGCGGCGGCGTGGTGATCGAGGTGTTCGGGCGCGGCCGAGCCGTGCTCCGGACAGATACGGTCGGGGACACCGGCGTGGTCGTGGCCGGGAGCGTCGGCACGACCGACTGGCTCGGCGTCGGCGTCGTGCCGCAGGGCGTCCCGGTTGCGGCAAGGAGCTGGCATCGCTGTGCCTCGACCCGCAGCTTGTCGACCTTGCCCTGCGCATCGGCGAGGTCGCGCACCGGGATCGTGTTGGTGACCGCGCCCTGGATGTCGGAGGGCAGGTCGGAGACGAGGACGTCGGACTGCGACTCGACGTGGCTCAGGACGATCGGGCCGAGATTCTGCGAGACGCCGCGGAAGATCGCCACGTGCCCGTCCTCGGCGGCAACGAAGAACTGCTTCTGCGACCAGGCGTACGCGGCATACCCACCCGCGCCGAGGATGGCGGCGACGACGATGATGCCGATCGTGCGGCGGATCCTCCGGCCGCGGCGCGAACGGGCGCGGTCCTCGGCGAGCTCGACCCCGTCGTCGGCCTCGTCGGAGCGAGCCCGGCCGGTGGCCTCGCGCGACAGCGCCGCCGCCTTCTCGGCAGGACTCGTCGGGATGGCCCGCGTGTTGTTCCGCAGCCGCTTGGCGGCGGCTCCGACGACCTGCGGGACTGTCGTGGGCAGGTCGTCGCCGTTGGCGTCCACGACGTCGGCGATGATCACGGTCACGTTGTCACGTGTGCTCGCCTTGAGGGCGACCTCGATGCATCGGTCGGCCGCCTCGTCGGGCGTCCTGGCCTCGCGCAGGATCTCTTCGATGACGTCCGCGCCCACGAAGTCGGACAGGCCGTCGCTGCACAGGAGGAAGCGGTCACCCACCTTCGCCTCGCGCAGGGAGGTGTCTGGCTCGTCGTCGGGCTGGCCGGTCATGACCCGGGTCACGACGGACCGCTGCGGGTGGGTGCCGGCCTCTTCCCTGGAGATCCGGCCCTCGTCGATGAGCTGCTGGACGAAGGAGTGGTCCTTGGTGATCTGCGAGAACGAGTCGCCTCGGAGCATGAACGCCCGCGAGTCGCCGATGTGGGCCATGGCGAGCTTGTTGCCCGTGCGGAGCATGACGATCGTCGTCGAGCCCATCCCGGCGAGGTCGGAGTTCTCGCGCATGGCGTTGGTGAGCTTGGCGTTCGCGCCGTGCAGGGTCTCCTCGAGCAGCGGGATCGCCTGGTCGGCGGTCACGTCCTCCTCGTCGAGCGGGGCCAGCTCTCCCACGATCATCGAGCTCGCGACGTCGCCCGCGGCGTGACCACCCATGCCGTCGGCGAGGACCAGCAGGTTGGGGCCGGCATACCCGGAGTCCTCGTTGCGCGACTTGGGCCCCAGGCCCAGGTCGGAGCGCGCGGCATAGCGCAGGGCGATGGCCATCCGCTCAGCCTCGCAGTTCGAGGACGGTCTTGCCGATACGCAGGGTGGTGCCGATCTCGACGGGCCGCGCACCGGTCAGGCGGTCGCGGCCGATGAACGTGCCGTTGGTCGAGCCGAGGTCCTCGACGAGCCAGCCCTGGCCCGCAGGGTCGGGGTAGATGCGGCAGTGCCGCCCCGACGCGTAGTCGTCGTCGAGGACGAGTGCGCACTCTGGGTTGCGCCCGATCAGCACGCCGCCACTGCGCAGCGGCAGCGACGTCCCCGCCAGCGGGCCCTCGGTGACCACGAGGAGCGTCGGCACTCCCTTGCGCCCGCGCCCGCGACGGGCCGGCGCCGAGTCCGGCACGGGCGAGGTGACCGCTCCGGCAGGGACGACGGGCGCCGGGACCGGCGCCGGGGCCTGCCGGGAGGCGCGCTGCTGCTCCTTCTCCTGCCGCTTCATGGCCTTGCGCTGGGTGCGTCGGCTCACCGACGTGCCGTAGATGTCGGTCCGGAGCACGCCGACCACGCTGAAGATGAAGATCCACAGCAGCGCCAGCAGACCCAGCCGAAGCAGGGTCAGCGTGAGTTCACTCATGCATTCACCGGCGCCCGACTCGGAAGATCGCGGTGGTGCGGCCCAGGGTCAACCGGTCGCCGTCGTGCAGTCGCTGGCTCGTGATGCGCTCGCCGTTGACGAAAGTGCCGTTGGTGGAGTTGAGGTCCCGGATCGAGGTGACCAGGTGCGGGCCGTCGGTGGTGACCCGGATCTCACTGTGCCGTCGCGAGACTCCGGGGTCGTCGACGACCACATCGGCGGTGTCGTCGCGGCCGAGGGTCGTCAGGCTGCCGAGCAGCGGGTAGCGGTCGCCGCCGATGTCGAGCCACGGCCTTGCGGACGGGTTGGCACGCGGAGGGTGGTTGACCGGCGGCTGCTGGACCGCGGTCCCGCTCGGAGCGTGCTGCCGCTGCGGAACCGGGGCCACCGGCTCGTGGCCAGGGCGCTTGGCCGTGGCAGGCCGGACCCGGAACACACCAGTCTCCAGCCCTTCGCCGAGCACGAGCTCGACCTCGAGGGGGCCGCCCGGCTGGTAACCCTGGGAGTCGGCGTGCTCCTGCGCTGCGGCGACGAGGTCGTCGGACAGGTCGTCCTCGTAGTCGGCGAGCCGGTCGTAGTCGGTCTGGCTCAGCTCGATCGTATAAAGATTCGGAACCATCGCCCGCCCATGGCCGAGCAGGGCGGCGCGGTCGTCCATCGCGCGCCGGATCGCCGAGGCGATCTCGACCGGCTGCACCTCGGACTTGAAGGCCTTCGCGAAGGCGCCGTGGACAGCTTTGGCGAGACCGTGCTCGACACGGTTGATGATTCCCACGCCATCTCCTCCTCGTCCTCGCGCGCCGACCGGGGGCTTCATCGTAACCGGGAAGACCCCGTCGACCTTCAACCGACAGCCCCCTGCACCCATGCTGAATCCGGCCGGAAAGGGCGATTCGTGCCTCACGGTCCGTGGTCAGCCGGTTTGATGTCACGCGGAAGCATGGGACGATCTCACGGGGCCTCCGGCGGGCCCAGCATGTGGTAGGTAGCAAGGAGCGCTCGATGAGCAAGGACGAGACCGGCAACAACGATAGCCAGGGACTCCCTGGCTACTCCGCAAACAACTCCATTCCGGGAGGTTTCGCCCTTCCGATCCCCTCAGGGTCGACCGGGGGACACGTGGACGAGACCCCTGCGAGCGCCGACCCCTGGTCCTCCACCTGGGACGACCGTTCGTGGCAGCCGGGCCAGAACGGCGCCGACCGAAGCGTAGAGACGGGCCTCAACGACTGGTCCGACTCCGACGAGTACGGCGGTGAGTACACCGCGGAGTACGAAAGCGCCTACAACAACGGTCACTCCCACCAGGGCCAGAACGGCCGGTCCCCGTGGGAGCCGAGCGGCTCCCGGACGGGGCAGGGGACGACGACCGACCCGTACGCCACCGGCGAGGCTGACCCCTTCGACACGAGCCGCTTCACCAGCGTCTCGGCCTCCGACTCCTCCGACCCGTACGACACCGGCTCCTACTCGAGCTCCTACTCGGGCTCGTACTCCGCCACCTCCACCGACCCCTACACCTCGACCGACACGGACCGCTGGTCGATCCGGAGCGAGACGGACAGTGCCGAGCAGGAGTACACGGGCTGGACCCCCGCCGGCTACGACGCCAGCACGGACACCGACACGGACCACTACTCGACCGACCACAGCGCCGCCCAGCAGGCGTATGCCGCGACGCCGACGATCGACCCCGACGTGGCCGAAGCGGCGGCCGAGGGTGGCTACGACCTGGAGGAGACGGCATACGTCTCTCCGGCTGCGCGCAGCGTCAGCCCGGAGCGCCCGAGCGCCGACGACCTCATCACCGCACGTCAGAAGGGCGAGCGGAACAAGACCAAGGCGTCCTCGGGGCTGCGTCGCGCGTTCGGGCTCGGGCCGGGCGTCAAGGAGCTCATCGAGCGCGACCGCATCGACCGCATCGCCCGTCCGCTCAACGGCCGCAAGACGATCATGGTCATCAACACCAAGGGCGGCGGCGGCAAGACGCTCGTCACGCTGATGCTCGCGACCTACCTGGGTCGATACCGCTCCGGCTCGACGCTCGCCTGGGACAACAACGAGACCGAGGGCACGCTCGGCATGCGTGCACCCTCGTCGAGCCACCACCGCACGGTCGTCGACCTGCTCGGAGCGCTGCCCTCGATCGCGATGGACCCGAATGCCGGCACGTCCGAGCTCGAGCACTGGGTGCGTGAGCAGCGCGGGCTGTCGTTCGACGTGCTCGCGTCGGCCGACGACGACGAGGCGATGCGGATCATCGGTGAGCAGGAGTTCGAGGACCTGCACACCCAGCTGTCGCGCTTCTACCGCATGATCGTGATCGACACCGGCAACAACCGGCTCTCACCGAACTGGCTCTCCGCCGCCGCGCGCGCCGACATGCTCGTGTTCGCGACCTCGCTCAAGGACGACACGTCCGTGGTCGCAGCGAAGAACCTCGACGCGCTCGTCGCAATGGGTCGTGGCGACCTCGTCCGTAACGCCGTCTGCGTGATCTCGCACACGTCGGCCAAGGGCAACGACGTCGGCGCGGGGGTGCACACGCGCGAGCACTTCGAGCAGTGGGTCCGCGCCGTCGTCGACATCCCTTACGACCCGGCGCTCGCGCCCGGGCTGCACCTCGACCCGCTGAAGATCAGCCGCAAGACCCACGACTCCTGCATGGAGATGGCAGCCGTCGTCGTCGACGGCCTCTGATCCCGTCCGGCTGCCGTCGACGTGGCCGTCATCGCGCTCACTGGAGCGAGCGGGCGGATCGGCACGGCCGTCCGCCCGCTGTTGACCGGCGCCGGGCACGAGCTGGTGCTCTGTGACTCGGTCGACGTGCCGGATGCCGGTGGCGCGCGGGTCCTCGTGGCTGACCTGCGCGACGTCGAGGCGCACGCCCAGGCCTTCGCCGGCGCCGACCTCGTCCTGCACCTCGGCGCGTTGTCCGACGAGCGGCCCTGGCCCGAGCTGCTCGCGGTGAACATCGACGGCACTCGCGCCGTGTGCGAGGCAGCGCGGCTCGCGAGGGTCGTGCGCATGGTGCTTGCCAGCTCGGTCCACGCCGCCGGCTTCGTCCCGGTCGACTCCCCCGCCGCCCGCGACGGTATGCCGCTGCCCGCCCCCGACACGTACTACGGCGTCAGCAAGGCCGCGGTCGAGGCGATCGGCGCTCTGTATGCCGCCCGCTTCGGGATGACGGTCGTCAGCGCCCGGATCATGACCTTCCTGCACCGGCCTGACGGGGCGGCCTCACTTCAGTCGTGGCTCTCACCCAGCGACATGACCCGGCTGGTCCTCGCAGCATTGAGGACCGACGCCGTCGGCCACCACGTCGTCTGGGGAGTCTCCGCCAACACGCGCAGGGTGGTCGACCTCGCGCCCGGGCGGGTCATCGGGTACGAGCCCGTGGACGACGCTGAGACGTATGCCGCAGCGGTCGCCACCGCTGACGCGAGCCCGCCGTCGGACACGGCTCACCTGCTCGGCGGGGCCTTCGCGTCGGACTCGTACCGCCTCGGCGAGCCGCACGGCGGCCGCTGACGGCGGTGACGCGCGGCCCGGTTTGGTGATCTGGCGCCGCATACAGCACACTGTGTCCTTGTCACGCGCGAGTGGCGGAACGGCAGACGCGCTGTCTTCAGGTGGCAGTGTCCTTACGGGCGTGGGGGTTCAAATCCCCCCTCGCGCACTCGAAGAACGTGGGCCCCGACCTTCATGAGGTCGGGGCCTTCGTGCGTTTCAGGGGCCCACGTTCTTCGAGTATCTGAAGGCAGGCGGGATTTGGGAGGACGAGGGAGCGCTAGCGACCGAGGACGGTTCCCCCCTCGCGCAGGCCCGGCTGAGGCGCAAGCCCGGCCGAAGCGCATGCCCGGCTTAGGCGCAAGCGCGACATGGCGCAAGCGCGACATGGCGCAAGCGCGACATGGCGCAAGCCACCCGCGCCGCGTCATGCCTCACGTCGCTGGTCAGGTCGTCGTTGATGCTGCCATGACGACACCAAGGACGATCTGACGGACGACCTGAACGACGACCTGACCAGGTGCCGGGCGGTTCTGCGATCTCCCCGCGGGCTCAGGCGGGTGGAGTCGGGCCATCCGACTCCGCGTCCCCAGCAGCATCCGGCCCATCCGAGGTCGCGCTGAGGCGCCTGACAAGCTCTGCGTCGCGTCCGCGGACCAGCAGCCAGATGTTGCCCGACAGTGCGAGTCGCTCGTCCGGGGGCGAGGCGTTCAACGTGCTTTCGACCAGGCGAACGGTGAGGTCCACCTGGCTCAGACCCTCACTGGTCCCGCCCCGCGCGCCCTCGTCCCGGCTGACGGGCTGCGCTCGGCGCCCTGGCACGGATGCCGGCTCGCCGAACGCCTCCGCGTCGACCGGACGACCGAGCCGGGCCAGTGCGTCCATGACCTGTCGCCTGCTGTGGTCGGTCGAGGAGCCACGTTCCGCCGCCCGGACGGTCCCCTCCGCGATGTTGGCCTCGTCCGCGACCCGATGTCGGCTGATCTTCGGTCGCAGTTCGCGCACACGCCGGATCTCGGCGCCGAGCCGCACCCTCCTGTCCATTGACGCCTCGTCCACCATGTCCTCCTCGCCGTTATCGCTCTTGTTGCAGGTTTGACGTCCCCGAGTCTGACAGATGGACGGGGTGAACACACAATGTACACAGCAGAACCGCAGAAACCGACAATCGCGATATCGGCGCACCTCAGGGCCTATCCGGTCGCGCAGGTCCGTCCCGCAGCGAGGCCGCCCGCACGGCTAGAAGGCCGGGACGCCTGCCTCGTTGACCAGGACCTCGATGAGCATGCGGAGGTCGCCACGCCGGATCGGGCCGCGGCACCGCTCGAGAAGCTCGCGCCACTCCTTGGCACCGAGCCCGGCCAGCGGGGTCAGGTCTCTCTCGTCGAGCAACCTCGTGGCCCGCAAGCCGTTGAGCATCGCCTGCCTCCAGTCCCGGTCAGGCGCGCTCGGGTAGGCCTGTCGAGCGGCCCCACTCTGATGGGTGCGCTGGCGCATCAGCGAGACGCTGACTCCGAACCGGGCTGCGCCCACCCGAAGAGGCAAGCCGACCCGGGCGCATGCTGTGGCGGCGTCGCGGGGGACCAGCAGGACGCCGGCGAGTCGATCGGCCTCCTGCTCCATGTCGCCGTCCCACACGCGGCATCCGCCGGGGCCGGTCGCAGCGCTCGGCTTGTGCTCGAGCAGCAGATGGGCGAGCTCATGGGCGAGCGAGTTGGACCGGCGCCCGGGTGGATGGGCTGGGTTGACCACGATCAGACGGGAGGTTCCGTTGACCACCGTCCCTGCCGAGAAGCTCTCCGGGCTGGCCACGGTGAGGTGGTGGATGGACGACGGCCGCGCCCCCGCCGCCAGGAGCGCATCGAGAGGGACGACCGGTACACCCCATGCGGCGGCGAGCGCTTCGCAGTCGAGGTGGTCGTCGGCCTCGAGGCCGATCTCCGATCGCACGGCAAGAGCCAGTGCCTCGGCCTCGGTGACGAACCCATCCCGCATGCGGGTCCCGTCAGTCCTTTGGCCGGCGGGTGGCCAGGCGCATCGCCGCCTGGAGGATGTCGTCGATCGCGGCCGCGGTCTCTGGGTCGAGGTCCTTGTCGGCGCGCAGCAGGCTGGCAACGGCCTGGGTGACGGCGTCGGGTGACGGTCGGGCGGTGTCGTCCTCGAAGCGGAGGAACTCCTCGGCCGGGATGCCGAGCCAGTGGACCAGGGAGGCGAAGCTGTCCACGTCGGGCCGGTTGCCGTTGGCCATGCGGCTCAACGTCGACGGCCCGACACCGGACTCGTGCGCGACCTGTCGCCAGGAGATCCCACGATGCTGTCTCTGCGAGTCGAGCGTGAGATACAGCGCGTTCACGTCGAGGCGAGCCGGGCTCATCGCACCTCCCATCCCCAAAGCCGATGTTGTGTGATCGGATCAGTGTTTGACATGAGCAACACTGCCACGTATTGTGAAAGTGGCACACCGTTGCAGAAGTGCAACAGGCGGGCAGTGGTTCTTTCTATCAGGCGGGTCCGACAGTGGCATGCGATCAGGGGACGGGGTAGGGACGGGTGGGCAGATATCGGGGGCTGAGCTCGGCAGTGATGGAGGCCTACTCCGGAGCGGAGGCCGACAGGCGCTCGATCAGCTCGGCGTTGCGTCCGCGGATCAACAGCCAGATGTTGCTTTCCAGCACATTGCGCTCCTCCGGCGGCGAGGCATTCAGCGTGCTCTCGACCAGGCGGACGGTGAGCTCGACCTCGTTCAGGCCTTCCGTCGACACACGTCGCGCGTGGTCAGGCCCCTCGCCGGCGCCATTGGCGGCGGTGTCGTCGGCCGGTGTGGGCTCGACCGGACGACCAAGCCGGGCGAGCGCTTCCATGACTCGTCGGGTGCTGTGGTCGATCGATGCGCCGCGCTCCACGGCTCGCACGGTGCCCTCCGCGACCTGGGCCTCGTCCGCAACGCGCTGTCGGCTGATCTTGGGGCGCCGCTCGCGCACACGCCTGATCTCAGCGCCCAGCCGGGCCTTCTCGTCCTTCGTCGCTTCGTCCATCCCAAGCCTCCTCGATCTGCCGGTTTCCTTATCGCAGCACCAAGCATCCGTAATTCTGGCAGATCTATCAAGCAGCGACGCAAGTTGGTTGCGCTGGCGACGATGGCGCGCGACACGCCGATGGCGTTTCCACGCGATAGCATTGACTTGTTTGTGGTTCAGGGGACAGGGTTGGCCAATGGTGCGGTTGCAGGTGACAAATATGTCAGAGGGGATCGGCGCGTCGGTTCGTCGTCGGCGTGTCGAGGCTGGCATCCGACAGGACCACTTGGCCGAGCGCGTCGGAATCTCGCCCAGCCACCTGAGCCGCTTCGAGCGAGGGAAGCGGCATGTGTCGCTGGCAACGCTCGACGCGATCGTGCGCGCCTTGCTCGAGCTCGGCGTCGATGCGCTGCCTGAGCTGACCACGTCCGGAGGCCTTGCCGGCTCGGGCTCCTCGCGCCTGCAGAGCCGCGAGGACCGGACACTGGACGACACCGACTGACCCCCTGCGCGGGTTCGGCAGCGAGGCCAAATGGGTATGGTCCTGGGAGTCGCCGCGGGGGAGTTTGGCGGCCGGGAGATCGCTCCGCGACAAGGCTTATCGGCCGGATCGGGTCCCGTACCATGATCGCTGACGAAGGCTCCTTGACATGTCACCTGACGCGCACCTTCCGTCCGAAAGGCCCCAGGTGCTCGTGCCATGAACCGTCTTCATGAGGGCTTTGTCCTCGGCGATAGATACGAACTCGACTACCGCATCGCCTCGGGTGGCATGGCCGATGTCTGGGCCGGCACCGACCAGGTGCTCCGACGCAACGTTGCCGTCAAGATCATGAGGCCCGACACGGAGCACGAGGAGCTCTTCGCCCTGCGGTTTCGCGACGAGGGAGTCCACTCCGCCGCGCTGATCCACACCAACATCGCGACCGTATTCGACTACGGCGAGGACGACGGCCTGGCGTTTCTCGTCATGGAGCTCGTCGCCGGCCTGCCCCTGTCGACCATCCTCACCGAGCGCGGCGCCTTGCCGCCCTCTGAGGTGCGCTCGATCCTCGGGCAGGCGGCGCTCGCCCTTGGGGTCGCCCATGAGGCCCGCGTGGTCCACCGCGACGTCAAGCCGGCCAACATCATGATCCGCGAGGACGGCCTCGTGAAGCTCACCGACTTCGGCATCGCTCGCGCTCTCGACGCCTCGGGTCACACCCAGCACGGCGAGATGCTCGGCACCCCCAACTACATCAGCCCCGAGCAGGCCATGGGCCAGCCGGCCACGGGGTCCAGCGACCTGTATGCCCTCGGGGTTGTCGGCCACGAGATGCTCACCGGCAAGCGCCCGTTCGACCGTGGCACTCCGATCGCCACCGCGCTGAGCCACGTGAACGAGCGGCCGCCTCCCCTTCCCGACGACGTCCCGGAAGAGCTCGCACGGCTCATCACCGACTGCCTCGAGAAGGAGCCGGAGAACCGCCCGCCGAACGCAGCGGCGGTCGCCACGCGCCTCGGGCTCGGCGACCAGGACCTGATCGGTCTCGCCCTGGGCCTCGCGACGGCCCTGAACGGGCAGTACGACGAGCTGCCGCCGGAGCTCAGTCACGCCGTCGACGAGCTGACCCCGACGCGGGGTATGCCGTCCCCGGCGGCCAACCCGTACGCGAGCTGAGTGCCCGCCACGGCTCGACGATCCGAGTCAGCCTCCGGGCACCCGGAGGCGGTACCCGACGCCGTGCACCGACCGGACCTCGCATCCGCTGCCCACGCCGAGGCGCCTGCGTAGCCGCTTGACCGTGGAGGTGAGCTGCTCCCGGTCGCCGAGATAGTCAGTGCCCCAGACGCCCTCGGTCAACGCCGCGAACGACCAGACCCGGCCCACGTCCGACGCGAGCAGGGCAAGCAGGTCGAACTCCCGCGCCGACAGGTGCAGCGTCTTGCCGTCCGCGGTCACCTCACGCCCCGCCAGATCGATCGCCAGCGGACCCGCCGACACGACCTGCGGCCGAATCGGGGCGATCGCCAGATGGACACTGTGGGCTGAACCTGCCGAAGCCGGCGCGGATGCGGGAACGGACTCAGCTCCGACCGGCACCGAACGGGAGATGCCGACCGTGCCGACGGAGCCGACGGCCTCGTCCTGCTCGACGTCTTCCACCGGCGCCAACAGCGCACGCGCCGCGGCGACGTCGTTGGTGGCGAGCACCACCGCACTGTCATGCACCATCCGGGCGATCCGGGTGACCTCCTGCAGCGGGAGTCCCACGCAGAGAACAAAACCCGCACCTGCAGGGCTGTGAAACACGGCGACCCCCTTCGCTGCTCAGGTTCTACATACCTCCCTACCAGAGCCTCACTAGCCCCTGTCCACCTCAAATTAGGAGATTTGACCATCTTCTGACCCATTTCCGCCCAAACACTGCCCTTCGGCCGTCCTTGTTAGCGCTCCCAAAGGATTGCGAGCGTGGGGGACGCCCCTCAATCCCATGGGGCTCCCGTGTGTTCGGCCATCGCCGGGCACCTCGATCACGGAGGACCGATGAGAGAGACCTCTTCACGGGCCAGACGGCTGATACTGGCCGTCCTGGCAGCGGTCGCCACCCTGCTCACCGCCGCAGGGTTCGGCGCACCGAGCGCATCAGCAGCAGCCACCGATCCGACAGCGAAGTTCACCAACGCCGCCGAGCAGCAGCTCACCCAACACAAGACCGCCGACTTCTGGGTGCGGCTCGCGGACAAGGCGGACCTGTCGGCCGCCAGCACGGTCAAGGACTGGAACAAGCGAGGCGTCGCGGTCTATGACGCCCTGCGGGCAAACGCCCAGACGTCCCAGGCTCGGGTCGTGGCCCAGCTCAAGGCCGCGAACGCCGACTACACGCCGTACTGGATCACCAACGCCGTGCTCGTCCGGGGCGGCACGTTGGGACTGGCCACCTCGCTGGCCTCGAACGCCGAGGTCCAGCAGATCGTCGAGACCTCCGTCATGGAGCTCATCGAGCCGGTCGCCCAGAAGCCGGACTCCAGCCCGATGGGTCCCCATGCAGTGGAATGGGGCATCGCCGCGATCAACGCCGACGACGTGTGGGCCCAAGGGGTCACCGGCCAGGGCATCACCGTGGCCAGCATCGACAGCGGCGTCGACGTGAACCACCCGGCCCTGCGGTCCAAGTACCGCGGCCTTCAGCCGGACGGCACACTCGACAACAACTACAACTTCTTCGACACCTCGGGGAACTGCAACGCCGCCGGCGACCCGTGTGACACCGACGGTCACGGCACGCACACCATGGGCACGATGCTCGGCTCGGACGGTGGCAACCAGATCGGCGTCGCACCTGGTGCGAAGTGGATCGAGGCCAACGGCTGCAACACCTGTGCCGATGCAGACCTCATCGAGGCCGGCCAGTGGATGATCGCCCCGACCCGCCTCGACGGCACCGCTCCGGACCCGTCGAAGCGGCCCAACATCATCAACAACTCGTGGGGCTCGCGGAACCCGTCGACCGACCCCTTCATGGAAGACATCGAGAACGCCTGGGCGGCGGCCGGCATCTGGGGCCAGTGGTCCAACGGCAACAGCGGCCCGTCGTGCAACAGCAGCGGATCCCCCGGCTCACGGATCATCAACTACTCGGCCGGCGCGTTCGACATCAACGGTGCGATCGCGAGCTTCTCGGCCCGAGGCCCCGGGCAGGACGGCATGACCAAGCCCAACATCGCCGCACCGGGTGTCAACGTGCGCTCGTCGCTGCCAGGCGGCACCTACGGAACGGCCAACGGCACCTCGATGGCATCTCCGCACGTCGCCGGCGCCATCGCCCTCGCCTGGAGCGCGGCTCCTTCGCTCGTCGGTGACATCGCCGGCACGCGTGCGCTCCTCGACGAGACCGCCGTCGACACCAGCGACCTGACCTGTGGCGGCACCGCCGCCAACAACAACGTCTGGGGACAGGGCAAGCTCGACGCCCAAGCGTTGGTCGCGGCCGCTCCGGTCGGCGACGTCGGCCACCTCGCCGGCACGGTCACCTCGGGCGGCTCGCCCGTCGCGGGTGCCCAGGTGCAGGTCAGCGGCCCAACGTCCCGGACGGTGACGACCGCCGCGAACGGCACGTACGACATCGCGGTCTCCGCGGGTGACTACACCGTGCGCGTGAGCGCCTTCGGCTACGTCACCGCGACCCGTACCGCGACCGTGGCGGCAGGGTCCACCGCGACAGTCGACGTCGCGCTGGCAGCGGCCCCGCGGCATACGGTCTCGGGCACTGTGACCCTCCAGTCGACCGGAGCACCGGTGGCGGGGGCGACGGTGAGCATCGCCAGCCAGCTGCCCTCGGCGACCTCCGCGGCGGATGGCTCGTTCTCGATCGCCGACGTGCCGGAGGGCACGTACACGCTGACCGCGAACGCGGGCGGCTGCACGGCGACCTACTCGGCCGAGCTCGTCGTCGACGGCGACGAGACCGTGCCGGTGGCGCTCGCCGGGCGCGCGGACGGCTACGGCTACACCTGTGCCGTCGGCACGGGCGACTACCGCCAGGGCACCACGAAGTCGACGCTCAGCGGTGACGACTCGACCCTCGCGATCGACCTGCCGTGGACCTTCCGGTACTACGGCGAGGCCTACTCGAAGGCATACCTGTCGACCAACGGCCACCTGAACTTCCTGGGCGCTGTCTCGGCGTTCTCCAACACCGCCATCCCCAACACGGCGACGCCGAACGCGGCGATCTACCCGTTCTGGGACGACCTCATCGTCGACGCCTCCGCCGGGGTCTACACCGGCACCACGACCGTGGGCGGCGTGGACGCCTTCGTCATCGAGTGGCGCAACGTGCGGCCCTTCTCCGACTCCGCGGCACGGACCAACTTCTCCGTGACGCTGCTTCGGACCGGGTCGGTCATCTTCGGCTACGGCCCGCAGACCGACGCCAAGCCCGTCCTGGGCGGAACGTCGGCCACCGTCGGGCTCGAGAACGCCACCGGCACCATCGCGTGGCAGTACTCCTTCAACCAGGCCGCGGTCGCGCCGCAGCAGTCGATCACCTTCACGCCGCCGCCCTCGGGCACCCTGAGCGGGACGGTGACCGACTTCAACGACCACCAGCCGGTGGCGGGCGCGAAGGTGACCATCACGCCGAGCTCGGGCGCGCCGCAGACCCTGACCACGGGCGCTGACGGCACGTTCAGCAAGGTGCTGTTCCTCGGCACGTACGACGTGACCGCCACGGCCACGAACTACGTCTCCGAGAGCAGCAGCGTGACGTTCGACTCCGACGGCGACACGGCCGACTTCAGCCCTGCGCTGAAGACCGGCATCGCCGAGATCACCGGGGCGAGCAGCTACGACTGGGGCGTTCTCGGAGCGGGTGACACCCGCGAAGCGACGTTCACGGTCAAGAACACGGGCTCGGCTCCGCTGGAGTTCTCCGTGGCCGAGGGGGGTCGCAAGACCTCGTCGTCGGCAGACCGCCCAGCCGTGCTGAGCGGTGCGGCCGTCAAGGCGGCTACGAAGAGCGACCGCGAGGCCACCTCGGCCAAGGGGCTCTACTCCAAGAGCCAGCTGGCCGCGCAGAAGCAGCTGGCCGGCCCGACCGACGCCGGCGACGTGCTCGCTTCCTGGGCGACGGGCCTGTCCGTCGCGTGGGGCGTCGGGATGACCCGCGACGTCTGGATCTCGGACCCGGACGCCACGACGAACAACCGGTTCAGCACGGCCGGCGCCCTCCAGGCGTCGTATGCCGGTCGCTGGGGTGGGTCGTGGAACGGTGACATGGCCTACGACAGCCGGACCGGCGAGGTCTGCCAGGTCAACGTCGGTGGCGACAACGCCATCGTGTGCTTCGACCCGTCCGACGGCACCGAGAAGCGACGCATCTCGGGCTCGCCGTGGACCGGGATCTCGCAGCGCGGCCTGGCCTACAACGCCGCCGATGACGTGTTCTACATCGGTGGCTGGAACGAGGGCATCATCTACACGGTCGCGGGCACCACGCACGCCAGCCCGGGTGCCACCCTCTCGTCCTGCGAGCCGGCCGAGCCGGGCATCGCCGGACTGGCCTACAACAACACCTCGGACACGATCTGGATGGTGCCGAGCGCGGCGACGACGGTGTTCTACCAGCTGTCGCCGGACGACTGCTCGACCCTGAAGACGGTCGCGTACCCGACGAACGAGGACTTCCCGGGTGCCGGCCTCGAGTCCGACGATGCAGGCAACCTCTGGACCGCTGACCAGGTCAACGGCCGGGCGTACCTCGTCGACGTGGGGGACCCCGAGAACACTGACCTGCCGTGGCTGTCGGTCGACCCGACCAGCGCGACGATCGCGGTCGGCGAGACCAAGACCTTCACGGTCCGGGTCGATGCCTCGCTCGGTGACCCAGGGGTGTGGCAGGCCGCGCTGACGCTCAGCACGGGCGCCGGACGGACTCGTGCCGTCAGCGTCCCGATGTCGCTCGTGATCTCCGCCTACCAGGTCGGGGTCAACGCGGGTGGCAACGCGCTCAACGCGACCGACCTGTTCAAGTGGAAGGCCGACCAGGCCCACGTCGCCGGAGGCTGGGGCTACACCGGCACGGGCACGAAGGCAGAGAGCACCAAGAAGGCGATCTCCGGCACCCCGGACCCGTCGCTCTTCCAGACCCGCAGGTCAGGTGCCCTCACCTACACCTTCGACAACGCTCCGGCGGGGACGTACCAGATCGAGCTCGGCTTCGCGGAGTTCGACTACACGAAGGTCGGATCGCACGTCTTCGACGTGAAGGTCAACGGCCAGTACGTCATCGTGGCCAAGGACATCGCGTCCGAGGTCGGATCTCTCAAGGCGGACATCGACCGGTTGGTCGTCGAGCACAGAGGCGGCAACCTCACGGTCGAGCTGGTTCCGCGCAAGGGCCTGGGGAGCCCGGTCATCAACACCCTCAAGGTGCAGGAGCGGGGTGATCTGTGACCCTCGGTGAGCGTGACAGCTGACGAGCACCACCGAACATGACGGTCGGCCGTCGTCGGAGCACCGGCTCCGGCGGCGGCCGACCATGACATGGGCTCGCTGGCGCTCGCTCCGCTCGTCGGTCCCGGCGTGACGCGCGCCGAACCCGCTTACGCTGGAGGGGTGGCGACTCTGCCGCTGTTCCCGCTCGCGACCGTGCTGATGCCGGGCGCGCGGCTGCCGCTGCAGATCTTCGAGACACGCTATGTGGCCCTGCTCCACGACCTGCTCGACGGGCAGGAGTCGCGCTCGCCAGTATTCGGAGTGATCGCGATCCGCGAGGGCTACGAGGTCGGAGAGGACGGGGTCAAAGCGCTGCACCCGGTCGGCTGCGGTGCGCTGCTGACGCAGGCAGCCGTGCTCGAGGACGAGCGCTTCCTCATCGTGTCGCACGGCACCGTGAGGTTCCACCTCGATGCCATCGACCCGCATGCCGGCACGCCGTACACCACCGGCGAGGTGACCTGGCTGGATGAGCCGGACGGCGACGACGAGCGCGTCTTCGGCCTGGCGGCACGACTGCGCGAGGAGCTCACCGGCTTCGCCGCCGCCACCGGAGACGAGCTCGACCTTCCCGAGAGCGACCGGGCCCTGTCGTATGCCGTCCCGCTGGCGGTGAGCCTCGGCGTGGCCGACCGCCAGCGCCTCCTCGAGAGCGCCGACACGGAGTCGCGGCTCCGGCTCGGCCTTGCGCTGGTCCGACGCGAGCTCGAGATCGCGTCAGCGCTCGGCGCGGTGGGGACGCAGCTGCCGCCGCCGATGAACCTCAACTAGCCGGCGCCGCCGGGACCTCGGGTGCCCCCGATGCTCCCGACGCCCCCGATGCTCCCGATGCTCCTGATACACCCGGTGGGCCCGGGGAGGCCGTGTCGTCGGCCGCCTCGTCCGGCCGCGAGCTGAACCACGCCGTCACCCCTGCGCCGACGGCGATCAGGACCAGCAACAGGTTCCAGAAGGTCGGAAGGTCGGTGACGAACAGGACGATGATGGCGACGACGGTCACGGCGACGGCGACGACGAACGTGTGCTGCCAGGCCATCGCCTTGTTCCAGATGCTCTCGCTGGAACTCCGGACCGAGCGCCGCAGTGCCGTGGCGCGGGGGCCGTTGCCCGAGACGAGGGCGACGGCGAGGGCGATGAGGGCGACCCACCCGACGACCCGCAGGACCGTTCGGAGCCGGTCGGTGACGATCTCGATCATGGACTGTGCGGCATCGCGCACGTCCGCCCGGAGGTTGTCGATGGCATACTCCCGCCCGACCTTCACGGCCGCGAGGGTGATGAGGACGGCGACGACGATGCCGGCCAAGGTGAAGAGCGTGGCTCGCATTCGCCTGTGCGAGAAGAAGATTCCGGCTGCCAGGAGAAGGATGGTCAGGATCAGCAGGAGCACCGGGATGCCCTTGACCAGGCGGTAGACGTCTTTGGCCTGCGTGATCCGTGTGCCGTCCCCGACCACGACCTGGGTGTTGATGTCGGGGATCTTGTCGGCGAACGGCACTCCCGCGTTGACCAGCGCGGTGCGCAGTGGTCCGGAGATGGCAGACAGGTTGAGCATGAGCTGGCCGTTGTCGGCCTGGGTCAGCGCGCCGGGGTCGCCGTTCAGCAGCTTGATCAGCTGCGCGTGCACGGTCTCGTTCGCACCGGTCCACACCTGCGCGAAAGCCTCGCTCGCGACCACGTCACCGACGACCCGGTGGACGAGCGCCTGCGTGCGGTCCTGGATCGGTGAGGCGATGAGGCTCAGGGCCGAGGCTATCTGTGGCGGGATGCCCCGGGCGACGAGCGCGTCAGTGGCCTGCTGGGACAGGTTCAGGCTCTGGATCCGGGCCATGACCCGGTCCGTCACCTGGTCGGTGACGGCCGCCTGCACCTTGGGATCCGAGGCGAGAGGACCCACGGCGGCGACCCACTTGTCGGTGTCGGTCACCGTGCCGCGCACCCACCAGGAGACGGCCGTGAGCGGCACCAGGATGATGCCGAGCACGATCAGCACCGCCGCGGCGGCGGCCCGCCACCGGCTGGGATGCGGCGCCACAGCAACCGGTGCAGGCGGGGTGGGCGCGGCCGGCGCCGCCACGGGCACCGGCTGGGTCGCCGTCTCGTCAGGCGGTGCGGGAGGCGCGGCCACGGGCGCCGCTGGCTCGGCATCGGGCGTGGAGTCGGCGACAGGCGTGGCCGTCGGCGTTGCAGCGGCAGCGGGTGCAGTGGCCGCGGGTGCTGCGGCCGCGGGGGCCGCGTCGATCGGCTCCGGCGCGGGCTCCTTCGCCTCGGGCGCCGGCGTGGACCCTTGCTCGGACATGCGCTCAGCGTCGCGGTGCGCCACCAGGGGTGTCGTCACCCGCCCGAGGTGAACATTCGCTCGATCGGGTTGGCGGCATACGGCATACGGGGCGAACGGATCAGCGCAGCGTCGCCCACACCTCGGTGCCGACGAGCCACGTCGACGCCGCGCACACGACCACGAAGGTCAGGTTCCAGAAGAGCTTGGGCAGCGGGGTGAGCCCCGCGAGGACGCCGGGGTCGCTGCCGCTCGTGCGGTCGCGCAGCACGGCCGACAGGTGCCGCCAGGCACCGACCACGAGCACGACACCGAGACCGACGAGGACCTGTGCCTGCAGGACGTCGTCGCGCCACCACCACAGAGCCCCGGCGCCGGCGATCGCCACCACCATGACGACGACGGTCAGCATCGACCGCACCCGGATCAGCGCGAAGAGCAGCACCGCGAGCACCACCGTGAGCACCGGGGCCGCCCAGCCGCGGACCGCAGCCCAGACCATGGTGGCGCCGAGGAGCGCGGGGACGGGGTAGCCGGCCCAGGTCGACGCGACCCGTCCGGCGCCGCGCACCGGGCCCCGCGTGACGGCGTGCCCCGACATGTCGCCGCGCAGGACGAACCCGGTGAACTGCCGACCGACAAGCACCCCGACCACGGCATGGCCGAGCTCATGGACGAGGGTGACGGCGAGCCGCACGACCTTCCAGATCGGCCCGACGACGACGAGGGCGCACGCGATCGCCAGGACCACGACGAGACTTGGCGTCGTCAGCGCCACCTCGCCGGCCGCCGGCACCGACCGGTCACGAACCGCCTCGAACCACTCCACGGACAGCAGAACCTAGCCGACGTTCATGTGCGGTGGGGCCGCCGGTCCGCCTCAGGTGTCGCTGCGCCCCGGCAGTGCCTCGGGGTGCTGTCGGATGAGGATCTCCAGCAGCAGCCGGTGGACGGGCACCGGAACTCCCGACTCGGCGGCGAGCCGCACGACGGCGCCGGTCCACGCGTCGAGCTCGGACGGCTTGTCCGCGAGCACATCGCGCTGCAGAGATGTCGTCGCTCCGTCTGGCTGGTCATCGACGAAGGCCATCGTCCCGCTCACGACCGATGCCGGTAGCCGCACACCACGAGCCTTGGCCAGCGCCTCCACCTCGCCCATCGCGTCCTCGAGCAGAGCACGCCAGGACGGCCTGCTCCGCAGCTCGCCGACCGTCGCGTCGAGGGCCGCGCCCAGGCCCCCGAAAGGCACGACGAAGAGCATCTTGGACCACAGCTCGGCCCAGATGTCCTCCGGCACGGGAGCCACGGCGCCTGCGTCGGTGATGGCCTCACGGAGCAGTCGGACCCGCTCGGACGAGGTGTTGTCCCACTCCGCGAAGGCCAAGGATGCCGGCCCGCCCGCGTGCCGGATCACGCCCGCCTCCTCGATGAACGCGAAGATCTTGGCGATGCCGGGCAGCACCGCACGCTGCCCGACGACTGCCGCCACATGCCCCGGAGCCTCGACACCGTTCTGCGTGGTCACCACGGCCGTGCCGCTGCCCACCAGCGACGGGAGGGCGGCGAGCACCGGGTCGAGCTGCCACGTCTTGACCGCGACCAGCACGACGTCGACAGGGCCGATGGACGCTGCGTCGTCGGTGACCGACGCGGGGGCGACCGTGAAGTCGCCGGCGACGCTTGCTACCCGAAGGCCGTTCTCCCGAAGGGCTCTCAGGTGGTCACCACGGGCCACGAACGTCACGTCGTGGCCGGACGCCGCGAGCCGCCCGCCGAAGTAGCCGCCGATCCCACCGGCGCCGATGACCGCAATCCGCATCTGTCGCTCCTCCCGTAGGTCCTGGGTCTATCGTCGCGCGCCGGGCGCCGTATCGCAGATCTCCTCGAGACCTCGGGCGAGACGATCGATGTCGTCGGCGTTCGTGTACGGCGCAAGCCCCACCCTCAGGCCGCCGGCCGCCCCGAGACCGAGGTGGTGGCTGCACTCCCATGCGTAGAAGCTGCCCGCCGGCGCGTTGACGCCACGCTCGGCAAGGCCGACCCGAAGCTCCTGGGCGTCCCTGCCCGCGACGTTGACGAGCAGCGTGGGCGTCCGACGCTTCGCGTTGCTGTATGCCGTCAGCCCTGGGATCGCGCGCAGCCGCGGTTCCAGCGTGGCGAGGAGCCCGTCCTCGTGGTCCTCGAGCGCCGCGAACGACGCGACGAGCCGGTCTCGGCGCGACCCGTCTGCCGGGACCAGGTCGGCGAGGAAGTCGACCGCGGCGGTCGTGCCCGCGAGCAGCTCGTAGGGCAGCGTGCCGAGCTCGAAGCGTTCTGGCACGTCGTCGGTCGACGGCACGAGCTTGGCCGGCCGGAGGGAACCGAGCAGGTCGGGCGCGGCTCCGAGCACGCCGAGATGAGGGCCGAGGAACTTGTAGGGCGAGCAGACCCAGAAGTCGGCCCCGCTCGCCGGGACGTCGCTCGACACGTGTGCCGTGGCGTGCACGCCGTCGACGTAGAGCAGGGCACCCGCCCGGTGAGCGACCTCGGCGATCGCCGGCAGGTCTGGACGGGTGCCGATGAGGTTCGACGCCGCGGTCACCGCCACGAGCCGGGTGCGGTCGGAGACGACTCGCTCGATGTCGTCAGGCGTGAGCTCGCCTGTGGCCGGGTCGAACTCGGCCCAGCGGACGGTTGCCCCGGCAGACTCCGCGGCGATCACCCATGGGCGGACGTTCGCGTCGTGGTCGAGCCGTGAGACCACGACCTCGTCTCCGGGCCTCCAGCTTCCCGAGATCGTGCGGGACAGGTGGAAGGTCAGCTCGGTCGCCGAGCGCCCGAAGACGATGCCCGCGGGGTCGAGGGCGAGGAGGTCGGCCATCGCGGCGCGGGCCTCGGCGACGACCGACTCGGCGCGCCGCTCGGCGGGCGTCACCGTGCCGCGGTTGGCGATCGCCGACGTCAGGGTCGCCGCGACCGCCTCGCCGACGACATCCGGCGTCTGCGAGCCGCCGGGGCCGTCGAAGTGCGCGGCGCCCTCGGCCAGCGCGGGAAAGTGCGATCGGATTCGCTCGACGTCGTAAGCCATGCGCCCCATCCTCGCCGACGCGAGCGAGCCCCGAGGGGGCGGCGCGACGATCTCGATTCCGCAGCGAGACCGGCCCTGCCCGGCGTACGTTCTTGGCGTGGGGTGGTCGCCAACCCACTATCCCTGCTCGCCGACGGAGCCTGCCGTGACCCGACCTCTGCTGCTCGTTGTGGACCCCGACCTGGACAGCCTTGCCCGGACCGAGGGCGAGCTGGCCCGCCGGTTCGGCGCCGACTTCCGGGTCAGAAGTGAGTCCGACAGCGCCGCCGCCATGGGCCAGCTCGAGGTGGCCGCCGAGCGCGGAGACCCGGTGGCGCTCGTCCTCGCCGACCCGTGGCTGCCCGGTGTCGGCGGAGCCGATCTGCTCCGCTCGGTGCGGTCGCTCCACCCGGATGCCGGCCGGGCGCTGCTCGTGCCCTGGGGATCCTGGGCCGAACGGGAGACCGCCGACGCGATCCTGCGCGCGATGTCGCTGGGCGATATCGACTACTACGTCCTCAAGCCGTGGACGTCCCCCGACGAGCTCTTCTGCCGCACGGTCTCCGAGTTCGTCCAGGCGTGGTCCCGGACCGTTGCCAGCGCCGCGCGCGAGGTCGTCGTGGTCGGCGCCGTCCGTGACCCGCGTGGCCACTCCGTGCGAAGCCTGCTGGCGCGCAACGGGATCCCGCACGCCTACCTCGACCGCGGGACGGCGGCTGCGACCGAGGTGCTGACCTCCATCGGAGCCGACCGCCCCGAGGACGCGGACGGCCCGCTCATCCTGTGGCTGGCGGCGATCGGCGGCCGCGTGCTGGTCGACCCGACCGACGCGGAGATCTGCGAGGCCTGGGGCATCCGCACCGACCTGAGCGGTTTCGACGGCCCACCGAACCCGCATGACGGCATACGTGAGGTCGACCTGCTCATCGTGGGCGCCGGCCCGGCCGGTCTGGCGTCCGCGGTCTATGCGTCGTCCGAGGGTCTGTCCGTCCTCATCGTCGAGGAGCAGGCGCTCGGTGGGCAGGCGGGCACGAGCTCGCTGATCCGCAACTACCTCGGCTTCTCCCGCGGGCTCAGCGGGGCCGAGCTCGCACAGCGCGGGTTCCAGCAGGCCTGGGTCTTCGGTGCCCGCTTCGTGCTGACGCGCCGCGTCACCGAGCTGGTGCCGGAGGCGGACGGCGGCGGCTTCCTCGCGACCGTGTCCGACGTGGGTCAGGTGCGTGCGCGCGCCGTCGTGCTGTCCACCGGTGTGGCCTACCGGCGCCTGGGAGTGGCGAGCCTCGAGGCGCTCACCGGCTCGGGCGTCTACTACGGCGCCAACGTGTCAGAGGCCCACGGGCTCACGGGCGCGCACGCCGTCATCATCGGAGGCGGCAACTCGGCGGGCCAGGCGGCACTGCACCTGCACCGCTATGCCGCGGACGTCGCGATCGTGATCCGCACCCCCGACCTCTCCTCGAGCATGTCGCAGTACCTCATCGACGAGATCGACGCCGCCCCGACGATCACCGTCGTGCCCAACGCCGAGGTCGTGGGCGGCGGGGGCGACGGCTGGCTCAAGGACGTCGTCGTCGCGGACCGCACGACCGGCGAGCAGCGGTCCCTCCCGACCGACGGGCTGTTCGTCATGATCGGCGCGGAGCCGCACACCGACTGGCTGCCGGACGAGGTCGCGCGGGACCGGTGGGGCTTCGTGCTCACCGGCGAGGACATGCGAGCCGTCACGACCTGGCCGCTGGACCGGCCTGCGACAGCGCATGAGACGTCCGTGCCCGGGCTGTTCGCCGTGGGCGACGTCCGCGCCGGGTCGGTCAAGCGCGTGGCCTCCGCTGTGGGCGAGGGCTCCGTCGTCGTGTCCGAGGTGCACCAGTACCTCGCGCTCGCGCCGACTCCCCGGAGGTAGTCATGTCGCAGCAGACCGCGCCGACCTCGCAGCCCGGGACCCGTTCTCGCACACAGCTGCTCGTCGGCGCGGTCGTCCTCGCGATCCCTCTGGGGGGCCTGGCTCTGCTCCGGTTCGGCTCGCACTACGACCAGAAGTTCCAGCACGACACGACCCACTTCTGGATCGTGTTCCTGGCGGCCCTGCTCAGCGCGATCACGGCATACGGCACCGGCACGGCGGCCGTGCGTCGCGGCGACGTGCGCGTCATGTATGTGTCGCTGGCGTTCCTGTCGTCGGCAGGGTTCCTCGGGCTGCACGCCCTGGCGACGCCGCACATGCTGCTCCCGGCTGCAGCCGCCGGCTTCAACATCTCGACCCCGGTCGGGATCGCGATCGGCTCGCTCTTCGCCGTCGCCTCCATCCGTGAGGTCGACGCGTCGAACGCCGCCGCGGAGATGCGGCGCGCCAGGTCGCTTCGCGTCGCGCTGATCCTGCTCATGGTCCTGTGGGGCGTTGCGTCACTGCTGCGCCTCGGTCCCTTCGCGGGGGCGGGGCTCGACCACACGTCGTGGCCGATGCTGGCTTCGGCGGTGCTCGCGGTCGTGCTGTTCGCCATCTCGGCCGTCGCCTACGTGCGCCTGTGGGTGCGCCGCGGAGGTGTGCTTGCGGCGGCGATGGCTTCCGCCTTCGTCCTGCTCGCCGAGGCGATGGTCGCGATCACGGTGGCGCCGAACTGGTTCTACTCCTGGTGGGAGTGGCACCTGCTCATGCTGGCTGCGTTCGTCCTCGTCGCCTGGGGCGCCCAGAGGTCGTGGCACGAGGAGCGCTACGCCGACATCTACACGGCCGACACCCTCGCGGGTTACCGCGACATGTCTGTCCTCTTCGCCGACCTCCATGGGTTCACCAGCTTCTCCGAGGCGCACGAGCCCGCAGAGGTCACGGCGATGCTCAACGCGTTCTTCACCGTCGCCATCCCGGCGGTGGTCAAGCGCCATGGCGGCACGATCGACCGCATCATCGGCGACGCGCTCATGGCCACCTTCAACCGGCTCGGCGACCAGCCGGACCATGCGCTGCGGGCGGCGAAGGCCGGGCTCGACCTTCAGGCCGAGACCGGCCGGATCGCCGCGGAGCACCCGGGCTGGCCCCGGTTCCGCGTCGGGATCAACAGCGGCGAGGTGCTCGTCAGCGTGCTCGGCAGCGAGGGCGGCCGGACGAGCACGGTCATCGGCGATGCCGTCAACGTGGCCTCCCGGATCGAGGGGCAGGCCCCCGTCGGAGGGGTAGCGGTCACGGCCGACACGCTCGCGCTGCTCCCGGGAGCGAGGACCGAGCCGCTCGGCCCGCTCGAGCTCAAAGGCAAGGACGAGCCGATCGAGGCGTTCGTGCTCACCTCGCTCGACACGCCCTAGCCCCAAGCACGCTCGTATGCCGCTGCCACTTCTCAGCCGGCGGCGGGAGGCACGTTGTGGTTGCGGTGGAAGACGTTGTCCGGGTCGTACGTGCGCTTCACGGCGGCCAGGCGGTCATAGGTCGCACCGGGGTAGATCGCGCGCACCTGCTCGGGGTCGTCAGCGACGGAGAAGCCGACGTAGGCGCCCGGCGTGCCGTCGGCGATCGTCGACGCCAGCTCAGTCACCCAGTCGTGCTGCGTTTCGAGGTCGGCGACGTCCCCGACCATGGCGGCGACGTTGAACATGATCGGCTGTTCGCGGTGCGCATAGGCGGTGGCGTCCGCCGGCACCCGGGAGATCGCGCCGCCCAGCGGACGCAGCTGGACGGCGGCCATCGCAAGCCCGGGTCGAGAGGTCGCCGCGCAGAGGGTGTCGATCACGGTCTGCGCGAGGTCGGTGTCGATGCTGCCGGCGAAGCCGGTCACCGAGGTCGCGATCGGGCGGAAGCCCCCCTCGTCCGGTGGGAACAGGCCGGCATACGGCATCGGAGCGAGCAGGTCGGCGATCGGGGCCGCGACTGCTCGGAACGGCGCCAGCACGTGGTCGGCATCCTCGGTGGGTCCGGCATACGCCAGCTGCGCGAGGATGATGACCTGGCCGCGCGCCTCCTGCGGGATGAACGGCATCGGCGGCGCAGGCATGACCGCGGCGATCACGCCCAGGTCGTCCGGAGCCTCGACGGCCAGCCGCATGAACTCGGCGACGTTCTCGGCCGTGGCCGGCAGCAGAAGCATCCCACCGACGATCTGCCGCACCTCGTGGAGACGGAACGTGAACCGCGTGACGATGCCGACGTTCCCGCCGCCGCCACGGATAGCCCAGAAGAGATCGGGCTCGTGACCGTCGTCGACGTCGTGCACGGTGCCGTCGGCGGTCACCACCTGTGCAGCGACCAGGTTGTCGACGGTGAGGCCATGCTTGCGGCTGAGGAAGCCGACGCCGCCCCCGGTCGTGATGCCGCCGATGCCGACAGAACCGGTGTCGCCGAATCCCGTTGCGAGGCCGTGCTTTCCGGCCTCTGCCGTGTAGCGGCCGGCGGTGACGCCCGCGCCGACCGTCGCCAGGCGCGCGTCGGCGTCGATCTCGAGCGAGTCGAGGTCACGCAAGTCGATGACGAGGCCGTCCGCGACCGAGCTGTGGCCGGCGACGCTGTGTCCGCCGCTGCGCACGGCGACCTCGAGTCCGAGGTCGCGCGCGACACCGATCGCTGCTGCGACATCGGCTGCGTCGCAGGGACGCACGACGAGGCGCGGGGTGGAGCCGGCGTAGGAGTAGAAGATCGAGGTGGTGTCGGACCAGGACGCGTCGTCCGGGCCGATGACAGTGCCGCGGACTGCACCGCGTAGTGCGTCGGCGGCCAACGAGGTGTGAGTTGTCGAGGGCATGTCGTCCATCCTGAAATCTCTAGTGGGCATGAGGTCAAGGGCTTTTGCGAGCCCTTCACCTGCCCGTCGAACGGCCCACGCACGATTCGACACGGATGGCCACGCGAATGTGACAGCCTCAGGAGTGGCCGGCCGGACGCCTACATCTCGGCCCGATCCGGTCGAGTGGTCGTTCCGACACGCGCTGGGCTGTAGCGAAACGACCACTCGACTCGGGGTGGCCGAGCAGTGCGCCTCACATGCCGGGGATCTCCATGAACTTCTGCGTCGAGATCGTCCCGCCCGCCGCCGTGTGCGGGTGCCCGTCCAGGAACCCGGCCAGCTGCTCGGCCGAGTCCGCGTCGATCACGGAGTAGCCGGACACCTGCACGTCCGCCTCACCCTCGTTCTCCAGCGGCGAGCCCATGTCGACGAGGTTGCCGCCGACTCGCTCGCCCCAGGTCATCCACTCCTGCATGCCCGCGCCTGCCTGCTCCGGCGGGATCTGGTTCATCTGCTCACGCATCGCGGCGGTCGTGTTGTAAAAGACCATGTACTTGGCCATGGCATCTCCTCATGTGCTGTCGCCGGCGCCTCGGTGCCGGCTTGGTGATCCCCCCGGTGGCCCCTCGATGTCCGAGGGACCGTCTGTGGTGGGCCCATGGGCCCGTTGACCGTCCGTCCCGTATGCCGGTGGGCCGGGACGGTCGTGACGCGCCGTCAGGCCGCGGCCGTGGTCCGGCCGGCGAAGGCGGCGAGGCGGTCGAGCGCGTTCGCGTCTGCGGCGGGGAAGACCTCGTCGCCGAAGGCGGTTCCCCTACCTCCGGGCACGACCTGCTCGGCGAGTGTGGTGACGTAGGCGACGAGCTCGTCGGAGGCGACGATCGGCGTGCCTGCGCCCTGGGCGAGGTCCCACGCGTGCAGGAGCAGCTCGACGTTCAGGACGGCCGCGAAGAAGGCCGCAGGCATCTCGCCCTCGCCGTACTCGACCGTGCCGTCGGTCCCACGGGCCTTCCAGGCGTCGATCGCCTCCATGCCCATGACCGCGAGCTTGGCCTCGAGGGAGCCGGAGGCCGGCGTCGTCACGGTGCCCCCGGCCATCCCACCGAGCTGCGTCAGTGACCCGAAGAGGTGCTCCGCGACGTCATGGCAGGTGTACTCCGCACACGGGGTCTGCTTCTGCTGGTCTTCGGTGGTGAGGCGGCGGGCTACAGACTGCAGGACGGCCAGCGATGCCTCCGCAGCCGACAGCTCGTCGAAGCCGTCCGGCCTCGCAGCCCACTCGTCGGCCCCGGCATCGACGGCACCGGCGGCCACCGTCTCGAGCCTGCCGAGGTAGTGCGTCCAGCCGTCGCCGTGCGAGGCGGCCTGGTCCGCGTTGAGGAATCCGGTGTGAGTCAGGGTGAGCTCGGTGCCGCCCTCCACCGGCGTGAGCGTGACGGTCACTGTGGACGTGTCCGCGTCGAAGCCCTCCTGGCCCTCCCAACCCCAGCCGAAGACGACTCGCCGGCCCGGCTCGATCTCCTGGAAGGTCCCCACCGCGGTGTGCCCCGGGACGATCGTCCACCGATAGTCGCCACCGACACGCAGGTCGACGCGCGCGGAGATGGCGTGCCAGCGACGCAGCCGCTCGGGCTCGGTGACCAGGGCGAACGCCTCGTCGGGGGTGACCGGCAGCAGCACGGTCTTGGTCAATGTCTCTGGGTGGTCGTTCATGGTGCAGCAGCCTTTCGGGCATTGAGGGAATGGGCGTCGCCGACGAGTCGGTCGAGCTCGGTGGTCCAGAACCGGTCGATCTCAGCCTGGAGGCGGCGGAGCCCGGCCGGCACGACGTGGTAGACGCGCGTCCGGCCGACCTTGTCCGCCTCGACCAGGCCGACCGAGGCCAGCAGCAGCAGGTGCTGCGAGATGGCCGACCGGGTCGAGGTGAACTCCGCGGCGATCTCGCTCACGGTGCGTGGCTGCGACGCGAGCATCTGCAGGATCCTCCGGCGGTTCGGCTCGGCGGCAGCGGACAGGGCGTCGACCACCCGAAACACGTTAGTGGTGACTAACGCATCGTCGCAAGGGACTCGAGCGCGGCAGGACGGCGCCCCAGGCGCCGAGGCGTCGCTAGCCGCTCACGCGCGGAGCACCGCGAACACGTGGTAGACCATCCACGCGGGCCAGAACAGGCCCTGGATGATCGCGAGGACGTACTCCCAGAATCCGTCGGCCTGCTGCCAGAAGTAGACCCACGCCCCGAAGATGCCGAGGGAGTAAAGCGCTCCGCCGCCCGCGGCGGCCCTCGAGCTGCTCATGCCGGTTCGCCTCCTGTGGTTCGTGCTGTGCCCAGAACTGCATCGTCGCACCGTGACCACCGCCGCGCCGTCACACCTGTCGAGCTGGTGCGTCTTTCTCTGCAGGTACGTCGCAGAGAGGAGTCCCATGGGCGAGGGGACACCCGGCACCGGGGGCCGGTCCGGAGACCGTGCAGGCTGTCGCTGCCTGCACCGCGGAGGGCTCCGGTGCATGGGCCGCTCGAGCGGTCTGAGGGCGACGGGCGACGGCACAGGGCGGGCCCGCGCGGCCCGCGTGCGGGGCGCGCGGGTCGAGTCCTGCCGAGCCTGTCCCCACCCCCGATGAGCGAGGCGACCGCTTCCGTCGTCGTCCCGACCTACAGCGGCGCCCACCGCCTCCCGGCCTTGCTCGATGCCCTGTCGGAGCAGGACTTTGCCGACTCCTGGGAGGTCGTCGTCGCACTCGACGGGGTCCACGACGAGACCCCCGAGCTGCTCGAGGAGTATGCCGCTCGCCTCCCGTTGCGCACGGTCGTCTCCGTCGCCCCGCGGGGACTGTGCGCCACCCTCAACGCCGGGTATGCCGCTGCCCGCGGGCACGTCCTCATCCGCTGCGACGACGACCTGTCGCCGGCCTCGGACATGGTGCGCCGCCACGTCGCATGGCATGAGTCCACCACGAGCCCGGTGGGTGTCATCGGGCTCACGCGGGACCTCTTCGACGACACGCCCTACGCGTCGAGCTACGGACGTCCGGCCAACGAACGCCACCTCGCAGCGGCATACGCGCGCGATCCCGACCGGCGCTGGATGCACTGGGCGGCGCACAACTCGCTGACCCGAGAGTCGTGGGAGCGCGTCGGCGGCTTCGACACCCGGTTCCGCTACCGGGAGGACGGCGACCTGGGTCTGCGGCTGCACCAGTCCGGCGTGTCCATCGTCATCGACCCGGCCCTCGAGATCGGTCACCGAGGCCCAGCAACGAGTGCCCGGGCGCGGGCATCGAGAGCGTTCGTCTCGGGGTCGAGTCGTCGACTGTTCGAGGCCGTGCACCCGGAGTCCGGCTCGGGGGAGGGGTCTCCGGACGGCAAGCGTGCGGGCGCTTGGCATGCCGCCACCGCGGCGGTGGGCGAGCTGGTGAGAACACCGAGTGGCTTCGGACGGCTCGGCGCGCTCCTGGATCGAGCCCCGGATTGGGTTCCGAGCCGGATGCGGGGCAGGCTCATCGCGCTCGCCGTCGAGGCCGCCGGCCGCGCCGGCTACCGCCACGGTCACGACGACGCCGACGGGTTCCGCTCGCAGAAGCGACTCGAGATCGCCACCGAGCGAGCGCGGTAGTGGTTCGCGTCGCTCGGGGGTGGATGACGGCCAGGTCCGGGGAGTTCTCTGTGCACCCCGTGCGTGACAAGCTCCCCGACTTTGGCCCCGGAAGGTTCTCCCGACGCGTATGCGCAAGCTCGTGTCACAGTTGGGCCGCTCGCGCGTCTCCCACAATGGCAACGGTGGTCCCATAGCTACAGGAGGAACGTATGCGAACGCTGGCACCGGCGCTGAGCGCCGACAACCAGGGTGACAAGAGCAACCCAGGGCCTCTGGGCAAGTCAGGCCCGTCGACCATGTCTGCGAGGTCCGCGACGTCGGCGTCAGGCTCGAGCTCTGATGGGGACGGAGACTAGTCGGACTCCCGGCTCGCCTGGAAGATCTTCCGGAGCACACCGACAACACGTCTGAGGGGCTCCGCCGATGGTCGGCGGAGCCCCTCATGGTCGTGTCCAGGTCAGGACGTCAGATGAAGTAGGTGAGCGTGACCATGCCCGGGCCTCCGTTGTTGCCCGGAAGGCCACCGTTGCCCGCGCTGGTCACGGTGCCGTGCGAGGCGACGACGCAGCCCGCCCCACCGTAGTAGTCGCTACCCGCCCCGCCTGGGCCGCCCGCCCCGGCGATTTCGTAGTTGCCGTTGATGATCGTGTCGATGATGTTCGCTCCACCGGCACCGCCGCCGGCGTAGCCACCGCCACCGGCACCACCGGCAACCGAGAGGTACCACGATCGGGAGGTGCTGTCGATCCAGATGCCATCCGCAGTCCCGCCGACGGCATCTCCGCCGTTGCCGGGGTATGCGTTGGTGCCAGCGTTGCCGGTCACCCAGTAGTGCTGCTGGCCGCCGAAGGAGGGGACGTTCTGGCCGGAGCCCCCGCCGGCGCCCCCGCTCGCGCCGACAGCGCCGCCGCCGCCCGATGCTCTGACCCAGTAGTTGCTGTTGAAGTTGTTCGTCAACAGTCTGTTCGTGCCAGCGCCGCCCGGAGCAGTCCCGCCCTGCCCTCCTGAGGATGTCCAGGAGTCAGACCCGTCACTGGCCCAGACCATTGCGCCGGAGCCGCCGCCTCCTCCGGCTACGACAATGGGCGACCCGGTCACGCCGCCCAGCAGGATCGCGCTCCCGCCTCCGCCGGCCCCGCCGCGCCTGGACTGGACGGTCGTGTACCCCGGCGGAACGGTGCTGATCATGGGGTTGCCGCCGTTGCCAAAGCCAGCCCCGCCGCTCGTGCTTGTCCCTCCACCAGCCGCGATGAGCGTGATGGTCTGAGCGCCGCTGCATCCGTAGAGATTGAAGCTACCGGAGAAGCTGGACCCTGAGCCGCCATTGGCGCTCGAGTCCGCTCCTCGCCCCCCGCCGCCGGAGATCGTGTAGGTGACGCAGTGCACCCCGGCGGGAATGTCGAACGTCAAGACCCCGCGGCTCGCGCCGCTTCCCGAGATGCTCTTCTGCGTGGGCACGCCGCTGCAGGTGGCCGCCTGGGCGGCCGGTGCCATGACCAATGCGGGCACCGTCCAGGCCACACCTGCTGCGACCGTGCGTCGTGAGATCTTCGCGGGCCCGAGCTTGTAACCCCTCGGTCCTCCTGTTCCATGGTCCGGTCCGTTGGCTGGTCCGTGCGACGACTGGTCGCGCATGAGTCCTCCACATCGATGGCTGCGACCCTCGGGGACCGGCCTGGGCCGGGCATGACGTCGTCAGCAGCGTTCACCCGTGGCTCGGCTCGAGCAGTCCGCCCGCACGAGCCACCAAGCCACCTGTCGGTGGGGATGACGTGGGAACCCGGCGAGGATGTCGCTGGACGCGCCACCGTCTTCGTCCGTGGACGGCGTCACCGCGGTGCGGGTCCTGACGCGCAGCCGTCGGTCAGTGGGCGGTCTCGCCCGGGGCGGCGACGGCCCTGACGGTCCGGCCCAGGATGAGCAGGTCGCCGACGAGGGAGTAGTTCTCGACGTAGGACAGGTCCAGGCGCACGGACTCGTCCCACGAAAGGGACGATCGTCCACTGACCTGCCACAGCCCGGTCATGCCGGGCTTGACGAGGAAACGCCGGTGGACGTGGTCGTCGTAGGTGTCTACCTCGGACTGCAGCGGTGGACGAGGCCCGACGAGGGACATGGTGCCCGCAAGGACGTTGAGCAGCTGCGGCAGCTCGTCGAGGCTGAAGCGGCGCATGACCCGTCCGATCCCAGTGACCCGAGGGTCGTCCCTCATCTTGAAGAGGACGACGTTGCCCGAGTCGCGCTCGACATCGAGCAGCGAGGGCAGCAGGTCCTCGGCCTTGTCGACCATGGACCGGAACTTGAGCATCTGGAAGGTCTCGCCGTCGAGGCCGACCCGGGTCTGCCGGAAGAGGATCGGTCCCGGCCCCGACCGCCTGACGAGGACGGCGAGCGTGAGCAGCAGCGGGCTGATCGCGAGGAGGCCGACCGCGCTGCAGACGATGTCGGTGGTCCGCTTGGCGAAACGCTGGCCATAGGTCATGCGCGGTGTCTCGACGTGGATCAGTGGCAGCCCGGCCACCGGACGCGTGTGGATCCGGGGACCGGCGATGTCGACGATGCTCGGGGCGAGGACGAGGTGCTGCTGCCCGGACTCGAGCGCCCAGGAGATCTGCTTGACCTTCAGCGGTGGCAGCTCGTCGGTACTCGTGACGGCCACCGTATCGGCGCCGCTGACGGCCATGACCACGTCGACGTCGTCCACGGTGCCGAGCACCGGGATCGCCGTCCCCGGCACGCGACGTTCGCGGGTATTTGAGGTGAGGCAGGCGGCCACGACGACATAGCCCGACTCGGGAGCCCGGCCCAGCTCGCTCGCGATCTGCGCGACCGAGCGTGCGGACCCCACGAGGACGACGCGGGCGCTGTAGCGCCCAGCTCGGCGTTGCCGGACGAGCCACCGGCGCCACATCCAACGGGACGAGAGCAGGAGCGCGAGGCCCAGGGGCAACGAGCTGAGCAGGTAGCCGCGCGCGACGTCGACATGGAGCAGGAAGGCGATGATGGCGACCCCGCCGAAGACGCGGAAGCTCGCGTCGACAACCTTGCGGTACTCCGTCGAGCCGGCGCCGACGACCCGGTCGCCGCGCGACTCGGCGAGTCCCAGGGTCCAGAGCCACGTCAGCGCAAGCACCACCGACACGAGCGTGTACGAGAGCCCCCGGATGTGGCTGTCCTCGCGCATCGAGACCGGGGCGCCGAACGAGCCGAGCCAGCCCAGCTGCACGGCGAAGACGGCCCCGCCCACCACGAGGGAGTCCGTGAACCGGATGCGGCGCGTGAGCCGGGTCCGCCACTCGGGGTTCCCGGGATGGGGCGGGACCGTGCCTGCCGAGGCCTGCTCGGCGGCCCCCGCCGCGCTCGGTCCCGCCCGTCCCGTGTCGATCGTCATCTCACTGCTCTCGTGACCGGCCCTCCCCCGAGGGCGCCTGAACGGACTGTGTGGCCGCTCGCACCAGCCGATGTCACCTGGGAGACCGCGATGACTCACACGTGTGAATGAGACGCACGGCCGGTCTGCAAATGACGCGGGCGTGCATTCACGCGAGGCGAGCAGCCGGGACAGCCGGAGCTACCGGCGCTCGACGAGGCCGGCCCCGGCCAGCTGGTCCAGGAAGGCCACTAGGTCCTCGGCACCGACCGCGTGGGTCACGACGCCCGAGCCGTCCGAGCCGTCCGAGCCGCCCGAGCCGCCCGAGCCGCCCGAGCCGTCGGTCGTCTCGCCCGTGCCACGCAGCCGCTGGACTCGCTCGACGATGTCCTGGGCGGTAGAGCTCTGCGCCGACTCGGTGAGGGCGACCCACACCAGCCAGGCCGACCCTTCGAGCGCCACCGGCGAACCGTCCGGAACGAGCGTCAGCCAGGCCACCGCCAGCTGGTCACCGACCTCGGAGCCGTCGACCCAGGCGACGTCGGGCGCGCACCGGTACCGCTCAGGCATCGCCATCTCCTCGAGGCAGACGGCCGGCGCGGCGGACGACCAAGCGGCTGAACAGGGCACGCGCACCGCTGCGGGTGCGGACGGCATACGCAGCGGCCAGCTCGCGGCTGCTGGGCGCGTGTCCGAGCCGAAGCTCGAGATGGGTGCGGTTGACGACGACGATCCGGCGCAGGACCGTCCCGCGCTCCCGGAGGGAGCGGGCTGACCTCCATCGCGCCGCCCATTCGGCGAGCCGTTCGTCCGCGGTCGTCGTGCCAGACCACCACTGCCACAGATCGTGCTCGGGGTTGCCGGCGAACCGCTCGAGCTCACCGACGGCGGCAGCGAGCGCGACCTCTGCTCCGAGATCGCGGGCCAGGACCCGCACTGCCCGTTGGCGCACAGCCGGCGAGGCCGCCCAGGCCGCCGGCACCTCGCGACCGTGTGACCGCGCAGCGTGGAGGGTGAGCACGAGCACCTGGCCCGTCAGATCGGGGACCCAGCACCGACGCGCCGCGATCAGCAATGGCTGCCGGTCAGCCCACAGCCGCTGGAACACCTCGTCGGCCCCCCGGGTCGGACCGGGAAGGCGGCGGTGCACGTCGGCGAAGGTCCAGACGGGGTGGCGGTAGTTGGCCGCGTGCTCGAAGCTGGATCCCTCCGCGAAACCGGTGTAGAGGCTCCAGCCGTGTCGTGTCAGACCGGCCAGGAAGCGCTCCAGATGAGCCGGCCGCACCAGCACGTCGGCGTCGGTGGAGTCGCGCGGCGCCAGCCCGAGTTCCTCGCTCTGCGCCGGGCCTTTGAGATGGATCAGGTCGACGCCCACCTCGTCGGCGACGGCCTGGAGCTGGGCGTGCGTCAGCCGAACCGTGGCCCACAGGGGGACTGGAGTCGAGCTCATGACGGGCCTGTTCTCGGGTCGATATCGGGTCGGCTGCGATCGCGAGGGCGTAGCATCTCCATGAGCAGTCACTCGTGTGAAGAGCCGCAAACACAGTGTAGGCGCCGCTTGGCTGCGTCTCAGCCTTTGCGGATCCCGTTTCGCCCGCGCCGCCCCTCATGGAGCCCCGTACATGTCAACCCACCTGAGTCCTGGCACGACCGCGGTCGCGCTGGACGTCGCCGGCCTTCGCTGGCTGGTCGACCTGTCCGCCTACGGCGACGAGACGGGGTCCGCGCTGGCCGGCATGGTCGTCCACCTCTGGTGCCGCTCCTGCGTCGTCCCGGTCGGCGACGAGCCGGTGGTCCAGGTGGTGCCAGGCGACTGGGCGTATGCCGTCCCGCCCGGGATGGAGCGCATCGTGGCCCCCACCGACCGCGCCGCCTTTCCCTATGCGTTCTCCCGCGCGCTGACTCGGCTGACCATCCTGCGTCGTGCCGGCTCGGCGGTGCTGCTGCACGCCGCTGGTGTGGCCTCGGCCGATGGCGATCGGGCTGTCGTGCTCGCGGCGCCGTCGGGGACCGGGAAGTCCACGGCTGCGCGCACGCTCGGGAGGCATTTCGGCTACCTCTCCGACGAGCTTGTCGTCATCGAGCCCGACCTACGGCTCAGCTCCTACCCGAAGCCGATCTCTGTCGTGGCCGGCGACCGACCCGGCGACAAGGACGAGTGGGCTCCCGACGAGCTGGGACTTGCACCGACCCCGGCACGTCGCCCCGGTCTCGCAGCCGTGCTCCTGCTCCGCCGGGATGCCGCCGTGTCGGCGCCGACGCTGCGCCGACCCGGGCTGGTCGACGCGCTGCTCGACCTCGTGCAGCAGTCCTCGTCGATCTGGCTGCTCGACCGGCCGCTCGAGCGCCTCGCCCAAGCGGCCGTCCGCGGTGGCGGACCGTTCGAGCTCGGCTACTCCGAGATCGCCTCGTGCCGCGACGTCGTCGCCGGCCTTCTGGACACCAGTGACGGGGAGGACGACGAGCGACGGATCCCTCCGGAATACCTCACGCACCCGCCCACCGACGACACTGCGTGGCGTCCGACCACGCACGGTGCGTCCCCCACCTTCACCGAGGCCGATGCTGCGGACCGCTTCGTCCGGGCACCATGGTCGGACGCTGTCGAGGTCAACGGGGAGGTGCTGCTCCTCCTCGGGCCGCAGCCGGTCCGTCTCACGGGGCTCGGAGCGTCCGTCTGGCTCGCGGCAAGGGAGGCCGCGACTCTCGAAGAGCTGGTCGCGGCGGCCGTGCGGGCTCACGGGCCACACCCGGACGCCGGCGACCTCGTGGGCGAGTTCGTGCGTGAAGCCGTCGCCAGCAACGTCCTCCTCCGCGTCGAGCCGGTCGCGGTCGTGATGCCATAGAGTCCGGACCGGAAAGGGGCGCGATGGGGCAGCGGAGCTCGCCGACGAGCCACGACGTGGCGCGTCTGGCCGGCGTGGACCGGTCGACGGTGTCCATCGTGCTCAACGACCCCCAGACGAGCCGCATCACTGCGGCGACGAAGCAACGCGTCCTGGACGCCGCCGCGGAGCTCGGCTACGCGCCCAACGCCGCGGCGAGCCAGCTCCGCGCCGGCGCATCGAAGACGATCCTGCTCCCCCTGTCGTCCGTTCCCTTCGACCCGACATCCGACGCGTTCCTCGGCGGGGTGATCGAGGGCGCCGACCTGCACGGCCGGCAGGTGCTCATCCACGGCTCGCGGTCGACCAGTGGGACAGGCGCCGCGCGGGCCTGGGCACGGCTTCGCCCCGAGGTCCTCATCGCGACGGCAGACTCGCTGCCGAAGGATGCGATCCAGATTCTGCTCACTGCCGGGGTCAAGGCGGTGGTCCGCCTCGGTGCCGAGGACGGTTGGGGCGCCCATGGCGTCGACTACCGCCCCCGACTCGTCGCGCGACTCGCGGCTGAACGCCTGACCACTCTGGGAGCCGACGAGGTGGTGGTCGTGACTCGAACAGACCGGCTGCCAGGTCCGGAGCTGGGCCTCGTCGACGCCTTCCGTGAGGCCGTTTCGCCTCGGCCCGTCCGGGTCGTTGCAGCCACACCCGACGGGGCGGCCCTGCGTGATTGGACGCGGTCGCGGTCGGGCCGGGAGGGGCGTGCCGGCATCTTCGCCCTCGACGAACAGCTCTCGTGCGCGATCCGGCTCGCTGTGATGGAGGCGGGCGTGGCTCCCCAGCCGGCGCTGGTGGCCGTCGGCCCCAGGCCCTCGCCCGGCGCGGCCGCCCTGCCGTACAGCATGGTCGGCTACGACCCGGCCACGCTCGGTCGCCAGATCGTCGCCGCTGCGGTCGACATCGTCGCGGGCCGGTCCGTCGCCATGCCGCGGCCCGACTATGTCCTCCTCCCAGGCACCGAGCTCGACGACGATGCAGCGGCGAGCGCGATGCGCGTGCCGGATGCCACCGGGACCGCCGGCCGGGCCCCGACTCGTCGGCATACTCGCAGGACGGCGGCGGGCGCGGCCCGCCGTGTCGGCTCAGGTGCCGGTGCGACGCACACCGATGCGGTCGGCACCCTGGAGGACGCGACGGGCCATCCGGCGCGGACCGAGTCCTTCGATGCCGTTGCCGAGCGGGTTCAGCGGCGGCGCAAGGGTCCCCGCGAGCTCGACTCCGAGGACGACCGGGCCTGAGTCCGCCCTCCCGCCGCCACGCCGGCGGCCAACGACGGACTGATCGCAGTCCCACTCGCGTCACAACCGGCCCAGTCCTGCGTCTACCCACACGTGTGACGAATGCTGTCACACGTGTGATCAAGCCAGCAGGAGGCACGGCATGCACGCCGACCCAGCCATCCATCGTGGCGTCCGGCCCCGGACCCAGGCACCCAAGGTGACCCTCGCGACGAACAACGGCGACATCGGCGGCGGCGAGGTCATGCTGCTCCAGATCGCTGACGCGCTCGATCGGCTCGCGGTCGATGTGACCGTCGTGGCGCCGACCGGCCCGGACGACGTGGCTCGCGCCGCGGAGGCGAAGGGCCTGCGCACGGTGCGGCTGCCCGCATCGGGCCGGCGCGCGTGGATGCGCGCGCTGCGGCGGTGGGACCGACGCGAGCGACAGGGCGTCCTGTGGTGCAACGGCCTCGTGCCCGCGGTGGCCACGAGTGGCCACCCGGGCCGGATCGTCCACCTGCACCAGGAGCCAGGCAGCACCGTCCGCCGACTGGCCACCGCCGCTGCTCGCTGGGGTGCTCTCGACACGCTCGTGCCATCGGAGTCGATGCTCGGCTCGGTGCCAGGCGCGAGGGTCCTGCCCAACTGGACGGGCCCCATCGCCGCCACTCGTGGAGTGCGACCGCCGTCCGAGCAGCTCAAGGTGGGCTTCCTCGGTCGGCTGTCCCTCGACAAGGGCGTGCAGGTCCTGGCGGAGGCGATGTCGCTCCTCGATCGGCGTGCCCCTGGACGGTTCCGCCTCGTGCTCGGCGGCGCGCCGCGGTTCGTCGACGCCGTCGAGCGCGACGCCGTCGAGCGTTCGCTCGTGCCGGTCGCTCACCTCGTCGAGCGGCTGGGCTGGGTCGATCCGGGCGATTTCCTCAGCAGGGTCGACGTGCTCGTGGTCCCGTCGCTGGTCAAGGAGTCCTTCGGGCTTGTCGCGGCCGAGGCGATGGCGGCGCGAGTCCCTGTGGTCGTCAGCGACGCCGGTGCCCTGCCGGAGGTGGTGGGAGATCGCTCGCTTGTCGTCCCGGCCGGTGATGCGACGAGCCTCGCCTCCGTGCTCGCAGGCGTCCAGGAAGGACGCTTGAGCACTGCCACGGAGCAGCGGTTCGAGCGATGGGCGGCGCGCTACTCACCCGACGCGGGCGTGGACCGTGTGGCGACCGTCCTGCGCGAGCTGGGTATGCCGTCCCGAGCGCGACTGCGGCAGCAGGCCGTGCCTGCCTAGCGGAAGCACGTTTCGGGCAGGGCGGGTGGCCAGTCGGTCACCCGCCCTTTCGTGGTCGGGGTGCCGCCCATGGCGGTCTCCAGGGAGTCTGGCCGGCGAGGCGAGCGAGCCCGATGCCGACCACGACGAGGCTGGTCGGGGCGAAGAAGACCTCGCCGAGCCGGGTCGCACAGCAGAAGACGACCAGGGCCGCCGCGCCGACCAGGGCCCCGTCCCTGTCGATCCTGCCGGCGTCGCGTCGTGAGAGGCCGAGGGAGCTGAAGGCGTAGATCGCGATGACGGCGACCAGCATCACGACGCCCCCCTCGACTCGCAGGGCGTCGTACGAGTTGTGGAAGAACCACTGGCTGCCCTCGAGCTCGACGACCGCCTGGCCGAGCCCGCGGCCGTACCAGGGTGCACCGGCCGCCTTCAGCGAGGCGGCGAGGTCGATTCGTGAGCGCAGGGCGTCAGAGCCCGACCGGTCGTCGGCGTAGTGGCCGACCTCAGCGAGGTTGCTGTTCGCATAGCCGAAGGCGAGCGCGAGCGCGACGCCGAGCACGATGCGCCCCGGCCGGCGCAGCCAGGGAGCGATGGCGAGCCACACGATCCCGACGAGGTATGCCGCCATGCTCGTCCGCGAGTCGGTGCCGACCAGGCAGGCGGCACCGCCCAGCAGGATTGCGACTCGCTGCCACGGGCGGCGGGCGACCATGGTCGCGAGCAGCGGCACGACGGCATAGAAGAGTCCGCTGGCGTTCTTGTCCTGGAGGAAGCCGGTCAGCTTGCCGGCGTACTCGTCCGGGGCGACGCCGGCATAGAAGAGGACGACGTTCAGACCGGCCGCGACGAGCAGCCCCTTGAGGGCGGACCCGATGTCGATGCGTCCGCTCGCGAGGAACCCCGCCATGACGAGCAGCACCGCGACGTTGGTCAGCCGGCGCGTGAAGTCGGCTCCGTTGGACCACGACTCCGCGGCGGCGAAGCACAGCAGCGCCGCGGTGATCACCGGAAACCACTGGACGGGCCGCAGCGACCGGGTCGGCCGGCGGCACAGAGCAAGACAGATGAGAGCGATGACGGCGGCCTGCCCCGTCGGGACCGGCAGCCCCGCGGCCCCGACGCGCACCACGAGCAGCCCCATCAGCAGCGCATCGCTGATCCGCGCCGAGTGCTGGGCGGGGACCAGCCGCCCGGCGACGCGGGTCGGGGCGTCGCTCGGCGGCGGATCAGTCCTGAGTCGGCTGACATCGGTCGCAGGCACGGCTACTATTCTCGCAGAGTTGTCACACGTGTGACCACGGATTGATCGCGCGGGATGTGACGGGTCGGCCTGGAGTTGCACGCCCGATGTCACAGCAAGGAGAGGCACAGTCACCGTGACCGTCATCGACTTCGTCACGCTCACCCGGAGAAGCTGGCGAGCCCTCGTGGTCGCCGTCGTGCTCGGGATCGCGGCCATGGCCGGGGTCTCGGCAGCGACGCCACCGACCTACGAGGCCCAGTCCACCGGGTTCATCGCGCCGGACCAGGCCGGGGTGATCGGCGGCTCCGACTCCGCCATCGCCCGGGCCAACTCCTACCTTCCCCTCATCTCGAGCCGGCCCGTGCTGGACAAGATCCGCGAGAACCCGAAGGTCGACAGCGGGGGCCAACCGCTGGCGGGGCGTCTGAGCGCTGCCCTCGTGCCCGGGAGCACGCTCATCGAGGTGAGCGCCTCGGCCTCGACGCCGGCAGCGGCCGTCGCACTGTCCAACGGCGCTCTCGAGGCGCTGGCCGCGGTCATCGACGACATCGAGTCGAAGGGCTCCAGGGCGACCGCGGAGACGATCCGGGTCGTGCCACTCGAGAACGCCGGCGAGCCGACGTCGCCCAGCAGCCCGAAGTGGAAGCGCAACCTGCTCGCCGGCGCCGCCGCCGGCCTGGTTGCGGGCTATCTGTGGGTCTTCCTGCGTCGCGCTCTCGACGTCCGCCTCCGGCCTGACGACGACCTCAACCTGCTCGTCGGCTCAGGAATCCTCGGACGGGTGCCGAAGCTCGGCAAGCGAAGAGGAAGCTCCAGGGGCATCACGACGACGGACGTGCTGGCCCAGGAGGCCATCCGTCAGGTGCGCACCGGGCTCCGCTTCTCGAGCGTGGACAAGGAGGTGCAGAGCATCGCCGTCACCAGCGCCAACCAGAGCGAGGGGAAGTCGACGATCTCTGCCGCTCTCGCCAAGGCGATGGCGGAGTCCGGGCAGCCGACGCTGCTGGTCGACGGGGACCTGCGTCGCCCCTCGGTGACCTCGATGCTCGGCATCGACAGCACCGTGGGACTCAGCGAGGTGCTCAGCTCTCAGGTCGCGGTCACCGATGCGATCCAGGGCACCGACTGGCCCGGACTGTTCGCCCTGCCCTCCGGGCGCATTCCGCCGAACCCGTCCGAGATGCTCGGCTCCGAGGCCATGCGCGCCCTGGTCAAGGAGCTGAGCCAGGACTACTGCGTGATCGTCGACGCACCGCCGTTGCTGCCGGTGACGGACGCGGCGCTCATCAGTGTCGTCGTTGACGGCGTCGTGCTCGTCGCCGCCAGCGGTCGCACCAGGAAGCCGGAGCTCCAGGCCGCCCGGCGCATCCTCGACCAGGTCAGCTCCCGAGTCCTCGGTGTCGTGATGAACCTCGTGTCGCCGCGCGAGGGTGAAGCCGGCTACTACTACCGCAAGAGCCGGAGCTACTACACCCGACAGCCCGACCTGACCAAGCCCAAAGGCCGCCGCCGTGCCCCATCGGCTCGTGCCGAGCGCCGCGAGCGAGCGGCGGTCTCGTGAGGCTCCTGTTCGTGTGCCAGGCCAACATCGCCCGGTCGGCCGGTGCGGCGGCGCTCGCCCGGGCGATGGCACCCGCGACGACCGCCTGGACCGTCGACAGCGCGGGCGTGTCGGCCCTCGTCGACCATCCGATCGACCCGGTCATGGCCGAGGCTCTCAGCCACCGCAGCGTGGATGCTTCCGCTCATCGGGCGCGCCAGCTCTCGGCGCACCTGGTCCAGGAGGCCGATCTCATCCTCACGTTCGAGGCTGCCCAGCGCGCCTGGGTGCTGGCGCAGCACCCGGCCGCAGTCCGTTCCACCTTCACGGTCCGCCGTGCCGCTCGCATCCTCGCCGACCGCCCGAGGCACGGCGAGCCGCTCGGCTTCCTCGCTCACGACCGGGCGGCGTACGGCCCCGACGACGACTTCCCGGACCCGTACGGCCACGGCCTGGGGGCCGCCCGCCGGGCGGCCGGGGAGATCGAGGACTTGTTGTGCGTGATCCTGCCGGCGCTGGGTGCGGCCGACGAACGGTCGCGCTCGCGGCTCGCCGAGGAGCTGGCCTCGTGAGCCACACCGAAGCCGTCTCGGTGGTCGTGCCGCACTACGGCGACCCGGCCCACGCGCTCGCCCTCGTGGCGCAGCTGGCCGCCCAGCGCGATGTGGCCGACCTCGAGATCGTCATCGTCGACGACGCCTCCCCGATGCCGTACCCCGACGACGAACGCGTCGTCCTCGTGCGTCGCCAGGCCAACGGTGGGTTCGGTGCCGCGGTCAACGCCGGTGCCGCTGCTGCGCGCCACTCGCTGATGCTCATCCTCAACAGCGACGTGTCGATCCAACCGACCTTCGTCGCCGACCTGTGCCGAGCCGCTTTCGCATGGCAGCCCGCTGTCGTGGGCCCGGCCCTCGTCGGCCTCGGCGGGCAGACCCAGTGGGCTGGCCGGCACGACCCGAGGACCCATCACCAGGTCGTCGAGTGGCTCACCCCTCTGGCCCGGTTCCGGTCGGCCCGGCTCATGCACGAGGCGGTCGGCCATGACACGCGGTGCGTCGTCGGAGCGGTCCGGCCCGTGGACTGGCTCGTCGGGGCAGCGCTGCTGCTGCCGACCGCAGCCTTCCGCGACATCGGCGGGTTCGACGAGGGCTTTCACATGAACTGCGAGGAGGTCGATCTCCAACGCCGGCTCCGGCGCCACGGCATCCCTTCGGTGTTCGTCGGCACCGTCGCGGCCACGCATGCCGGCGGCGGCTCGTCCGGTGATGACCACCGGCGGCCCTGGCTCGTGGCCTCGCGCCTCCGGTACGCCCAGAAGTGGCACGAGCACCCACGCCGGCTGCGCGCATCGCTGACCGCGGCATCGCTGGTCAACGCGGTCGTCAACGGCGCGCGCCAGCTCGCCGGTCGCGACGTCGACGCCCGCGGCGTGCTCGCACAGGAGCTCGGCTACCTCTGGCCGAACGGCAGCGCTGCCCGGTGACGGCTCAGGCTAAGCACCGGGTCCTTGTCGTCAGCCCCGCGTTCCACGGGTACTGGGCGGCGATGACGGCCGCCCTCGAGGCGCTCGGTCACGAGGTCGTCGCGCACTGCTACGACACAGGAGGGGGGCTCGTTGCCGACGCGCGGAACGCCTTGGCACACCGGCTCCCTGGGCGCAGCATGCGCGCCGGGGTGCAGAGCCGGCTCACCGAGCGCGCCGTCGCCGCACTCCGGGACGCCCGCCCCACCGCCGTCCTCGTGGTCAAGGGCGACCGGCTCGGCGACCAGTGGTGGGAGGCAGTGCAGGACTCGGGAGCTCGCGTCGTCGTGTGGCTCTACGACGAGCTCAGCCGTATGACCTACCGCATCGACCGGCTTCGCGATCTCGGCTCGACGGTCAGCTACAGCAGGCGCGATGTCGCCACCCTCCGGGACGCCGGTGTGGACGCAGGCTTCCTCCCGGATGGGTTCGACTCGCTCACCTCCTTCACGCTCCACCCCAGTCCTGCCGTGACCTTTGTCGGCGCCCGCTATCCGGAGCGCGAGCGCGTCCTGCGACAGGTCGCGTCCAGAGGGCTTCCGGTGGCGGCATACGGGCGTGAGTGGTCCCGGCACCCCTGGGACGTCGTGCGCACTGGGAAGTACCAGGGCTCCGGTCTGGCGGCCCACCGTGACCTGTCGCGACCCGACTACTACGGCGTCATGGCCGGCGGCCTGGCAACGCTGAACATCCATGGCCAGGGACACGACGGCTTGTCGATGCGGACGTTCGAGGCCCCCGGCGTCGGCGCCTTGTCGCTCGTCGACCGTCCTGATGTCGCGGAGCACTACGACATCGGGAGCGAGACCCTCGTCTTCACCAGCGACGACGAGCTCGTCGAGCACCTCGGTCGCGCTCAGCGGGAGCCGGCCTGGGCCACAGCGGTTCGTGAAGCCGGCCGGAGGCGAACGCTCGCCCAGCACACCCTCGTGCACCGGATGGCGGAGGTCGCGCGGCGATGGGCCTGACGATCCCCGCGGATCTGGACGAGTGGCGGCGCTGGCAGCGCAGCCGCACCCGGATCCGTGCCGCCAGGGCCGCGATCCGCCGGACCCCTCCGCCCGAGCTCGTCCTGCTGACCCAGGGGCACGAGCCGGCCGCGCTGTTCGCGATCGACGCGACCACGCCGACTGCCGTGGCCTCGCTCGCGGCGCCGATCCAGCACCTCGGCGCGGCGCCAGTCGCCGTCCTCGCGGTGGGCGACGTCTCACCGGTGCTCCCGGGCCGGTGGGTGGTCCACCGGCTGGACCCGTCGCGCACCCTTCCGACTCAGCTCCGCGGCGTCCGTGCGGTGGTGGCCACGGGCCACTTCCTTCCTGCGGGAGCCGCTGCCCATGACTGGTCCCGGCAGCTGGGCGCGACGTTCGTCGTCGTGCAGCACGGGCTGCTCACGCCCTACGCGCCACCGCTTCCACGTGACTCTCACCTGCTGGCGTTCAGCGACGCCGACGGCCGGTTCTGGGCTTCCGGTCGCTCCGACGTGCACCTGGAGCCCGTCGGCAGCCAGCTGCTGTGGGACGCCGCCCAGGTGGGCGCGCAGGTGGAGGCCGGCGCACGTCCGGTGTTCCTCGGGCAGCTTCACGGCGCCGAGCTCTCCCGCCGCATCTCGGCCGTCACCGCGGCGCGGTTCTGCCGCGAGACCGGGGCCGCCTACCGACCACACCCCGCCGAGACCGATGTCCGCTCTCGGCTCCAGCACGAGCGGTGGCGCCGCGCCGGGATCCGGCTCGCCCCGCCCGGCTCCCTTCGCGACCAGTGGCACCCGGTCGTGTCGATCTTTTCGACGGGTGTCCTCGAGGCAGCGGCCATGGGCCTGCCCGCGTGGGTCACCTGCGCCGCGCCGCCGCACTGGGTCCGCGACTTCTGGGAGCGCTATGGCCTCGCTCTCTGGGGCGGCGCGCCGACCGCGCCGCCGCCGGTCCCGGCCGGGTGTCCGTCACAGGCGGTCGCTCGGCGCGTCTCTGCCATCGTGGAGGGAAGAAGTTGAACGTCCTGTGCGTGATCCCGGTGCGCGGCGGGTCGAAGGGCGTGCCCCGCAAGAACGCCCGCATCGTGGCCGGCAAGCCGCTGCTCGCGTGGACGGTCGAGCAGGCGTGTGCCGCGCGAGCCGGCCTCGATGTCGTGGTGTCCACCGACGACCCCGATCTGGCCGTCCTCGCCCGCGCGGCCGGTGCCGACGTGCCGTTCCTGCGGCCCGCGGAGCTCGCCCGCGACGACACACCGACTGAGCCGGTCGTGCTCCACACGATCGCCGAGCTGGCTGCCCGGGGCCGATGGCCCGACGCCGTGCTGCTGCTGCAGGCGACCTCGCCGGTGCGTCTCTCGGGGACCATCGACCGTGCCCTGGCCCAGTTCTCGGAGACCGGGGTGGACTCCCTGGTCGGCGTGGTGCCCGAGACGCCGTTCCTGTGGCGGCTGGGTGACCGCCCCGCCGACCCCGCCTCGGCCGAGTATGCCGTCGGCGCCCGGCCGCGCCGCCAGGACCTGCGCCCACAGGACCGCGTCTACCGCGAGACCGGCTCGCTCTACCTGACGCGCACCGAGGTCTACGAGCGCGAGCACAACCGGATCGGCGGCCGCACCGGGCTGTTCGTCATGGACCAGGTAGAAGGCGTCGACGTCGACACGCTCGTCGACCTGCGCATCGCCGAGCAGCTCCTCGCCGACCTCGACCTTCATGCCCCGCAGCCCGCCACCGAACACGGAGCAGAACACGGAGCAGAACACGGAGCAGCCAGGTCATGATCATCGAGCGCAACGTCACGCCGTTCATCGTCTTCGCCGAGGACCCGATCATCGTCGGCCTGGGCAAGATCACGGCCAACCAGCAGCGCGTCGTCTTCTGCGTCGACGAGCACGGCGTCCTTCGAGGAGCCCTGTCCGACGGCGACTTCCGTCGCTGGATCGTCGCGAACCCGACCGCCACTCTCGACGTGTCGTGCATCGAGGTCGCGAACCCTTACCCCCGCACGGCGGCCAGCACCGCGAGCCCCGCGGAGATCACGGCAGAGTTCGGTGCCGACGGGGTGAGCCACGTGCCACTCGTCGACGAGCGAGGTCACCTGCTCGCGGTCGCCGTCAACCGGGCCGCGACGATGCGCATCGGGCGTCATGAGGTCGGCGAGGGCCGGCCGGCCCTGGTCATCGCGGAGATCGGCAACAACCACAACGGCTCCGTCGAGCTCGCCAAGCACCTCGTGGACCTCGCCGTCCAGGCCGGCGCCGACGCGGTGAAGTTCCAGCTGCGGGACCTCGACGCGCTGTACCGTCAGCGCGGCGCGGCGACCCTCGGCGAAGACCTCGGCGCCCAGTACACCCTCGACCTCCTGCGTCGCTTCGCGCTGCCGGCCGAGCGGCTGTTCGAGGTGTTCGACCACTGCCGCGCCATGGACATCGACGTGCTCTGCACGCCCTGGGACGAGCCGAGCGTCGACGCCCTCGCCGCGTACGGCATACCCGCCCTGAAGATCGCGTCCGCCGACCTGACGAACCACGCGCTCGTCGCGTATGCCGCTGGGCGGGGCCTGCCGCTCATCCTCAGCACCGGCATGTCGCGGGAGAGCGAGATCGTCGAGACGGTGGGGCTCCTGCGGGAGCGAGCCGCCACCTTCGCGCTGCTCCACTGCCAGTCGACGTACCCCGCCCCGTACAAGGACCTCAACCTCGCCTACCTGACGCGCCTCGCCGAGATCGGGCAGTGCCCCGTCGGCTACTCCGGGCACGAGCGGGGGTGGCACGTGCCGGTCGCCGCGGTGGCGCAGGGGGCCCTGATCATCGAGAAGCACTTCACCGTCGACCGGACGATGGAGGGCAACGACCACACGGTGTCGCTGCTGCCCGCGGAGTTCCGGCGCATGGTCGACGAGATCCGCGACGTCGAGTCGGCGATGGGCACGGCCGAGAGCCGCGGGGTCTCCACTGGTGAGCTGATGAACCGCGTCACGCTGGCGAAGTCGCTCGTGGCGGCCCGGCCGCTCGCGGCCGGGGTCGTGCTGGGCGCGGACGATGTGGCGGTCAAGAGCCCCGGACGTGGCCTGCAGCCGAACGCTCTCCCAGCACTCCTGGGCCGGACGCTGCGCCGCGACCTGGCGGAGGGCGACTTCTTCTTCGACGGCGACCTCCGTGAGGTCACGCCGTCAGGCCGCGACTTCGTGTTCCGGCGGCCCTGGGGACTGCCGGTGCGCTACCACGACTACGCCTCCCTCGCCGAGGGCACCAACCCGGACTTCCTCGAGTTCCACTTCTCCTACAAGGACCTTGACCTCGATGTCGAAGACGTCTTCGACCGTAAGCTCGACTGCAACTTCACGACCCACCTGCCCGACCTCTTCGCCGGCGACTTCATCGTCGACCTCGCGTCCCACGACGACGCGGTCTGGGAGCGCTCGATCGCCGAGGTGCAGCGCACGATCGGGATCACCCGGTCGCTGACGCCGTGGTTCAGCCCCAACGACGACCCCATCATGGTCGTGACGATGGGCGGGTTCACCCGCACCGGCCATGTGGACCCGGCCTTTCGGGCCGCAAAGTACGACCGCATCGCCGAGGCTCTCAGTCGTCTGGACACCAGCGGGGTGCGCATCGCGGCGCAGACCCTTCCGCCCTACCCGTGGCTCATGGGCGGGCAGCAGTTCCACAACCTCTTCCTCGACCCGCGCGACACCGCCGAGTTCGCCGCGGCGACAGCCACGATGCTGTGCCTCGACGCCTCGCACACCAAGCTCGCAACGACCTTCCTGGGGCAGTCCTTCTCCGAGGCGGTCGAGCTCCTGGCCCCGCACACCGCACACCTGCACCTCGTCGACGCGCGAGGCGTCGACGGCGAGGGTGTGCAGGTCGGCGACGGCGAGATCGACTGGCCGGCGTTCGCCGCCCAGCTCGACCGCCTCGCTCCCGACGTGCCGTTCATCCCGGAGATCTGGCAGGGCCATGTCAACAACGGCGAGGGCTTCTGGGTGGCCCTCGACCGGCTGGAGCAATGGCTGTGACGCGCACGACGTATGCCGGCGAGGCGCTCTGGGTGGTTCCCGTGGCCGAGCTCGGCGGCGTGGCTCGGCACGTTCTCGACGTGGCCACCCACGGCATACCCCGGCACCGGCTCAGCGTGCTGTGTCCCGAAGGTCCTCTCGCCCAGCGGCTTCGCGCCGTCGGGGCCCGGGTCACGACGGGTCCGATCGGACCCACGGCAGGGCTGGTCAGGTCGGTGCGCACGCTGCGGCACACGGTGCTGGCCCAGCGACCGGCGGTCGTCCACTCGCACCTCGCCTACGCCGACATCGTGCTGGCGGCGACGCCGCTGCCCGGGCAGGTGCGGCGGTTCACGACCGAGCACGGCATCGCGGGCGACGACGGCCTCTACCACCGCTCGCGGCTGCACTCGGTCCTGATGGCGCGGGCTCACCGGCTCCGGCTGCGCGGCTTCGACGGCGCCATCGCCGTGTCCGAGGCGACGCGTCGAGCGATGGTCGACAGGTGGCACGCGACCAGCCACATCGAGGTGATCCGCAACGGCGTCGACGTTCCGAACGGCCGCCGCGTGCGGGGCGGCGCAGGAGCCGGTCCCCGGGTGCTGTCCCTGTCCCGTCTCGCCCCGGAGAAACGGATCGACCGGCTCGTCGAGGCCTTCGCGCTCCTGCGGGCGGACCGGCCTGGCGCAAGGCTCACCATCGGGGGCGAAGGTCCCCTCCATGATGCGCTTCGCGCGCTGTCGGTGCGGCTCGGTGTGGGTGATGCGGTGTCGATGCCAGGGTTCCTCGACCCGGAGCTCGCCATGCGTGATGCCGACGTCCTCGTGCAGCTGTCGATGTGGGAGAACTGCTCGTACGCCCTCCTGGACGCCGCTGCTGCCGGCCTCGGCGTCGTGGCAGCCGACGTCGGCGGCAACCCAGAGATCCTCACGGCTGAGTCGTTGGTGGACCCGAACGACACCGTCTCGGTCGCGGACGCCATCGTGCGCGCTGTCTCCCTCGACCCAGGCCTGCCCGACTGGACCGTCTCTGCGATGTGCCATGCGATCGCCGATGCCTACGAACGGAGCCGACGATGACGCAGGCAGGCACCCACCGGTCGCTCCGGCCGCAGCTCGAGGCCTACCTGGAGCTCGCAGGCGTCACCTCGCGCAGGTGGCTCGTCTCGGTCGTCGTCGGCTCGGTGGCCTTGGCCCTGCTCGACACCCTCGGGGTCGCCGCCATGCTGCCCCTGATGCAGCTGTTCACCACGAACGGTGGCGAACAGGGCGCGGCGGTCACGGCCGTCGGCAACGTGATCGGGTCCCACGACCCGCAGACCCTGATCCCGGTCGTGGCCGGTCTCATCGTGGTCGCCTTCGTCGGCAAGAGCGTCGCCACCATCGGCTTCCGATGGTGGCTCCTGGGCAGGACGACCCGCGTGTCGGCCGACGCGTCGTCGGCGCTGCTGCGCAGATATGTCCTGAGTCCGTTCGCTGCCCACCGGATGCGCAACCTCCCGGAGATCTACCGGGTGATCAACGAGGCGACGCTGCAGTCCTCGGGCGTGCTGCTCGGGGTGGTCGGCATGATGTCCGACCTGCTGCTGCTCGCCGCGATCGTCGTCGTGCTCGCGGTCGCGTCACCCGGCGTCATGCTGCTGGCGGGGGCGATGTTCGGCGTCGTCGTCTGGGTGACGCAACGCGCGATGCGACCGTTCCACGCCCGGATCGGGGACACAGTCGCAGAGACCGGGCTCCAGGCGTGGTCCCTGCTCATCCCGGCGCTGAACGGGTTCCGTGAAGCGCGCCTGACCTCGACCGCAGGAGCGCTGGCCCACCGGTTCCGGGTTGTCAGGCAGCGCCAGGCACGCGCACAGCGACAGCTCCTCATCCTGTCCGAGCTTCCGCGGTACCTGCTCGAGATCTGCTTCGTTGCCGCCATCGGCGTCCTGGGCTTCGTGCTCTTCTCCCACAACACGCCGGCGGAGGCGCTCGGGATCCTGGCGGTCTTCGGGGCCGCCTCCCTTCGTGCGCTGCCCACGCTCAACCGTGTCACGGCCACCCTGGCCATCATCCGGGCCAACCGGATCGGTCTGGATCTCGTCCTCGACGCGCGAGATGACCTGGACGCGTCGCCGCTACATGTCGAGATCCCGGTCTCGCCGACCCGGTTCGCCGGCGACATCGAGGTGCGTGATGTCGCGTTCCGGTTCAGGGACGCCGACACCGACACCTTGCACGGGCTGACGACGACGATCCGACAGAACACGACCGTCGCCTTCGTCGGCTCCAGCGGTGCGGGCAAGAGCACGCTCATCGACCTGGTGCTGGGCCTGCTCGAGCCGACCCATGGCTCCATCCGGTGCGGCGGGCGCTCGATCGGCGATGACCTGGCCGGGTGGTATGCCGGGCTCGGCGTCGTGCCCCAGGACGTCTTCCTCACCAACGACACCGTCGCGGCGAACATCGCCTACGGCGTGTCCGAGGCGGACGTCGACCGGGAGCGCATCGCCCGGGTCGTGTCCATGGCCCAGCTGGACCAGCTCCTGGCCGATCTCCCGGAAGGCCTCGACACGCCGGTCGGCGAGCGTGGCATTCGTCTGTCCGGCGGCCAGCGACAGCGCCTGGGCCTCGCCCGTGCGCTCTACCGTCAGCCGAGCGTCCTCGTGCTCGACGAGGCGACCTCGGCGTTGGACAACCTGACCGAGCACAAGATCTCCAGGACGCTGCGCGACCTCCACGGGAGCATGACGATCGTCATCGTCGCCCATCGGCTGTCGACGGTCCGGGATGCGGACCGCATCGTCTTCATGAACGAGGGCCGCATCGCCGCGGAAGGAACCTTCGCCGAGGTGCGTCGCACGGACGTCGACTTCGCGCGGCTGGTCGAGCTCGGCGAGCTGGCTTGAGACCCAGCGGGCAGGGACCGAGCCGTCGGTTCGGTGTGGGCTCGGGGTCAGGGCGTCATGTCGTCAGGGCGTCAGGAGGTCTGCGCGGTCGAAGCCGGGAAGGTCGGAGATCCGGAAACGGCGCCGTCCGCTCGGAATCGTGACACAGGGCACGGCGCCCTCGCGTGCCCATCGCAGCAGCGTCGTCGGGCTCACCTGGATGATGTCGGCGGCCTCCTGTGGGGTCAGGAGGCGCCGAGGGGGCGTCCCGCGGGTGGAGTCCTGCACCCAGGGGTCGGGTTGGTCCCTTGCCAGCATGCGCACCTCTGACCCCCTCGCCTCTTTTGCCGGTTTCTTCTAGAGACGCGAGAGTCGCGCTTGCATGTCGCGACGGTTGCCGCCGTGTCCGGGGGGCCTCGGTCAGGGAAGGCTCTGCCGGCCGCGCTCGAGCCGTCCGCCTCGGTCGAGGAGGTCGTATTCGAGGCTGCCGCTCGACACGGCCGATGAGGTGCGCGAGACCGCGACGATGATCTGGCCGGGCCGGACGAAGCCGACGAAGGACCTGGTCGGGAAGTGCGAGCTCCGGTTGGACGGGTGGTCGCTCAGGGTGCTCACCGCGGTGATGATCCAGCCCTCGGTCACGCGAAGCTTGGTCAGGGTCGCCGACGTCGCGTTCGACGCGAGCACGATGGTGACGGGTGTGGACGGGGCAGCCGGTGGGACCGGCGCTGGCGCGTCCTGCTGACCGCTCTGCTCGCTCTGATCGTCACCGTCGTCATGGTCGTGCTGGTCCGAAGCCGCCGGTATCGGCTGGGTCGCAGGCGGGCCCGGGCTGTGCTTCGGAGGCTCGGTGACTGTCGGTGTGGGGCTCGGCGCGATGCTCGGCGCGGGACGGGGCGGCGCCGGGCTCGGCGCGGGACGGGTCGGCGCGGGACGGGTCTGCGCGGGACGGGTCTGCGCGACTGACGCGGTCTGGGTCGACGGTGCTGACGGTCTCCGTGGCACCGCGTGCACCGCCGGCGCGCCCGCCGGGTGCGGCTTCGCGATCGGCGCGCCCACAGGCCCCGCCGACACCAAGGCGACTGAGCTGGCGACCGGGGTTGCAGCCCTCGCGCGGTCGGCGGTCGAGACCGATGACTCCACCCGTGCCGGGTGCTTCGCCGCCGTGGTGGGCACCTCGTGACCGCCCGCGAGCATGACGGCCGTGATCCCGACAGCGGCGGCGAGGCTGGAGGCGGCGGCGACGAACCCGGTCGGCCCGTTCACGGCGGTGACGCGCGCGAGCGGTGGTCTCACGACGGCCAGGGCCTTCTGGGTCACCGCCGAGAGGGCGCCGGCACCGCTGCTCAGCTCATGCGCGGCTCCGAGGGCCACGATCGGAAGGAACGGCGCGACGCGGAGCCTGATCATGTCGTCCACCGAACGGAGGTCCGCCACAGCGTTGCGGCACGGCCCGCAGGTCTCCAGGTGCTCGTCGATGGTCTCTCGCCGGGTCGCGCCCAGGCTGCCGCGCACGTAGGCGCCGAGGTCTGACCGGATGAGCTGGCACTCGTCGTCGGCTTTGGAGGTGACGAGCTGGCTCAGGTACGCCTGGCGGAGCCGCTCTCGGGCCCGTCGTGCTCGCGAGGCCACGGCGTTGGGCGACATCCCCAGCTTTCCGGACAGCCTGGCCGGCGTCTCGTCCATGACCACGAGATCCCACAACAGGTCGCGCGTCTCGGCCGGCAGGGACTGCCAGGCGGCGATGGCGGACGACCCGTCCGCGCGTCGCATGGCGATGTCCTCGGACGACTCGCTGCTGTGCGGGTCGAGGACCTCGGGACTGTCGGTCGGCACGACCCGCGTCTGGTACCGCCGCGCGTTGTCGATGTTGACGCGGCGAATCGTGCTCATGAGGTAAGGCCGGAACGCCGTGTCGGGGCCTCGGCCCGCCTGGATGGCCGTCAGGATGCGCGCGTAGCTCTCGCCGATGAGGTCCTCGGGGTCGCGGGAGGTGATCCGGCGCGCCAGACCACGGGCGACGTCGACGTGGCGAGACCACAGCTCGCCGTACGCCTCGTTGTCGCCGGCCCGCACGCGGGCCACCAGGTCGGAGTCCGTCGGCGTCTCGTCGATGATCGTCAAAGCTCCCGCCCAGCTTTCTCGTCGTTACGTTCACACGTGTGCATTTGAAGCGACAAACGTGGCTTCGCACCGACTGTGACAAAAGGCTGACCCGCTTCTCGCTAGCGGAAGTGTTTGCAGCCCAGGCTGGGCAAGTCAAGCCGGGAACAGCCGAGAACCGTGGTATCGCCCTGGCCCGCCGGGTGCTCCGAGCACGAATGGATTCGGGCGAACCGCCTATTCGCTTCTCTTTGAGCGAAAATGAATCAACTTTCGCTCTGGCCGGGTTTTTGCGTCTGTCTCAAACGGTTCGGCCCCGACGCGCGTGGTCACCAGCTCGCGGCCCGACCCTACGGACCAGCGCGGCGACCGGTGACGGCAGCCCGAACAGCCACGGCAGCCCGATGCGCCGAAGCGCCTCGGCGAGCAGCAGGGACAACGCGACGCCGCACACCGTCGCGACCACGAGCTGGACCGCCACCTGGTCGACGCCCGCCCGCAGCAGGACGGTACGGACGACCGCGATGACGCTGATGTGCAGCAGGAAGATGTCCAGGCTGAAGCGCCCGCAGCGGTCAAGCCAGGACCAGCCCGTACGACCGGCGAGCGCCGCTGCGGCCAGCAACCCGGACGCTCCCGCCAGAGCGCCGACGATGCCGAGAGCGACGGTCGTCGCCGTCCGCCCGAAACCCTCCCCGGTCGGGACGGTCGCCTCCGTCACGACGCTCACGAGAAGCCAGGAGGCGATGCCCACGACCGCGACGAACGTGGTGCGGCCCCGGTGACGCCACCACGCCGCATACCCCCGATCGCCCACGGCTGCGCCGAGGACGAAGAACGGGGTGATCTGGACACCGTTGAGGACGATCACGGAGAAGCCGAGTCCCCAGGTCGCGACGGCGACGGCCGAGGTGGCGGCCAGCAGCACGAGGGCCCGGGCCCGCGAGTGCCACGGTGCCACGAGCACCGTGAGCGTCGTGGCGAGCGCAAGCCAGGGGAAGAACCACAGCTGGCCGTCGGGAAGCCAGATCCGGAGGACATCGCCCCACGACATGGGCGTGTTCACCTGGGACGCGGCCAGCACCTTGGCACTGCCCTGCAGCAGCGTCCAGAGCAGGTAGAGCCACACGACCATGGCGTTCCTGGACAACAGGTATGCCGCTGCCCCACGCCGCTGCACACCTGACCGCACGAACAGGCCGGCGAGGAACGCGAACACGGCGACGTGGACCAGATAGAGAGCGCGGTCGAGCACGCGGTAGGTCGACGACTCCGGGGCGAGCAGGCCGGAGGCCACCAGCCCCCGAAGGGCGTGGCTCGCGACGATCATGACGATGGCGACCCCCTTGGCGAGGTCGATGGACCGGTCTCGTCTCGCGGAGGGGATGGGGTCGCCCAGTGTCGTCCGGTGCACCCCTCACGCCACCCCGTCGTCGACGCCACGTCCGATCTGGGTGGGCGGCAGGCGTCGCCCGCGGCCGTACCGAAGGACGCCGTGCGCGATACCCACCGCGCTGCAGGCCCGCTCGGCCAGGGCGGCCCAGTCACGACGTCGGCTGACCACACACATGAGCACGCCGGCCACGGTGACTCGCATCAGCCCCTCCAGCCACGGTGGCTGTGGGGAGGCATCCCACGCGTCGTACCTCGAGGCCGTCAGCGCGTGCGCCACCGCGCCGTGGTAGACGAGGCCGAGCTGTGCCCGCCGGCCGGTGCGCTGGCGGTAGGCAACCCTGGTGCTCGACGACAGGAAGACCGGATACCCGCTCCGACGTGCCCGGAACGCGAAGTCGTTGTCCTCGCCGGCATTGGGCAGCGACTGGTCGAACCCGACCACGACGTCCAGCACGTCCCGGGACACTCCGAAGTTCCCTCCCATGAGCACGGGAAAGGCTCCGGTCTGGTCGTCGGCAGGGGGTGCCCAGGGCGCCGCGTCACCGATCGCGGCCCGCGCCGCGCTGACCGACGGCGGGAAGGCATGGCCATCGAGGGCGATGCACGACCCGCTCCAGAGGTCGGCGACCTCGAAGTTGAGCCGGCCGTGGTGCAGCCACCACTGCGAGACGACGTCATCCGCATCGCAGAACATGAGACGCCTCGCACGCGCCGCGCCGATGCCGACGTTCCTCGCGTACGACGCTCCCTGCGACGTGCGTGCCTCGACGAGACGCAGTGTCGGGAGCCGGGCCCGCCAGCCCTCCACGACCCGGCGCAGCCCATCGGTGGAGCGGTTGTCCACGACGATGACCTCGAACGGCGGGGCCTGCGTCTGGGTCGCGAGCGCCTCCAGCTGCAGGGGGAGCACGTCGGCGCAGTTGTAGCAGGGGACGACCACGCTGATCTCGGGCGCCGGCGACTCGTCAACGCCTCCGTCCCGGCCCCGGCTCTGGTCGAACATGCTCGGCTCCTCGGCAGGTCAGACGCGCTCCCGGGCCGGGACAGGCCGTCCGGCGGGCGGCGAAACGCGGTCACCCCTCATGACGCAGGTCGACCTCGGGTGTGACGGTGCGCTGACGCAACCCCGCAGAACTGCCCGTTCTACCCATCTGCTTACGGTCGGGCCCTTTTGCCGATGTTCGGGTCGGGCCTCGCGGCCCAGTCTCCTGGTGACACATCACGGCACGAGGAGAGGTCACCGTGACTGCACTCAACCTGGACATCGCTCCCGCGGCTCCTGACGCCGTCGTCGAGGAGAAGGACGAGGACCTCCTCGATGCCGCCCGGTCGGGCGACCAGGCCTCGATCGACGAGCTGTGCCGACGGCATCACCCCGCCGCCGTGCGGATCGCCGGGAGGCACGCGACCTTCGACTATCCGGCACAGGACCTCGCCGCGGACGCCGTCATGCGTCTGCTGCGCGCTCTCGCCCGAGGGGAGGGCCCGAGAGGCTCTGTCCGTGCGTACCTGGCGGTCACCATCCGCAACCTCGCCGCGAGCGCGGCGCGGCGCCGAGCCCATGCCGCCCACCCGCAGTCCGTGCCGCCCGAGACCCTGCACCACCTGACGTCGAGCCCCGGGCACGCCCAAGACCCCGAGCAGGCCATGCTCCGGGCCGAGGCCAGCCGGGCCCTTTCCGTCGCGATGGCAGCCTTGCACCCGAGCGCACGGCAGGTCCTGCTCCTGCAGCTGGTCGACTACATGAGCGTCCAGCAGTGCGCCAGACACCTCGGGACGACGCCCGACGCGGTGCGCTCGATGTCGTACCGGGCGCGAAAGGCCCTCCGAAGGCACCTGCAGGCGCGGTGGCCCGAGCCGGTGCTGGACTTCTGAGTCCCGATCCCGCCCCTGCGGCTACCGAGCAGAACCGTCGAACGGGCCCTGGTCGAGCGGCCAGGAACGCAGTCCCGCTGCGGCCAGGATCCGCTCGGCGACCTTCGGCCAGGTGAAGAGTCGGACCCGTGCCGCGGCGGCCGTGCCGGCCGCGGCAGCAGTGGCGGGGTCGCACAGGTGTCGCATCGCGGCGACCAGCGTCAGCGGGTCGGCCGGGTCTACGGTCACACCGCCGGGGCCGATGAGGTCGGCGGCTCCTCCACGACTCGTCCCGATGCAGGGGATGCCGGCAGCGGCGGCCTCGAGGAACACGATCCCGGCCGGCTCGAAGCTCGTCGGCACGACGAGGCAGGTGGCTGCGGCATACAGCTCGGACAGCTTCTCCTGGGCGACGGGGTCGCTCAGGCTGAGGAAGCCGTGCCCGGTCACGCCCGACTGGTCGACCGGCGGGTGGTGCCCGACGAGGTCGAGGGTGGCGGTGGGCACCGTGGTGAGCAGATCGGCGAACGCGCGCAGCAGGACCGGCCCGTTCTTGTCCTCCCAGTCCTTGCCGACGAACAGGAAGCGGGGGCGGCTCCAGTCGCGGTCCGGCGCCGACATCTCGTGGGTGGTCCCGACGCCGACGGCATGCACCTTCCGGCTCGGGATGTCGTAGTCGCCGACGACCGACGCGGCGGTCCAGGGCGTCGCACAGCACACGGCGCGCGCCCGGCGATAGGCGTCCGTCTGGCGCACGATTCGGGCGTCCACCGTCCGCGGGTCGAGGTGCTGCCAATGAAAGTAGGGGTTGCCGAGTGCCTGCCTGATCGTCAGGTCCTCGAAGGTCACGAGGTTCGGGTGCTCGACCCGGTAGGACGTCCCGATCTGGACGACGGCGTCCACGTGTCCGGCCGCGGCGAGGTCGCGCTGGGCGAGGCGCGAGCAGAGCGCGTTGTACGGAAGTCCGTTGAGCGAGGCCGACGTCGTGCGCGCGAGCTCGGCCCGCCAGCCCTCGCTCCGAGCGCGTCGCGGGTCCCATCTGGGCAGACCCAGGGCCTGCCGGACCCGGGCGTCCCAGCGGGCCGGAGGGGCGGCCCTGATCGTGCGCACCTCGACACCGAGCTCCTCCAGGCCGCGCACGATCCCGGCGGGCGTGCCCGACCACGCGGTCGCGTCCCGTGCGTCGCCCTGGAACGTGACGGCGACGGCGGTCATCGGGTCGATTCCCGCAGGGGCGCAGCGGGCGCCGACGCGGGCGCCGACGTGGGCGCCGACGTGGGCGCCGACGTGGGCGCCGTGTTGGCGATGGCACCCCTGGGGTCGTCGTGATCCATCAGCACGGTGACGATGGAGTCGCCCGTGAGGTGCTCGTGAGGGCTCCAGGTCAGCTGGATGCCCTCGTCCGCGAAGCGTTGGCAGGCGTGGTCGCCCATGTAGGCGGCCCCGCCGGAGCCGGACAGGTATGCCGTCCCGCCGACGAGCTTCACCTGCTCGATCAGCCGCTCGGTGCCGCTGCGGGTGGGCTGGTCGGTGATCACGAGCGGGGTGTGGATGTCGAGCAGGTCGCGGACGATGTCGATCAGCGCCCGGTTGGCGTCCACCAGCGTGGACCCGCGCGCCCCCTCGATTCGGGCGCACAGCTCGACCCCCCGGTCCTTCCAGTGCCTCGACCCCGTGTAGCGCCCCCGGATCGAGGCGGCGATCCGGCCCTGCCATCCCGGCTGCACCGCAATGGTGCGGATCGGCACCAGGGCGGGCTTGCCGACGAGCTGGTGGGAGACCCACGAGTCGCGCATCCGCACGCGCCGCTGGTAGCCGTGCTTCTGGAACTGGTCGTGGACAGCCAGCACGAACACGTCGCTGTTGACCATCTTGAACCAGAAGCCGGAGTAGGGCAGCAGGTCGGGCTGATGGATCGCGACGATCACGGACGGACGCTCCTGACGAGAGCGAACTGCTCGGCATACTCCAGCAGTCGCGGCCGGCCCACCGCGGCCGCAATGGCGCCGACGCTCCGGATCGGGTGGATCTCGCTGGGGATCTCCGACTGGTAGGCCAGGCACGCTTCCTGCTTGGCCGTGACCTGGCCCTCGTCGAGCGGCTCGAAGACGTTCCAGCGCAGGTCGGTCGGGTAGAGGCTCACGTCGTAGACCGCGATGTCGTAGACGAACACGGAGGCCGGGTACCAGTGGCTGGCGTCCATCGAGATCCGCGCGGCACGCATGCCCGCCTCGTAGGTCGCGATGTGGTCCTGGTGCAATGACGGGAACGGCAGGTAGAGCTCGTCCGGCCGGTAGTCGGCCATGGCGGCGTCGAGTGCGCCGACCGTGTCGGTCATCCGCTGGGGCAGCAGGCCGTCCTCGAAGCCGAGGTTGAGCACGTTCGAGACGCCGAGGGCGGCCATCGCGCGGCCCTGCTCCTTCGCTCGGACCGGTCCGCTGTCCGTCATGGTGACGACAAGACACTCGTCCGGGTACTTCGCGAGGAGCCCGCCGCACCCGAGCGACTCGTCATCCATGTGTGGAGCGACGACAACCCGACGCACCCTTGCTCCCTCCTGAAGGCCAACGGGCACGCCGGCCGACTGCCCACTGGTGAGACGCGCGGAGGTGGTCGCTGTGACGCCGCCGCGTGCTTTTGGCGCCTCGCTTCGCTGCGGCGCGTGCCGCGTCGCCTTTGAGGCGTTGACTTCCTCCGCTGCGCTCGCTCGTGCCTCGCTCGCTGCGCTGCGTCCAGACAACGCCGGCGCCGCGGCGTGCTTCTGGCGCCTCGCTTCGCTGCGGCGCGTGGCGCGTCGGTGCCGGGGTGCATGCTTGGGACATGGCTGACGTGACGACAGATCTGGCCCGCGATGTTCTCGTCGACGGCTTCGAGCGCATCCGTGACGGCGTGCCCGACGTCGTCCGCGGCCTGACTGTGGACGAGCTGCTCTGGCGCCCGGACGCCGACGCCAACCACATCGCGTGGCTCGTCTGGCACCTGGCCCGTCAGCAGGACGACCAGGTCGCCGATCTCAGCGGTGACGGGTCGGCGTGGCTCGACGACGGCTGGGTCGACCGCTTCGCGCTGCCCTACCCCCGGCACACGCACGGCTGGGGCATGTCGTCGCGCGACGTGGGGCGGTTCACCGTGGGCGACCCGGAGCTCTTCGCCGGGTATCACGGCGCTGTCCACGCGCGCACGATCGAGCTCGTGCAAGGCCTCGACGCGGACGACTACTCCCGGGTCGTCGACGAGCGCTGGGACCCACCCGTCACGCTGGCCGTCCGCGTCGTCTCGGTCCTCGACGACGCCGTGAAGCATCTCGGCCAGGCCGAGTATGTCCGCGGGCTCGTCACGCGGCGTCGATGACCCGGGCCGAGGGGGAGCCGGCGCCGATGCCGCCGTGGCTCAAGCGGTTGTATGCCGCACCGAGCCGCCTCTACGACCACAGGCTCGGGCGCGTGTTCGGTCACCGATTCGTCCAGATCGAGCACGTCGGCCGTCGTAGCGGCCGGACGTACCACGCCGTCGTCGAGGTGCTGCACTACGAGCCGGTCACCGGCGAGGCGGTCGTGATGGCCGGCTACGGTCCGGGTGCGGACTGGGTGCGCAACACCGAGGCGGCCGGCGGCGCGCGACTCGACTTCGGGCGCGGCCCGCGCCCGGCGGCATACCGGGTGCTCGGCGTGGACGAGGCGGTCGAGACGTTCGCCGACTACGAGCGGCGCCACCCGTTCATCCGGCCCGGCGTGCGCGCGACGCTGACCTCGCTGCTGGGCTGGCGCTACGACGGCACGCCGCGGGCGCGCCGACGTCTGGCCGAGCAGCTCCCGATGATCGCGTTCCGTCCCGCCTGAGCCCCGCGCGGCAGCTGACGTGCCGCCTCCTCCGCGGCTTCAGGGGCCCAACCCTGTGGAGAACCTGTGCGTACCGTGTGTGGACGCGTCAGCGGGACACAGGCTCGCATGGGAGACTGGCCGGGATGACCACCCTGCTCGCGACCGTCCCCGCCGCCGTCGACACCCCGACCTCCGGTGAGATCGTGGGCTTCCACGACGGGCCTCACGAGGCCGTCCGGCGCCGCCGGCTCGCGCTCATCGCCCGGGCCAAGCGTGCTCGCCTCGCTTCCACTGTGGTCGTGGTCTTCACCCTGGCCGGGGTCAACATCGCGAACCACCTCTTCGGCTGGGACACCATGTGGCTCGGTCCGGCCGGTGCCGTGGTGCTGCTGGCCTTCGCTCGCTGGCAGGGGCTCAGCTGGCACCAGCTCGGCCTGGCGCGGCGCACGCACGCCCGTGGCATCCGCTGGGGCCTGGGGGTCATCGCCGTCGTCGGCCTGGTCTACCTCGCCGGAGTGCTGCTCCCGGCGACGCGCTCGGCGTTCCTCGACGCGCGCTACCACCTCCCGCCCGCCGGAGCCCTGCTGACCGCGTTCGTCATGATCCCGGTCGGCACGATCCTGCTGGAAGAGGTGGCCTTCCGGTCCGTGCTCTGGGGCTTCCTGTCGCGGCACGCTCGCGTCTGGCAGGTCCTGGTCGCCTCCTCGGTGCTGTTCGGGCTCTGGCACGTCCTGCCTGCCATGGCCTCGGCGACCGGCAACGAGGCGATCGCATCGGCCGTCGGTGACCTCGGCGCCTTCGCCAAGATCGCCGTCATCGGCGGGACGGTCCTGTTCACCGCGCTCGGCGGCCTGCTCGCCGGCGAGCTCCGGCGGCGCAGCGGCAGCATCTTCGCGAGCGTCGGCATGCACTGGGCGACCAACTCCCTCGGCGTCCTGTTCGGCGTCATCGCCTGGCGCCTCGCCGCCTGACGACCGCCGGCCATGGCCTTCACCATCCGGGCGGCGCGGCCGGACGAGTTCGACCGGCTCGGTGACATCACCGCGGCGGCGTATCTCGACGACGGCCTGCTCGACTTCGGCGCGGACGACCCATATCTCGTCCTGTTGCGTGACGTGCGGTCGCGCGCCCAGCACGCCGACGTGCTCGTCGCTGTCGACGACGCCGGGACCGTCCTCGGCGGCGTGACCTTCGTCGGCGCGCCGGGGGCCTACGCCGACATCGCCCAGAGCGACGAGGCAGAGTTCCGCACCCTCGCCGTCGCACCGCTGGGTCGCGGGCAAGGGGTGGGTGCCGCGCTCGTCCAGCACTGCGTCGACCGAGCGCGACAGCTCGGCCGGCGCAGGCTGGTCCTGTCCACCCAGCCGACGATGCGCGCCGCCCACCGCATCTACGAGCGCGCAGGCTTCGTCCGCCAGCCGCACCGAGACTGGTCGCCGGTGCCGGGCACCGCGCTCATCGTCTACACGCTCGAGCTGACCCTCTCCTGAGCCGTCCGCGCGACCAGGTCGCGCACCGCGGAGACGATGGACGGGTCGAGCTCGACGTGCGCCTCGAGCAGCCGGAGCAGGGTCGCCGCCGCGTGCGAGTTGCGGTCATAGCCGGGCACGAGGTCGCCGAGCGGGAGCAGCTCCGGCGGGAACCGTCGCTCCGCGCTCCGGTCGATGACGAAGAGGTCCTGCTGTGGGCCGTTCCCCAGCCCGAGCAGGCCGAGGATCGTGATCCAGCGGTCGACGGCATACCCCTGGACGAAGCGCGTCGCCGTCAGCCGCTCGCCGCGCAGGTCGCGGTGCAGCCCGACGTAGAGGTTCGTGATCGCCTCGCCCACCTGGTGTTCGAGAGTCGGTGTCATCGGCAGTGGCATCCGGGGGATGTCGAGGCCCTCGGGCGCGTCGGCGCGCTGCCAGTGAATGCGCCCCGGTGGGTAGCCGGCCGTGTCGAGCTCAGCGAGCGAGAGCACGGCATACTCGGCGAACAGCCCGTCGGCGAGCAGTGCCTTCCGCCCGGCCAGGCTGTTCTCGAACGACCACACCACGGGGTGAGCGCCCTCCAGCCAGTCGATGTCGGCCAGGTAGCGGTCGCGAGCAGCGTCATCGTCGACGAAGACGAAGAAGTCGGCGTCAGAGTGCTCGTCCAGCCGGTGCAGGTCTCGGCCCACGGAGCCGAGGCCCAAGAGCGCGACCGCATCGCCGCGCTCGGCCAGGACCTGCGCGAGGCGGTCGAGGAAGGCGAGCAGTCGCTCGGGCATCGTGGGCACGGCAGAGGGTGGGGTCGTCGACATCCGTCGCTCCTTCGGTCAGGTCGACGTTTCAGCCCGCCCGGCCATGGTGCCGTCGAGGTCGCGACACCGCCGAGGGTATGCCGTCCGGTGCCGTCCCCGGAAGACACCAGCCGGCAGGACCCGGGACGCGGCCGGTGCCCAATGTCGCCGTCCCATGGGAGGGTGGAAGGGTGCCCGTGACCATCGACGACATCCGGCGGGTGGCGCAAGGACTCCCGCGTTCGTACGAAGTGCTCGTGCGAGACCGCGTGAAGTTCCGGGTCGGCAAGATCGTGTGGCTCGCGTTCTCCGCCGACGAGACCCAGATGGGCTTCGCCTTCCCCAAGGAGGAGCGTGACGTGCTCGTCGCGAGCGAGCCGGACGTGTTCATCATGCCGCGGCACTCAGACCTGCGGTTCAACTGGGTCGAGGTGCGGCTCGACGCCATCGACGAGGAGCGGATGCGCGAGATCGTCGTCGACGCATGGCGGATGGTCGTGCCGCGCAAGGTGGCCCTGTCTGTCGTCGACTAGGAGGAGCCTACGGGCCGACCCCGAGCCTTGAGGCCGGCGCGTCCGGGAAGTGGCGCCCGGGCGTCACTCAGATGAAAGCATCCGGTCCGAATCGTCCGGGGGCCCATCAAATGTGCCAAGTGTCCGGACGGGAACGAAGGCCGCGAGCTCGCGCGGGTCGCGGTGTCTGTCGTACTCGCGCAGCAGTTCGATGTATCGGGCTTTGTCCAGGTCCCAGTCGTACTCTTGCAGGGCAGTGTGACTTTCGGTCCGGCGAAAGCATAGGTGTCATCGATGAAGTAGACGCCTGAGGCCGAGAGGACGCCGGGACCCTCCAGGACCGCGGTGAGCAGGTCTTCAGCGGCTTCCTGCTGGAAGGCCTGCTCGAGGTCGTACACGGCGGCCCGGCTCACGGGGTCGCCCAGCAGCATGCGTACCTTTGGCAGCAGCGCGTCAAGCTCGTCTCCGGGAACGGGTGTTTCTCCGTACCGAGGCGAGAGCGTCATTCGCTGCGGGGCAGCCGTTGGGCGAGAAAGCGCTCCACGTCCTTCGAACGCTTATAACCCGGCGGGACGGTGCGCTGCTCGAGACGGGCAGACGCCTTGGTGGACTGGGTCGCGTAACGCTTCACGGCCTGACTGACCTCTGAACGAGCTGCCACCATCCCCACCTTCTCTCGGGCTCTCATCAAGATCTTAGCGCCAGCTCCCAACGCGCCCGGTCCTTGCATTGGCTACGTCAAATCCATACCAGCGCGTCCGCGGGGCGGGATCGCGCGTCAGAACGCTCGACGGCCAGGGCATCCGGGCACCACGATGGCCACACCGGGACGACCGGTCAGTACGCGCATCACCTGACCCTCCAGGAGACCCCATGACCAGTCCCGCCAGCGCCCCCTCCATCACGGCCTCCGAGCGTGGCCAGATCGAGGGCGCCAATGCCAGTGCCAGACAGCCCGTCGTCTTCGTCCACGGCCTGTGGCTGCTGCCGAGCAGCTGGGCCGCCTGGCGCGCCCACTTCGAGGAGCTCGGCTACGCGACGCTCGCACCGAGCTGGCCCGACGACCCGGAGACGGTCGACGAGGCTCGCGCCAAGCCCGAGGTCCTCGCGGGCAAGTCGGTCGGCCAGGTGACGAACCACATCGCCGACGTCATCGGACTGCTCGACCGCAAGCCGGTGATCATCGGGCACTCCTTCGGCGGCCTCATCACGCAGAAGCTCGCCGGGATGGGCTTGGCGAAGGCCGCGGTCGCGATCGATCCCGCCCCGTTCCGCGGCGTGCTGCCGCTGCCGATCTCGGCGCTGCGGGCCAGCTCTCCCGTGCTGACGAACCCGGCCAACTACAACCGGGCAGTCTCCCTCACCTTCGACCAGTACCGCTTCGCCTTCGCCAACGCCGTGAGCGCGGAGGAGGCGGCCGAGCTGTACCGGACGTATCCCGTTGCGGCGCCGGGTCGCCCGCTCTTCCAGGCCGCGACGGCGAACTTCAACCCACGCACCGAGGCGAGCGTGGACACCTTGCGCCCGGACCGTGGACCGCTGCTGGTGATCAGCGGCGAGAAGGACAACACCGTGCCGTGGGCGATCTCGCACGCGTCGTACAAGAAGCAGCTGCGCAACCCCGGCCCGACCGAGATCATCGAGATCCCCGGCCGAGGCCACTCGCTCGTCGTCGACAGCGGATGGCGCGAGGTCGCCGACGCGGCGGCGGCGTTCCTGGCCAGGCACGGCGCCGGACCCGACGCCTGACCGGGCGCGGGCCGGCTCCCGCCGTGCTCACCCGATCCGGAACTCGCGTGGCCCCGGATCGCCCTTCTCGGCCGGGCCACGCTCGATGCAGAACTCGTTGCCCTCAGGGTCGGCCATCGTGACCCAGCCCGTGCCGTCCTCGTTGCGGTGGTCGCCCACGACGGTTCCACCGGCGGCGAGGGCCCGCTCGACGGCCTCATCTCGCGTGCCGTCCTCTGGGGCGATGTCGAGGTGGACGCGGTTCTTGGCCGTCTTGCCCTCGGGCACCGGGATGAACAGCAGGCCCAGTCCCTGGTTCGGGAACGACGGGGCGACGACGACTTCGGGGTCGTCGTCGTAGTAGACGTTCCAGCCGAGCAGTCCGGACCAGAACGTGGCAAGGGCGCGAGCGTCCCCGCAGTCGAACGTGATGCTGTGGATGTGAAGTGCCATGTGGCTGAGCGTTGCGGGAGTCGCCTTCCACCGCAAGCGAATTGCTCGAAAGCAATGAGCGCTGCGGTGGGGTCCTGCCCGGTCGGCCCTTCCGTATGCCGCCGGGTCGGGAGTCATGCCGCATGCACCGCCCGACCACAGCAGGCACACAGAGGCGCCCGCGACGGTGGTGTGAACCCCCCGAAGGAGACGCCCATGAGCCCCACTCCCCGACCCCTGAAGCGAGCGAGGGTTTGGTCGGCCAGTCTGCTGGCCGCCTCGACCCTGGTCGTCGGCGGTATCGCCGTCCATCTCGGCGAGGCCCACGCGCAGTCGACAGCCGCGAAGACGTCCGGCACCTCGACCAGCACGACCAGCAGCAGCACGACCAGCAGCAGCAGCACGAGCAGCACGACCGACACGACCAGCGGCTTCACGGCCGTCTCTCCCGTCGGTGGGAGCGACCGCCAGGCCCAGTCGAGCTCGAGCGGGTCCTGATGTCCGCGCCGATCGCCTACTCCCGCGCCGACGTCGACGGTGCAGCCGGCGGAACCTTCCGCGCCATCGGGACCACGAACCAGATCCTCTGCACCCGGCCCGACCTGCTGGACCGCGCGGTGGATCTCGCCCAGTCGCATCTTCGCGAGGTCGACCGTGCCGTGAGCCGGTTCCGCACGGACTCGGAGCTGATGCGCCTGGCCGGTCGGGCTCGCCGGGCACCCGCGGAGGCGTTCCTATCGCCGACGTGTGCGGCATACCTCGACGCGGGACTGCGGGCCGCACGTCTGACGGGCGGGCTCGTCGACCCGACGATCGGGGCGGCCCTCGTAGCGGCCGGCTACGACGACGACCTCGACCGGGTGCGGGCGCGCGGCGAGTTCCGGCAGGTGAGCATCGGGCGAGTGCCGCACTGGCACTCGGTGCACCTCAACGTGTCGGCGCGTCGCGTGTCCGTGGCTGCCGGAACGCTGCTCGACCTCGGTGCGACGGCCAAGGCCCACGCTGCCGACACCATCGCGGCGGCGCTCGCCGAGTCCCTGCCCGGCGGCTTCCTCGTCAACCTCGGTGGCGACGTCGCCGTGTCCGGCGAGCTGCCGCGTGGAGGATGGTCGGTGGGTGTCGACGACGCCGACGGCAGGACCCGGCAGGTGGTCACGAGCACCGGTCAGGCGTTCGCGACGTCCTCGACCCGGTTGCGGGTGTGGCAGACGGTCGACGGCCCCCGTCACCACATCATCGACCCGCGCACCGGCCGCACGGCCACCTGCACCTGGCAGCAGGTGACCTGCGCGGGCGCGACCTGCCTGGAGGCCAACGCCGCATCCACGGCCGCGATCGTGCTGGGCGAGGACGCAGCGGAATGGCTTGCCACACAAGGCATCCCGTCACGGCTCGATCGGGCGGACGGTGCGGTCCTAGTGACGCCTGGGTGGCCGGAGCCGATGAGGAGGGCCGCCTGATGAACGAGATCCTCTGGTACACATCCCGCGCGACCGGGGTGGTGAGCATCGTCCTGCTGACGGCCGTCCTCGTGCTCGGCGTGCTCACTTCCGGGCGTCGCCGACCGCACGGTGAGTCGGCAACGGTCGTCGTGGCCCTGCATCGCTCGCTGTCGCTGGGCATGACCGTGTTCCTCGCGGCCCATATCCTCACCGCCGTCGTGGAGACCTACGTCTCGATCGACCTCGTGTCCGCGGTGCTGCCCTTCACCTCCGGATACGAGCCTCTGTGGGTGGGCCTCGGCACGCTCGCGTTCGACATCCTCGTCGCGGTCGTCGTCACGTCGGTGCTCCGGCACCGGCTGGCGGAGCGGACATGGCGGCGCGTGCACGCCCTGTCCTTCGTGTTGTGGCCGCTCGCAGTCGTCCACGGTGTCGCCCTCGGCACGGGCGACCAGAGCCTGCTTCGCGCCACCACGATCGCCTGCGGCGTCATCGGGCTCCTCGCCATCGGATGGCGGTTCACCACGACCCACCTCGACCGGCAGCGCCGAGAGGTCGTCGCAGGACAGGAGTGGTCATGAACCTCGTCGCACTGCTGCGGGACTCAGGCCTCACCGGGCGCGGAGGTGCAGCGTTCAGCACCGCGCTGAAGGTGGAGGCGGCGCTTGCGCATGGCGCCCACCTCGTCGTCAACGCGTGCGACGGAGAGCTGGGAGCGGCCAAGGACGCCTGGGTCGTCGAGCACCGGCTCGCCGCGCTCGTCGAGGGCGCGACGGCGGTGGCGGCGGGCAAGCCCGTGACGTATGCCGCCCACCGCGGCTCTGCGACCATCGCGCGGCTGCGGGCGGCGGGCCTGAAGACCGTCGAGGTCCCGGCGCGCTATGTCTCGTCGGAAGAGTCGTCGCTCATCTCCCTCGTGCACGGCGGCCTTGCCCGACCGATGACCAAGCGCCGGCCCTTCGTCCGTGGCGGTCACGACTCCGCCGGCCGGCGGATCTCTGCGACGGTCGTGCTCAACGCCGAGACGGTCTGGCGGATCGGCCAGGTGGCCCGGAACGGCGCCGACTGGTTCCGGTCGTTCGGCACCGACACCGAGCCCGGCCCGCGCCTGGTCACGGTGAACACGCCGGACGTGCGCGGTTTGGTGCTGGAGGTCGAGGCGGGCGCCCAGCTCGCGGACCTTCTGGCGGCGGCGGGCGGTGCTCCGCAGGGCGCGGAGGCGCTGCTCGTCGGCGGCCTCGGGGGCCGGTTCGTGCCGCTCGAGGCGGCGATGCGCCTGCGCTGGACCGGTGCCGACCTCGCGCCGTTCGGTGCGTCCCTCGGGCCGGGCGTCGTCGAGGTCCTCGACCCGCGCGAGTGCCCACTCGATGTCGTGGACCGCTGGCTGACCTGGGCCTCCGGCGAGTCGGCCGGTCAGTGCGGTCCGTGCATGTTCGGCCTGCCCGCCCTGGCCGCCGACTGGCGAGCGCTCGCCACGGGGGCTGACCCCACGGCATACGGCCGGGTGTCCTCGCGGGTCGCGCTGCTGCCGGGGCGTGGGGCGTGCCACTTCCCGGACGGGGTGGCGGGCTTCGCCTGGTCGGCCCTGAACGTCTTCGCCGCCCATGTCGAGCAGCACCACGATGGCCGGTGTGCTGCCCGACACCTGTCCTCGGACCGGAGGAATCACCATGTCTTCGCTCACTGAGCCGGCAGGTGGCACGCGTGAGACGGCCGCCCGGCTGGGTCTGGTCGAGCCCCGTGGCATCGCGGTCGACCGGGTCGCCTGCACCGGTCACGGTGTCTGTGCGCAGCTGCTGCGCGGTGTCACGCTCGACGAGTGGGGCTACCCCGTGGTGCACGATGCCTCGGCCTCGGCCGACGAGGCCGCCACGGCCATCCGCCTCTGCCCGGCCAGGGCCCTCTATCGCCACTGAGTGGCGCCGATTGTCCAAATGTGATCGGCTGGCTGTCCATCCGTGCACTAATGCTCATAGACTGCGCATCGTGATGCGTGAGGCAGTGGTCGGGATCGACGTCGGCGGCACCCGGGTCAAGGCCGCCCTGGTGACCCCCGGTGGCACCGTGCTCGCCGAGACCGTCGCCCCGACGCCCGAGGACGTCGGCAGCCAGCTCGGCGAAGTGGCGGCCAAAGTCGCAGTGGAGCTCGTCGCAGCCTCGGGCGAGGCCGTGGACCTCCTCGCGATGGGCGTGGCCGTGCCGGGCCTGGTCGACGAGGCCGCCGGCATCGGCGTCTGGTCGGCCAACCTCGGCTGGCGCGACCTCGACCTGCGCGGCAGCGTGGCCGCCCACGTCGACGTGCCCGTCGCCATCGGCCACGACGTCCGCTCGGGCCTGCTGGCCGAGCACCGTCTCGGCGCCGCCCGCGCCGCCGACAATGTCCTGTTCGTGCCGCTCGGCACCGGCCTGGCCAGCGCGATCCTCTGCCGCGGCCGGCTCGTGACCGGCGGGCTCTGGACCGGCGAGATCGGCCACATCATCGTGGTTCCCGACGGCCCGCAGTGCGGCTGCGGCCAGCGTGGCTGCCTCGAGGCACTGTCGAGCGCCGGAGCCATCGGCCGTCGCTGGTCCGAGGCCACCGGCCTCGTCGGCGACGCACAGGAGGTCGCACGCCGCGCAGACGCCGGTGAGGAGATCGCCGGACGCGTCTGGCGGGAGGCCATCGAAGCGCTCGCGATCATGGTCGCGCCCGTGGTCGCCGCTGCCGGCACGGAGCTCGTCCTCATCGGCGGCGGTCTCGTGCACGCGGGTGACACGCTGCTCGACCCGCTGCGGGCTGCCCTGACGATGCGGTTGGGCGGGCGCGAGGACGTCGCCGTCGAGGCGGCTGCCCTGGGCGACCGGGCCGGGTCGCTCGGCGCCGCGACGATCGCGCTCGACCTCGTCGGCCGATGATCGTCACGCTCACGCCCAACCCTGCGGTCGACATCACCTATGCCGTCCCGACCGTGGCGCTCGGAGAGTCCCACCGCGTCGATGACGTGCGCGAGCGCGCCGGCGGAAAGGGCCTCAACGTCGCCTCGGTGCTGACCGCGATGGGTGCACATGTCATCGCCGTGGCGCCGGTCGGCGCGGACGAGCTCGCAGCCTTCGCCACCGACCTGACCGATCGAGGCGTCAGCCTCCGGCTCGTCGAGTCACCTTGCCGCACCAGGCGATCCGTGGCGGTCGTCGACGACGACGGCACGGCGACGCTCTTCAACGAGGCCGGGCCCGACCAGCCGCCGGCCGTGTGGGCCCACGTGTCGGGCGCCCTGGCCGCGCTCGCCGACCGGGCCTCGGTGCTGACCATCTCCGGCAGCCTGCCGTCCGGCGCACCCGACGACCTGGTCCAGTCCCTCACCCGCGAGGCCGTTCGCGCCGGGTTGCGCGTCGTCCTCGACGTCGGCGGGCCGGCTCTCGCCCGGGCCCTCGCGGCGCACCCGACACTCGTGAAGCCGAACCGGGCGGAGGCGCAGTCTGCCGTGGGCGCCGAGGGCGGCCCGTCCTCGACACCCGCGGAGCTCGCCGTCGCGCTCGTCGACGGGGGCGCAGAGGCCGCGATAGTCACCGACGGCGCAGACGGCATACACCTCGTCCACGATGGGATCGGGCTGCGCGCCTGGTTGCGGGAACCGTTGCGCGGCAACGCAACCGGGGCTGGGGATGCCCTCACGGCGTCGCTCGCCGCTGATGTCGACGCACTCGGCGGCCTGCCCGACGGACGCGACGCCTGGGCCGGCGTGCTTCGTCGAGGAGTCGCGTGGTCGGCAGCGGCGGTGCTCCAGCCGGTCGCGGGGGTCATCGACCCTGCCGACGTGGAGCGGCTCCTGCCGTCGGTCGAGATCGAGGAGAGTGTCCGATGACCCTCGTCAACCTCGCGAGTGTGCTCGCCGACGCGCGGACGGCCGGTCGCGGCCTGGCCGCCTTCAACGTCATCCAGCTCGAGCACGCCGAGGCGTATGCCGCTGCTGCCGAGCGGGCCGGGCTGCCCGTCGTCATGCAGATCTCCGAGAACTGCGTGCGCTACCACGGTTCGCTGGCCCCGGTCGCCGCGGCCACGCTCGCCGTCGCGCGCGCCTGCGCACAGCCGGTCGTCGTCCACCTCGACCACGCCGAGGACGTCGCCCTGGTGGAAGAGGCGGTGCGGCTCGGCCTCACGTCCGTCATGTACGACGGCTCCACCCTGCCCGACGACGACAACCGCGCGCAGACCCGGCGGGTCGTCGAGCTGTGTCACGCCGAGGGAGTGAGCGTCGAGGCGGAGCTCGGCGAGGTGGGCGGCAAGGATGGTGTGCATGCACCCGGCGTGCGCACCGACCCGGCCGACGCGGTGCGGTTCGTCGACGAGACCGGGGTGGACGCGCTGGCTGTCGCCGTCGGCAGCTCCCATGCGATGACCGACCGCACTGCGTCGCTCGACACGGATCTCATTGCTGCACTGAGGGACTCGGTCCCGGTGCCACTCGTGCTGCACGGCTCGTCCGGAGTGCCCGACGACGGCCTTGTGGCCGCGGTGCGAGCCGGGATGACGAAGGTGAACATCGCCACGCACCTCAACCAGGTCTTCACCAGGGCGATGCTGAGGCGGCTCGACGAGTCACCGACGGTCGACACCCGGAAGTACCTCGGAGCGGCCCGCGACGCGGTCGCCGACGAGGCCGCCCGGCTGTTACGCCTCCTGGCCCGACCCTGACCTCCACGCTGGGCCGAGAGCGACCCCAATGTGGCTGGGGGGCCACTCGAGGGGTTGGGCGGTCGAGTGGCCTCGGCGTCTCAGCCCGCGGGTGTGGTTGGGGGGCCACTCGACGGGGTTGGGCCGGTCGAGTGGCCGCGGCACCTCAGGTCAGGACGATGCTGCGGGTCAGGTTGCGCGGAGCGTCCGGGTCCAGACCCGCGGCGTCGGCCCGCGCGAGGCACAGACGGTGCAGCCGCACGAGGTCGGCGAGCGGGTCGACGTCTCGGTGCTCGAAGTGGGCGCCGGTCGAGCGGACCTCGTCGGCCAGGCCCTCCGGCACCTCGCCGAAGGCCCACACCGCCCGCCCGGGAGCGGCGATGCTGATGGGGCCGTGCCGGTACTCCATGGCGGGATACGCCTCGGCCCAGAACTGGGAGGACTCGCGGAGCTTGAGGGCCGCCTCGTTGGCGATGCCGTTGCTCCAGTCGCGCCCGAGGAAGGTCACCTGCTCGACGGAGAGCAGCGAGCCGAGCGCTGACGTCGGGTCCTCCGCGAGCACGGCGCGCGCCTGCTCGACGACGGGCCTGAGGTCCTCGCCGAGCGACGCGCGCAACAGGGCGAGCGTCGTCGTGGCGAACCGCGTCTGCACGACCGACTTCTCGTCGACGTCGTCGAGCAGGATGGTCGACCAGGACTCTTGCGCCACCGGGGTTCCCGGGGTCGCGACGATCGAGACGTGCGGCACGCCCGAGGCACGCAGCTCGTCGATGACGGCGACCACCTCGGTGGTCGTGCCGGACCGGCTGATGACCACGACCCGGTCGTATCCGCGGGCCAGGCGGTGCTCGGACGCGGCGAACGCATCGGTGGCGCCCTGCCCCAGGGACTCGCGGCGCGCGGCATACGCCTGGCCCATGAACCATGAGGTGCCGCAGCCGATCGTCGCCACCCTCTCACCGGGCTGCGGGAGCACGCCCGCGAGCTCGTCGAGGCGCCCGATGGTGCGCGCCCAGTCGTCGGGCTGCGTGGCGATCTCGCTGGCAAGGTGCGTGGTCTGCGACATGAGGCGGCTCCGGGACGTGGGGGGCGGGCGGGAACTTCCTTGCTTGTGTCTGCGCGAATCACAGCCTAAACGCGCATAGATGGTCATGTCTAATGCTGAATCTGCGCGGTATGGTCGGCGCGTGACGGACGACAGCGACCTTGCGCGGAACCGGGCCAGTCGCTGGTCCGTCATGCTGGACCGACTGGCCACGTCCGGCCGACTCGGCGTCGGCGAGGCGGCCGAGCTGCTCGGGGTGAGCGAGGCGACGATCCGGCGCGACTTCTCCGAGCTCGCGCGTCGGCAGCTCGTGGCCCGCAACCATGGCGGCGTCGTCGCGACCTCGGTCGCCTACGAGCTGCCGTACCGCTACCGGAGCAGCCGCACCGACGACGACCTGTCGCGCGTCGCCGAGGCTGCAGCGGCACTCGTCGAGGTGGGCCAGGTGATCGGGCTCAACGGTGGCACGACGACGACGGCGACGGCCCGAGCGATCACCGGACGGGAGGACCTCGCGGCCGACGGCGGCGAGATCACGATCGTCACCAACGCGCTCAACATCGCCACCGAGGCGGTGCTGCGCCCGCACGTGCAGTGCGTGTCACTCGGCGGCGTCGCCCGACCCGAGTCCTACGAGGTGACCGGCCCGCTCGCCACACTCGTGCTCCAGCAGCTCTGGCTCGACGTCGCCATCGTCGGCGTCAACGGCCTGACCGCCCGCGAGGGCGCAACCTGCCGGCACGAGGAGGAGGCGGCGATCATCCGGACGATGATCGAGCGCTCCAAACAGATCATCTGCGTGGCCACCGGCGACAAGCTCGGGGTGCGCACGTTCGCCTCGATCTGCCCCGCCACGCGCCTCGACCATCTCGTCACCACGGCGGGCGCGGCCCAGTCCGAGGTCGACGCGCTGCGCGACGCGGGCGTCGACGTGCACCTGGTCTGAGCCCCGTTGTCGAGATCGGCCCGTCGGCTCCGTCGTCTCTCACGGACGAACCACGAGAGAGGACGAGATCATGTACGACCTGAACCACACGTATCCCGAGATGTACCTGGCGACGGCGCAGGACCGGATCCGCAACGCCGAGCTGAGCCGCAAGCGTGCACAGTGGCGCGCCGAGCGCAGGCAGTCGGGCACCGGTCGGCGGCGGGTTGCCCGACTGGTTGCCCGCGAGACCCCGTCGACGCAGGGCTGAGGGCCCGGGCTCAGAACGGCTCGACGTCGGCGCGGCGGGCGATCGTCGCCGTCGCGCGCCGGCAGGCCATGACCGGCACCGTGGGCACGATCTCGCCGAGGAAGGCGTAGCGGCGACGAAGCGAGCGGTGATAGGCGTCCTCGCACGTGTCGGCGGTCAGCGCCGTCCACCAGTCGGCGAGGTCACCCCACCCCGGCGCGGCGAGCGACCCGCCGTACTGCTGCATCGCGAGCCCGGCGCACAGGCTGGCGAACGCCAACCGTTGCTCCAAGGGCCACTCGGCGAGGGTGCCGACGAGCAGGGCTGCTCCGAACACGTCGCCCGCGCCCGTCGGGTCGACCTCGTGGACGCGCAGCGACGGCACGCGGACCTCCTCGCCCGTGCGCTGGTCGATCCCGAGCGCGCCGTCAGCGCCGTCGGTCACGATGGCGACGGGCACGCGGTCGGCGAGAGCGTAGACCGCCTCGACCGGCGACCGGGTGCCGGTGTAGGCCATCGCCTCGACGGCGTTGGGCATGAACACGTCACACCGGTCGAGGCGCTCGAGCACGTGAGGCGACCACTGCTCCTTGGGATCCCAGCCCACGTCGGCGAAGACCAGAGCGCCGTTGGCCCGGGCCTCGTCGACCCAGGTCGCGCCGCTCGTGGCCGCGGACCCGAACGCCTCGTCCTCAGCCAGGTCGACCATGACGGCCCGCGAGCGCGGTGGGGTGCCGATGAGCTCGCTCGCTGGAAGCGGCGACGGATGGCCGTGGGAGACCATGCTGCGGTCGCGCTCGACGGACATCGACACGGTGACCGGGCTGTGCCAGTCGGCGAACCGGCGGCTGCGCGACAGGTCGATCCCCTCCTGCTCCTCGAGCGTGCGCCAGCAGAAGTCGCCGTAGTCGTCGTCGCTGAAGGCCGCGGCGAGCGAGGTGTGCAGCCCGAGCCGGCGCGCCGCCACGGCGAGGTTGGCGATGCCGCCGGGGCAGGACGCGAGGCCCTCGGCCCAGACCTCGGTGCCCGGCTGGGGCGCGGACGGCAGCCCGGCGAAGATCATGTCGAGGAAGACGGTGCCCCACACGAACACGTCGAGGTCGGGGTCGGCGGCAGAGCGCCGAGCCGCGAGCGGGTCGAACGTGTGGTTGCTGGGCACGGCTCCATGGTCCCCCACGCCACCGACGCTGGTCTCATACTTTCCGCATCGGTGTTGTCTGGCCGGGGCCGGTAGCGCCCGCTTGGTAGCGTCCAGGACGTGGTGCATCCATGAAGCTGGTCGTCCTCGGTGGTGGTGGTTTCCGCGTGCCGCTCGTCTACGGCGCCCTCCTGGGCGACCACGCGCAGCCGCGCGTCACGCAGGTCGTGCTCCACGACACCGACGCGTCCCGGCTGGCGGTGATCGCCAGGGTGCTCGGCGCCCAGGCCACGCGGTATGCCGGCGCCGACCCCACGGCATACCCTCCTCCCAGCGTGGTGACGACCACGGACCTCGACCGCGCGCTCGACGGTGCGGACTTCGTCTTCTCCGCGATCCGGGTCGCCGGCCTGCCCGGCCGCACGGTGGACGAGCGGTTGGCGCTGGACCTCGGCCTCCTCGGGCAGGAGACGACGGGCGCGGGGGGCGTGGGCTACGGCCTGCGGACCGTCCCGGTCGCTGTGGATGTCGCCGAACGGGTCGCCCGGTGGGCCCCCGGCGCGTGGGTCATCAACTTCACCAACCCCGCGGGCATGGTCACCCAGGCGATGCAGGCGACCCTCGGGGACCACGTCGTCGGCATCTGTGACTCGCCGCTCGGGCTCGCGAAGCGGGCCGCTGGCGCGCTGGGCGAGTCGCTCGACGACCTCGACATCGACTACGCGGGCCTCAACCACCTGGGCTGGCTCGCCGGCCTCCGGCGCGACGGCGTCGACCTGCTGCCCACGCTGCTCGACGACGCGCCCGCTCTCGCCAGCCTGGAGGAGGGGGCGCTGTTCGGTATCGACTGGCTCCGGTCGATCCGCTGCATCCCCAACGAGTACCTCTTCTACTACTACTTCACCCGTGAGGCGGTCGCGCAGATCACCTCTGCGCCCCGGACGCGGGGCGAGTACCTCGTCACCCAGCAGGCGAGCTTCTATGCGGCTGTGGCGGACTCACCGGCGAGCGCGTGGGACCGGTGGGATGCGGTGCGGCGCGAGCGCAACGCGACGTACATGCAGGAGACCCGCGACGCGGACGGCCAGGACCGCTCCGAGGCCGACGTCGAGGGTGGCGGCTACGAAGGGGTGGCGCTGTCACTGATGGCGGCGATCGCCCGCGACGAGCCCGCACGGCTCATCCTCAACGTCCGCAACGGCGGCACGCTCCCGGGCCTGCCAGACGACGCCGTCGTGGAGGTGCCCTGCCGGGTGTCGGCGGACGGCCCGGCGCCGCTGCTGGTCACGCCGCTGGCCGGACACCCGCTGGGCCTCGCCCAGCAGGCCAAGGCGGTCGACGAGCTGGTCCTCGAGGCGGTCCGCGAAGGTTCGGAATCCCTTGCGGTGCAAGCCTTTGCGCTCCACCCGCTCGTCGACAGCGTCACCGTCGCCCGTGACCTCATGGCCGGATACCGTCGCAGCCTGCCCGACTTCTACGACCGGTTTCGCTAGTCGGCCGGGCCGCGTCGCCCGCCTCACGCCACGATGAGGCCAACCCCCAGCGTGGCGAGGCTGACCGCGAGCAGCGCGGCACCGGCGAAGACCATGACGATGAGGCGGTTCGGCCGGTCGCGACCGGCACCCATCGACGAGAAGAAGAAGCCGCCCGGCATGAGCAGCGCCGCTACGGCGACGCCCGCGCGGGCGAGCCACTCCCACAAGCCGGTCAGGGCGGTGTGGTCGACGAAGAGCTGACACAGCAGAGCGAGGACGAGCAGCACCCCAGCGTGGGCGTGGCCCGCCCGGGCGAACTTCTCCTGGAACGGGGTCACGGCGGCCCGGCCCCTGACGATGTTGACCATGTAGAGGCCGCCGGTCTCGACGGTGACGAGGGAGAGGAACAGGATCCCCGCCAGCACCCGGGATGCGTCGGAGATGGTCACTGCTTCCATGTCAGGCTCCTAGGTTGTTGTGTGCCCCGTTGGATAGTGGCACTTTCCAATAGTGGATAGTGTGAGTATCCAATGTCAACGGGGATAGCCGCTCCCGGGCTTCGCCTCCAGTCCGTGCGGCAGGATCGTGGCATGCGCATCGACCTCAACGCCGACGTGGGAGAGTCGTTCGGGGCATGGACCCTCGGTGACGACGACGCGATGCTGGGTGTCGTCACGAGCGCGAACGTCGCGTGCGGCTTCCACGCGGGAGACCCGCTGACCCTGCGCACGACGTGCCGGTATGCCGCCGAGCGCGGTGTCGTGGTCGGCGCACAGGTGGGCTACCACGACCTCGCCGGCTTCGGGCGGCGGTTCGTCGACGTGCCGCCCGACGAGCTCGCCGCAGATGTGATCTACCAGATCGGGGCGCTCGCGGCGATGGCGCGCGTGGCCGGCACCCGGGTGGCGTACGTCAAGCCGCACGGCGCCCTCTACAACGCGATCGTGACGCACGAGGCGCAGGCCCGGGCCGTCGTCGAGGCGGTCGTCGCGGTGGACGCGTCGCTCCCGGTCATGGGACTTCCGGGCAGCGCCGTGCTCGAGCTCGCGGCGGCGGCCGGGCTTCGGACTGTGACCGAAGCCTTCGCAGACCGCGCCTACACCAGTGACGGCCACCTCGTCCCGCGCACCGAGCCTGGTGCCGTCCTGCGCGACGTCGACGAGGTCGCGGCGCGCGTGGTGCGCCTGGTCCGGGATCGGGTGGTCACCTCCGTCGACGGGCGAGACGTTGCGGTCCAGGCCGAGTCGGTGTGCATCCACGGTGACACCCCCGGAGCCGTCCGGATGGCCCGAGCCGTCCGGTCCGCCCTCGAGGCCGAGGGCGTCACCGTCCGCCCGTTCGTGCGCTGAGGAGGTCCGGTGGAGGCGCGCCTGCATCCGATGGGCGCAACGGCAGCGCTCGTCGAGGTCGACGACACCGACGCCGCGCTGGCCCTGCGAGCCGCGCTGCGCTCAGCGATCCGGGCGGCGAGCGAGAGCGCACTGGAGGCGGTGGACGAGCTGGTGGTCGGGGCCCGCAGTGTGCTCGTCAGGGTGTCGGATCCTGCCCGCCTGGCGGCCGTCGTCGAGGCGGCGCTGGGGATCGCAGGGGCGACCTCTTCGACTCTTCCAGCCGCAGCGTCTGTGCGACAGGTCGAGGTCCCAGTGGTCTACGACGGACCCGACCTCGACGAGGTCGCCCGGCTGACCGGACTTTCACGAGAGGAGGTCGTGCAGGCCCACACCGGCACCGAGTGGAAGGTGGGCTTCGGCGGGTTCGCGCCTGGCTTCGCCTATCTCGTCGGTGGCGACACGCGTTTGTGGGTCCCGCGCCGTGACGACCCGCGTGAGCGCGTGCCGGCCGGGTCCGTCGCTCTCGCAGGCGAGTTCAGCGGCATCTACCCCCAGGACTCGCCCGGCGGCTGGCAGATCCTCGGGTCGACCGACCTGGTGCTCTGGGACGCCGCGCGGAACCCGCCGGCCCTCCTCGAGCCGGGCACGACGGTGCGCTTCCGGGCGATCAGCGCGATGACGGTGCCCTCCGTCGACCCGACGCCCTGGCCGTCCGACGAACAGCGGGCACCCCTGGTCCCCGGCCTCGCGCTCGAGGTGCTCGCAACCGGGCCCCTCGTGCTCGTCGAGGACCTGGGGCGGCGCGGGCTCGCCGACGCGGGAGTGCCGCGATCCGGGGCAGCCGACCAGGCGGCATACCTGCTGGGACTCCGCCTGGTCGGTCACCTGCTCGGCACCACCTCGAGGGCTGCCGGCCCCGACGCGGCGGCGCCGGCAGCCCTCGAGGTGGTGCTCGGCGGCCTCGTCGCCCGGGCGCGCGGAGATCTCCTCCTCGCGATCACCGGCGCGCCATGTCCAGCATCGGTGGACGGTCGGCCGGTGCCTCTTGGGGCCCCGTTCGCTCTCCGGGACGGCCAGGTGCTCAGGCTCGACCGCGCCACGTCAGGGCTGCGGACGTACGTCGCCGCTCGAGGCGGGCTGGCCGTGCCACCCGTGCTGGGCTCGCGATCGAGCGACACGCTCTCCGGGCTCGGCCCGCCGGCGGTCGCGGTGGGTGACGTGCTGCCGATCGGCGAGCCGCCGCCGCGGTTCCCGGTCACGGACCTGGCGCCCCTGGCCCGGTCGGACCCGGGGACAGCCGTCGTGCTCGGGATGACGCTCGGACCGCGTGCCGACTGGTGCGACCTCACGGCCCTGACGAGGACGACGTGGACGGTGTCACCCCGAAGCAGCCGCGTCGGAATCCGCCTTCAGGGCATGCAGGTCGCGCGACGACGCGGCATGGAGGGGCAAGAGCTGCCGAGCGAGGGACTCGTGCCCGGGGCCATCCAGGTGCCGTCGGGCGGCGAGCCCGTCGTGTTCCTCGCCGACCACCCGGTGACCGGTGGGTACCCCGTCGTTGCGGTGCTGACGTCGAAGGCCATCGACCGAGCCGCACAGCTCAGACCTGGGGACGAGGTGCGACTGGTCTGGTCCTGAGGCACATCCTTCTCCCACCAGATCGGTGGGAAAGGGCCGGATGGCGGACCCGAGGTGATCGTGGATAAGCGACGGTTATACATTCGATTACATGACCGTCACCGAGACCTCCTCGCCGTCAGTGCCGTCCGGGACTCCCGGCGCGCGGCCGGCAGCCAGGCCGCCGCGCGCCGACCGCTCGAACGGCCAGTGGAAGGTCGACGGCACCACACCGCTCAACGCGAACGAGACGTGGAAGCAGGAGGAGGGCGGCCTCGGCGTTCGCGAGCGCATCGAGACGATCTACGCACAGCAGGGCTTCGACTCCATCCCACCACAGGATCTCAGCGGACGTTTCCGCTGGTGGGGGCTCTACACCCAGCGCAAGCCCGGCATCGACGGCGGCCGCACCGCCCAGCTCGACGACACCGAGCTGTCCGACCGGTACTTCATGCTCCGGGTCCGGCTCGACGGCGGCGCCGTCAACCTCGCCCAGCTGCGCACGCTCGCCGAGATCTCCACCGAGTTCGCCCGCGGCACCGCCGACATCAGCGACCGGCAGAACATCCAGTACCACTGGATCCGCGTCGAGGACGTCCCGGAGATCTGGCGCCGCCTCGAGGCCGTCGGGCTGCAGACGACCGAGGCCTGCGGGGACACGCCGCGCGTCATCCTCGGCAGCCCCCTCGCCGGCATCGCGGCCGACGAGATCCTCGACCCGACGCCGGTGATCGACGAGATCCGGAGCCGCTTCATCGGTGACCCGTCCCTGGCGAACCTCCCGCGCAAGTTCAAGACGGCCGTCACCGGCCACCCCAGCCTCGACGTCGTCCACGAGATCAACGACGTCTCGCTCGTCGGCGTCGTCCACCCCGACCTCGGCGTCGGTTACGACCTCTGGGTCGGGGGCGGCCTGTCCACCGCCCCCCGCCTCGCCGAGCGGGTCGGGGTGTTCGTCCGGCCCGACCAGGCCGCCGACGTGTGGCACGGCGTCATCCAGGTCTTCCGTGACTACGGCTATCGGCGGCTCCGCAACAAGGCGCGCCTCAAGTTCCTCCTCGCCGAGTGGGGTCCGGCGAAGTTCCGCCAGGTCCTCGAGGACGAGTACCTCGGGCACCCGCTGCCCGACGGCGTCCCGCCGGCCCCCGCGACGGGCCCCGGCGACCACGTCGGCGTGCACCTGCAGAAGGACGGCACCCGCTACATCGGCGCCTCACCGGTCGCCGGTCGGATCAGCGGCGATGTCCTCGCCGGGCTCGCCGACCTGCTCGAGTCGGTCGGCTCGGACCGGCTCCGCTTCACCCCGCACCAGAAGGTCGTCGTCCTCGACGTCCCCGGGCGGCGAGTCCGTGGTGCGGTGAGCCGGCTCGAGGCACTGGGTCTCGCCACGGCGCCGAGCCCGTTCCGCCGCAACACCATGGCGTGCACCGGCATCGAGTTCTGCAAGCTCGCGATCGTCGAGACCAAGGCCACCGCGGCACGCACGGTCACCGAGCTCGAGCGCCGCCTCGCCGACATCACCGACCGGCTCGACACGCCGATCACGCTCAACGTCAACGGCTGCCCCAACTCGTGCGCCCGCATCCAGGTCGCCGACATCGGTCTCAAGGGCCAGATCATCACCGTCGACGGACCCGACGGCTCGGGGCCACAGCAGGTGCCCGGGTTCCAGGTCCACCTCGGCGGCGGTCTCGCCTCGGCGGACCGCGACGAGGCCGGCCTCGGACGCACCGTGCGCGGCCTCAAGGTGACCGCCGACGACCTGCCCGACTACGTCGAGCGCGTGGTCCGCCGGTTCCTCGACGAGCGCGAGGCCGGCGAGACGTTCTCCCAGTGGACTGCCCGAGCAGAGGAAGGAGCGCTCGTATGACGACCGTGTCGCTCGCCACCCCCACAGTGCCGCGAAGGCGTCGCAGCAACGAGGAGCTCAAGGCGCTCGTCGACGACTTCAACGCGACGCTCGGGGCCGACCCGGACCACGAGCCGACGGCCGACGAGGTCGCCGCGTGGGCCGCGTTCCACTTCGAGGGCTCGCTCGCCGTCGCCTGCTCGATGGCCGACGCCGTCCTCCCACACGTCGTCTCACGTTTCGCGCCAGGAGTCGACGTCCTGTTCCTGGACACCGGATACCACTTCTCGGACACCCTCGTGACTCGCGACATCGTCGCCGAGGACCTTCCGATCAACCTGGTCGACGTCTTGCCCGCGCTCACCGTCGCCGAGCAGGACGAGAAGTACGGCCCGCGCCTCTACGAGCGGGACCCGGCACTCTGCTGCCAGATGCGCAAGGTCGAGCCCCTCGCGAGGACGTTGCCGGCATACGAAGCCTGGGTGACCGGCGTGCGGCGCGAGGAGGCGGCGACGCGCGCCAACACGCCGCTGGTCACGTGGGACGAGAAGAACGGGCTCGTCAAGATCAACCCGCTCGCCGCGTGGACCTTCGACGAGCTCCAGGCGTATGCCGTCGACAACCAGGTCGAGGTCAACTCGCTCCTCTCGGACGGCTTCCTCTCCATCGGCTGCGAGCCGTGCACCCGCCGGGTCGAGCCCGGCGAGGACCCCCGTGCCGGCCGTTGGGCCGGATTCACCAAGACCGAGTGCGGACTCCACACATGACCACGACCGTCACCCCACCGGCGCCCCTCGCGCCCGAGGCGCCCGACCGCAGACTCAGCCACCTCGACGCCCTGGAGGCGGAGTCGATCCTCGTGATCCGCGAGATCGCCGCCGAGCTCGAGCGGCCGGTGCTGCTCTTCTCCGGCGGCAAGGACTCGGTCGTCATGCTGCACCTCGCCGCGAAGGCGTTCTGGCCCGCGCCGATCCCGTTCCCCGTGCTGCACGTCGACACCGGGCACAACTTCCCCGAGGTGCTCGCCTACCGCGACGAGACGGTCTCGCGCCTGGGCCTGCGGCTCGAGGTCGCGCGCGTGCAGGACTACATCGACGACGGGCGGCTCCGTGAGCGGGCCGACGGCACCCGCAACCCGCTGCAGACCCAGCCGCTGCTCGACGCCATCGCCGAGCACCGCTTCGACGGGGTCTTCGGCGGCGGCCGCCGCGACGAGGAGAAGGCCCGCGCCAAGGAGCGGATCGTCTCCCTCCGAGACGAGTTCGGCCAGTGGGACCCCAAGAACCAGCGACCAGAGCTGTGGAACCTGTTCAACCCGAGGCACCGTCCGGGCGAGCACGTGCGCGTCTTCCCGATCAGCAACTGGACCGAGGTGGACGTGTGGCGCTACATCGAGCGTGAGGACATCCCGCTCGCGTCGCTCTACTACGCCCACGAGCGGGACGTCTTCCGTCGCGACGGCATGTGGCTCGCCGTCGGGCCGTACAGCCAGCCCCGCGACGGCGAGACCGTCGAGTCCAGGCTGGTGCGCTACCGGACCGTCGGTGACATGTCGTGCACCGGTGCCGTCGAGTCTGCGGCCGGCACGAACACCGAGATCGTCGCCGAGGTGGCCGCCTCGACCCTGACCGAGCGCGGCGCGACCCGCGCCGACGACCGGATCAGCGAGGCCGCCATGGAGGACCGCAAGAAGGAGGGCTACTTCTGAACTCCCCACGAAGTTCTCCGCTCGTCCCTCGCTCCGATACTTCGCGGGGGCCCCAAGACGACAAGGACACTCCGAGATGACCAATCTGCTGCGCCTTGCGACCGCAGGCTCGGTCGACGACGGCAAGTCCACTCTCGTCGGGCGCCTCCTGCACGACACGAAGTCGGTGCTGTCCGACCAGCTCGCCGCGGTCGAGCGCGTCTCGCGCGACCGTGGCCTGACCGCCGCCGACCTGGCGCTGCTGACCGACGGCCTGCGGGCCGAGCGCGAGCAGGGCATCACCATCGATGTCGCTTACCGCTACTTCGCCACTGCGACAAGGTCTTTCGTCCTCGCGGACTGCCCGGGGCACGTGCAGTACACCCGCAACACCGTGACCGGGTCGTCGACGGCCGACGTCGTCGTCCTCCTCGTCGACGCTCGCAAGGGGGTGCTGGAGCAGACTCGCCGGCACCTCGCGGTGACCGCACTGCTGCGAGTGCCGCACGTGATCGTCGCCGTCAACAAGATCGACCTCGTCGACTTCTCGGAAGGGGTCTTCGACCAGGTCCACGCGCAGGTCCAGGCTGTGGCCCGGGAGCTCGGCGTCGAGGACGCCATCGCGATCCCGGTCAGCGCGCTCGACGGCGACAACATCGTCGAGCACTCGGCCCGCACGCCGTGGTACACCGGGCCCAGCCTGCTCGAGCTCCTCGAGGCGCTGCCGCCCTCCGACGACCCGAGCCACGAGTCGTTCCGCCTGCCCGTCCAGCTCGTCATCCGCCCCCAGGCAGCGGCCATCGACCCCGGGCAGCGCGACTACCGCGGGTATGCCGGCCAGGTGGCCTCGGGCGTCGTCCGTGTCGGTGACGAGGTAGTGGCGCTCCCGTCGGGTCGCCGCACGACCGTCGTCGGGATCGACCTCGGGCAGCGCTCCCTCCAGGAGGCGTTCGCCCCGCAGTCGGTGACCCTGCGCCTGGCCGACGAGATCGACATCTCGCGCGGTGACGTCATCGCCGCGGCCGACGGCGCACCGGCCCCGAAGCAGGACATCGGGGCCGTCGTCTGCTGGCTCGGCGACGCCCCGCTGCGGCCTGGACAGCGGCTCCTGCTCAAGCACGGCTCGCGCACGGTCCAGGCCGCCGTGCGGGCCCTCGACGGCGCCCTCGACCTTGATGACCTGCATGCCGTGCCGACGGAAGCCCTGTCGCTCAACGACATCGGCCGGGTGACGCTGCGCCTGGCGTCGCCCATCCCCGTGGAGAACTACTCGACCTCCCGTCGTGGCGGCGCGTTCCTGCTCATCGACGCCCACGACGGGCGCACCCTCGCGGCGGGGATGGTCGGTGCCACGCTGCCCACCGCCGAGCCCGCGCCGTCGTCGCCGGAAGGCGACGAGGAATGGGACATCTGAGCTCATGAAGTCCGCCCTGCCCATCGTGCTCGACCTCGACGGCAAGCTCGTCGTGGCAGTCGGCGGTGGCCCGGTGTCGGCACGACGTGTGCGGGCGTTCGTCGACGAGGGCGCGGTGGTGCGGGTCGTGTCGCCGTGGGTCTGCGAGGACCTGCGCGATCTCGTCACGGAGGGTCAGGCTGAGTGGGTCGGTCGTGACTATGCCGGCCCGGCGGACCTCGACGGCGCGTGGCTGGTCCACACCGCGACCGGCGAGCCGGGCGTGGACCAGCGGGTCGCGCAGGACGCCGCCGCGCTCCGGGTCTGGTGCGTCGACGCGACGGATGCCGCGGCCACGTCGGCCAGCATCGCCGCTCGCGCCGACGTGACCACCCCGGACGGCCGGGTCACCGTGGCCACGTATGCCGCGGGCGACCCCGGTCTGGCCGTGACGGTCCGCGACGGCGTCGAGCAGGCGATCGCCTCCGGTGCGCTCGACCTTCGGCGCACCCGAGCGCGCGACGGTCTTGGCTGGGTCGCCCTGGTCGGCGGCGGGCCCGGTGCGGATGGCCTCATCACGGCCCGCGGGCACGCGCTGCTGGCCTCGGCGGACGTCGTCGTCGTCGACCGGCTCGCTCCGCGCGCTGTCGTGGACCGGCTGCCGGCCTCGGTCCGCGTCATCGACGTCGGCAAGACCCCCGGCAACCACCCGGTGCCCCAGTCCCGGATCAACGACATTCTCGTCGAGGAAGCCCGGCGCGGGCTGGGCGTGGTGCGGCTCAAGGGCGGCGATCCCTACGTGCTCGGGCGCGGAGGTGAGGAGCGGCGCGCCTGCGAGGCACACGGCATACCCGTCGAGGTCGTCCCCGGCGTGACCAGCGCCGTCGCCGTGCCGGCGGCTGCCGGCATCCCGGTGACGCACCGCGGGGTGGCTCGCGGCTTCTCGGTCGTGACCGGCCATGACGACATCCCGGTGCTGCCGACCGGCGGCGACCACACGCTCGTGCTCCTGATGGGGGTGACACAGCTGTCCCGCACCATGGATCTGCTTGTCGCACACGGCCGCTCAGGCGACTGCCCGGTCGCCATCGTCGAGCGCGGGTTCCTGCCCACCCAGCGCACCACGGTCGGCACGGTCTGCACCATCGCGGCGCTGGCGGCCGATGTCGGCGTCGAGGCGCCGGCGGTGATCGTCGTCGGCGACGTCGTCCGGCTCTCCCCCGCCTGGCCCTGACCCCCTTTAGGTGACTGCGGCGAGGATGCGGTCGATGCGCGCGAGCGTCACCGGGTCGGCCGGGATCTCTCGGAACCACGCCGCGAGCCGGTCCCGCTCACCCTGGTCGGACGCACCCACCCAGCGTGAGCACGCGAGCTGGCCGATGTGCGCCTGCTCCGCGACGACCATCGAGAAGTGTGCGCGGCGCGTCACGCGCCCAGGACCCCCCTCCTGCCGGTATGCCGTGTGGATCCGTCGCGCTCGCGCCGGGTCGTCCGCGCCGAACTCGAACAGCACCATCGCCAGCTCCATGCTCGGGTCGGCTGGTCCGAGGTTCTCGAAGTCGATGACGCAGACCCGCCCGTCAGCGGACGCGAGCACGTTGTCGGCCCACAGGTCCCGGTGGCAGAGGATGCGCGGCCCGTGCGGCTCGATGACCGCCTCGACCGCGATGAGCTCGTCGAGGATCGCGCCCAGCTCGTCCGCGAAAGGCGCCTGCTCGACCACGAGTCGGGCGTGCAGGTCTCGCCAGCTCCGCTCACCGAAGCCGGTGGCGAACCAGTTGTCGACCGACTCCTGCGAGGGCCGGGACGCGATGTGGAGCCGTGCGACCGTCCGCCCCACCTCTGCGGGGTCGAGCAGGCGGCTGCGGGGTCGCAGGTCGACCCACTCGAACACCCTGACAGCCGAGCCGTCGACGAGCGTGGCGACGTCTCCGCCCGGCGTCCTGAAGATGGCGGGAGTGAAAACGCCTGCGGCACGGGCGGACTCGACCAGATCGAAGTCGCTGCCCACCTCGTCGAGATCGGGCTGGGCGTACCACTCCTTGACGGCGTAGTCGCGGACCCGCGTACGCAGCCGCCACACCCGTCCGAGCTGGCCGCGTGCGACCGGTCCCTCCAGGCGGGCAGGGCGGGGAAGGTCGTACGCGTCGGCGATCGCGAGGGCCTCGGACGCCTCGATCACGGCACGATGCGCCAGACCGCCACCGCGACGGTCACCAGGGCGAGGACTCCGGCCGCATACCCGAGGGGTGTGCGGCCCTTGCTGCCACGGCCGAAGAGCAGCAGGACCGCTGCGAGCACGGACAGCACCGCGGCGATGACCGTCTCCTCCGCGCCGCGGTCGATCGTGCGGATGACGATGGTCGCGTCGCCGCCGAAGCGCACGAAGTAGCCGAGCACCCGCACCAGGAAGAAGACCCACCAGCCGACGGTGACCCAGAACAGCGCGACGCCGACCTTCTCCAGGAGCGGGTCGACCTGCTCGGGCGAATCCGGCTCGGCGGCATACGGCCCCGGCTGGACGGCATACGGGCTCGGAGACGTGACGGGCAGCGCTCGCGTCGGTTCCTGCTGGAGGACCGGCTGCGTCGCCGTCGTGGGCGGCAACGGGACGGTGAACTGCTGCGTCGACCGCCCCTGCGCCTCGTCAGGGGCGGTCGGTCCGGGCGTGTCGCCCGTGTCGCCCGAGTCGTTGCTCATGGCGACAACGTACCCCCGGAGGGGGTCTCACTCAGCAGCAGCGGCGCGCTGTTCGTCGTCGAACGCCATGTGGATCGCCGCTTCCTGCAAGGAAGCCCCCGCCGCGACGGCGGATCTGGTGCGCCCGATGTTGCGCGACGTGGCGGCCATCGCCGCCGCCACCCGCCCGCGGCCGTACGTCATGGAGTGCGCAGCCGAGACACCGATGCTCGAGCCGACCTCGATGGCGTCCTGGTCGGCGCCCAGGTAGAGGAACTGCCAGCTGTAGTCCTTGGACTGCCGCTCGATCATCTGCTTGACCTGGGGATGCGTGAGCTCGCGGGAGGCGTTCTCGTGGCCGTCGGTCATGATGCCCACGACGACGATGCCGGGGCGCTGCTCCTCGGGCAGGGCGGCGAGCCGGGAGCCGGCCTCGCCGACGAGCCGCCCGATGGAGTCGAGCAGGGCTGTGCTGCCACGCGGCTGCAGCTGCAGGGGTGGGACCGCGGCCAGCGGGAGGTCGCGATAGACCTCGTCGTACTGGTCGTCGAACTGGGCGAGCGTGACCCGACAGTCCCCGGGCTGCTTGCGCTGCTCCTCGATGAAGGCGTTGAAGCCGCCCTCGGTGTCGTCCTTGATCGACTGCATCGACCCGCTGCGGTCCAGCAGGAAGTAGAGGTGGGTGAGGTTCGAGTTCGTCATGTCATGCCCTTCGTCAGGTGGTGCGCCGTGCGCGGAAGCGCAGCGGCCTGGGCTGCTCGGCGAGGTCGGTGGCGTCGCGGTGCCGCCCCTCCTCGAGGTCGTAGCGGGCGCGCTCCACGCCAGCGGCGGTGACCCGTCCGGCCTCCGAGCCATATGCCGCGAGCAGCTTCGTGCGGGCAAGGCGCGGGCCGACGGCGTTCTCCGAGAGGCCGGCCAGGGCTCCGGCGGTGCGGATCGTCCCGCCCTCGGTCACGAGGACCGCCGCCATGGCCTCGTCGATGGCCGTCGTCACGTGCTCCTGAGCGCTGCGCAGCAGCGGCAGTGCTGTGCTCGGCGCCGTCGCGTCAGCCTGCGCGAGCGCGGCTGCCGCGGCCTGGATCGAGGCGTGGATCGAGGAGCGGATCGCGTCGGCGCTCGCCGGCGGAGTCTGGCCGTCGATCGGACCTCCGGCGGGGTCGGAGTGCGTCGTGCCGGGTGGTGTCATCTCCCCATCGTGCCGCAGTAACTGCGGCAACGCAATACTAGCGGTTGGGTTCGGACGTGGCGGCTGTGCAGACGACCTGTGGATGACGATCCGGCCTCTACAGAGCGCGTGAGGAGCCAGTCAGTCCTTGAAGATCTGCTCCCTCGCCGACTCGCGCTGCTCCAGCGCCTGCTCGATCCTGGTGAGCTGCTCCTCGGTCGCCGGCAGGTCGAACACCGCCGAGATGAACCGTGGCAGCTCCGGCCGATAGTCGTGTGCCCAGGCCTTGTACGCGCCGGGGAGCTGCGCGTTCTTCATGTCGACAAGCGTCTGGAAGAAGGTCGTGACCGGCCTCCAGCGCAGCCTCGGCGAGATCCCGCGAGGGCTGGCACCGGGCACCGGCTCCGGCATCGGCCGGCCGGGCGCGAGCCACGCGGGCCTGCTGCTGAGCAGATCCAGTCCGAAGCGCGCGACCCCGTCGTTGTCGTGCGTCAGCATGACGTAGCGCAGCCGCGCCCGCGCGTGCGGCGACATCGCGGCGAGCTGCTCGTAGTCGTTGACGACCGTCACCAGCGAGGGGTCGACGTCCGGCCGAGGCGCCCCGGTGACCTGGTGCATCCAGCCAGAGCCGTACGGCGTGCCGATCCAGAGGGCACGATCGAGGCCGAGTGCCTGCGGGCCGAGCGTGCCCCAGTGCAGCAGGACGTCCTGGCTCGTGTGGGCGCCGAGGCTCTCGCCGAAGAGCACGACGCGCGGCCCCGTGCCGTTGAGCTCGCGCAGGCGGGCGCTCAGCCGCAGCCACAGAAGGCGGTTCTGCTCACGCGCCTGCTTGACCTTCATCAGTGACAAGGGCGAGGGCCGCTTGGAGTACTGCATCGTCACCATCGCGATGTCGCCCCGCGCGAGATACGTCGCGGCCCCGCTCGCGCAGTAGTTGACGTAGCCGCTCCCGGTCGGCGAGATGAGCATGAGCACGGACCGGTCCCAGGCGCCGGTCCGGTCGAGCTCGGCGATCGCCAGCTCGACCCGCTCGCCCGCGGTCGGTGCGCTGTCGAGACCGACGTACACCTGCACCGGCTCGGCGACGGCCGGCTCACCCATGACCGCGGGGATGGAGAAGTCGCGGTAGCTGCCGGGACGGTCAACGGGGGGCCGGGTGCGCACCGACAGCAGCGCGTGGCGCCGACCTTCACGGCCCAGCGTGGACCAGGGCACGAGGCTCTCGCCTGACCCGCTGACAGCCGGCTCGACCCAGTGCCTGCCCCCTTCGGGGTCGTCGAAGAACGGGTCGATGTCGGACGCCCCGGCCTCGACCTTGGTCATCGCGCGCTGCCAGAGCAGGTTGACCCCGGCGACCACGCCCGTCAGGCAGAGGGCGTGTCCGGACAGGCGGTAGAGCGCAGGTGGTCCCGGAAGCCGTTGTGACAGAACCTCGCCCGCCTGTTCAGCGAGCCACATCTCCCCGTATGCCGCCCCGGTGAGTCCGCCGGCCAGCACCACTCCCAGCGTGGCCGAGCGGATGGTGCTCACCCCTTCCTGGTCCTGCTCGCCGGCCGGGAGGTCCCGGACGTCGCGAACCTGCCTGCGCAGGACCGCCCCGCCGACGGCGAGGCCCACGGGTATCGCCACCGGGATCCGGGCAAGGCGGCCGTTGGCGTCGACGGCATCGTCGACCGCGATGAGCCCGGCCCGGGCCGTGCCCAGCACCGCCCCGCCGATCCCGGTGGCCATGAGCCGCCAGCCCACCTGACGGATGCCGCCCCTGAGCATCGCCTCGTTGGGGCGACGCGACACGAACCGCCAGAGGCCGTAGCCGACCGGGACCGCGACGAGGTCGAGCGCCAGGGTGGCCAGAGCCTGTTTGCGGGCCAGGTCGCGACCGGGCAGGGCCGGGGCCACGAGGGCCGCGACGGCGGCCAGGGCGTCCTGCGTCGCGGTCGAGAAGCCGTAGTTCAGCGTCGTCGTCAGGCCCGTGATGATCGCCTGGTCCCTCGTCGACCGGGGCACGAGCGAGGGCTCGAACGTGCCGGGCGCCGACGCGCTCGCCATGACCAGCCCGGTCTGGGCCGCGGTAGCCAGCGGCTCTGACCAGCCCGTCTCCGTGATGGCCTGGCTCACGATCTCTTCGAACGTCCGCATGTTCGGCTCCCGCAGACATGCCACGGGCTCCGACAGCTCCGTGGCGCGTCCTCACGGTAACCGGATCGGGCCCGGCATCGGTGGGACCTCGGGTATTTCACACCATCCGGGTGAGCCGCCCCGGCCTGCAGCGCTTCCCCATGCCGGTGGGCCTGTGGAAGCGTTGGGGGCCTCGCGACGTTGGAGGGCATGTGAAGAAGATCGGGTTCCTGTCGTTCGGGCACTGGACGCCGTCGCCGCAGTCGCAGACGCGCTCGGCGTCGGACGCGTTGCTCCAGTCCATCGACCTCGCCGTGGCCGCCGAGGAGCTCGGCGCCGACGGCGCCTACTTCCGGGTGCATCACTTCGCACGCCAGCTGGCGTCGCCGTTCCCCCTGCTGGCGGCCATCGGCGCCCGGACCAGCCAGATCGAGATCGGCACGGGCGTGATCGACATGCGCTACGAGAACCCGCTCTACATGGCAGAGGATGCCGGGGCTGCAGACCTCATCGCGGGCGGCCGGCTCCAGCTCGGCATCAGCCGTGGGTCACCCGAGCAGGTCATCGACGGGTTCCGCTACTTCGGCCACGTCCCGGCCGAGGGCTCGGACCATGCGGCGATGGCGCGGGAGCACACGCAGGTGCTTCTGGACCTGCTGCGCGGCGAGGGCTTCGCCGAGCCGAACCCTCGCCCGATGTTCCCGAACCCGCCCGGTCTGCTCCGCCTCGAGCCGTTCTCACCCGGCCTTCGGGACCGGATCTGGTGGGGTGCCGGGTCGCGAGCGACCGCCGAGTGGACGGCCGAGCAGGGCATGAACCTCATGAGCTCCACCCTGCTCACCGAGGACACCGGCGTGCCGTTCCACCAGCTGCAGGCCGAGCAGATCCAGCGCTTCCGCGACGCGTGGACGGCGGCCGGCCACGAGCGCGAGCCGCGGGTGTCGGTGAGCCGCAGCGTCTTCCCCATCGTCAGCGACCTCGACCGCGCGTACTTCGGCCGCGAGTCGGCCAGCCAGGACCAGGTCGGCTACCTCGACGGTGGCCTCGCGCGGTTCGGCAAGTCGTATGCCGGTGAGCCGGACGAGCTGGTCCGTTCCCTGGCCGAGGACGAGGCCGTCGCCGCTGCCGACACACTGCTGCTGACCGTGCCGAACCAGCTCGGCGTGGACTACAACGCACACGTCATCGAGTCGGTCCTCACGCAGGTGGCTCCGGCGCTCGGCTGGCGGTAGCAGCCGACGGGGTCGGGGGCTCAGGGGGGCGGTCACGGGTCCTGGGCCAGGAGGCGGCGGAGGGCTGCGGCATACGCCTGTCTGGCGACCGCGGTGACAACCGGGTGCAGAAGCGCAGGGACTCCCCACACCCAGATCTCCTGGCTCCACTCGACCCGCGACCCCGGCGGACGTGGTGACACGCGGAGCACGATGGACCCGCGGATCACCTTGCCCCCCTTGTGGATCCGCGCCACTCCCGGGGTGCCGTCTCGCGGCGCCGTGATCTCGTCGACGGTCATCGCGTCGTCGAAACCGACTGGCCCCGCTGCCGTTCGCGCCACGAACTGCGACCCTGCGGTCAGGGAGTCCGCCGACAGGGCGCTCCCGCGCACCGTCGTGAGCGGGATGACCCGGGAGTGCATCCGCAGGTCGAGGACCCTGCGCCACGCCTCCGCGGCAGCGAGCTCCGAGTCGATGACCACGCTGAACTGCGACACCCTCCCGAGCATGCATCGCCCCGTGACACCTGTCACGAAGATCTCGTGACCTACGCCCGGGGCGCGCGGTTACTCCAGGATGCACAGTTGAGCCATGAACAGGGAAACCCCCGCCATCGAGCTCCACGAGCTTGTCAAGACCTTCGCCCCGCAACGCGGCTCGCACGACGCCAAGGTCCGCGCCGTGGACGGCATCGACCTGACCATCGAGCCCGGCGAGGTCGTCGCCTTCCTCGGCCCCAACGGGGCCGGCAAGACGACGACACTCGACATGGTGCTCGGGCTGACGGAGCCTACGAGCGGCACGGTCCGCGTCTACGGCAACGGCGCCCGTGCCGCCGTCGTCGCCGGCCAGGTCTCCGCCGTCCTTCAGACCGGTGGGCTCCTGCGCGACCTCACCGTTCGCGAGACGGTCGTCATGATCGCCTCCACGTATGCCGCCCACTCCCGGGTCGACGACGTCATCGCCCGCGCCGGGCTCAGCTCGCTCGCCAACCGCCGCGTGTCCAAGTGCTCAGGCGGTGAGCAGCAGCGCCTCCGTTTCGCGCTCGCCCTGCTGCCCGACCCGCGCCTGCTCATCCTCGACGAGCCGACGGCCGGGATGGACGTCAGCGCCCGCCGCGACTTCTGGGACACGATGCACCAGGACGCCAGCGCCGGACGCACCGTGGTCTTCGCCACTCACTACCTCGAGGAGGCGGACGCCTTCGCCGACCGGATCGTCCTCATCGCCGGCGGCAGGATCGTCGCCGACGGGACCACCGCCGAGATCAAGGCCCGCGCGAGCGGGCGGACCGTCTCGGCGACCCTGCCGGTCCTCGGTGCGACCGTGGCGATGGAGAAGCTCCGCGCCTGCGAGGGCGTGCGGAGCATCGAGGAGCGCGGCGCCCGCGTCGTCGTCTCCGCCGTCGACTCCGACGCCGTCGCCCGCCTGCTGCTCAACGAGCTCGGCGGCACCGACCTCGAGATCGTCACGGCCGGGCTCGAGGAGGCCTTCATGGCCCTCACCGGCGCCGACGACGACACTCTCTACGACACCACTGAGGAGCTCGTGCGATGAACGCCACCTTCACCCTGCTCGAGATGCGCCGGATCACCCGCGACTACGCCGGCATGTTCTTCACGGCCGTGCTACCGGCCTTCTTCTACCTCATCTTCGGCTCCACCGTCGCAGCCAAGGGCGAGACGATCGGCAACGGCAACGTCGCGATGTACGTGATGATCAGCATGGCGGCCTACGGCGCCGTCACCGCGACGACGAGCATCGGCGGCAACGCCGCCGTCGAGCGGGTCCAGGGCTGGGGTCGCCAGCTCGGCCTCACGCCCCTAGCCGACGGGTCCTACATCGCGATGAAGGCCCTCATCGCCATGACCGTTGCCGCGGTGCCGGTCCTGCTGACCTACTTCCTCGGCGCGGTCACCGGGGCGCACGGCTCGGCGTCCGCTTGGGCGCTGAGTGCCGTCCTGGTGCTCGCCGGCTCGTCGGTCTTCGCCCTCTACGGCCTGCTCATCGGCACCGCCTTCCGCTCCGAGGCCGCCGTGGGCGCCGCCGCAGGCACGCTCGTGATCTTCGCCTTCCTCGGCAACCTCTTCATCCCGCTGTCGGGCGCGCTGCTGACGTTCGCGAAGTTCACGCCGCTCTACGGGTATGCCGCCCTGGCTCGCTACCCGCTCACCGAGGGCTACCTGCCCGACGGGACGAAGGACCCGCTGTGGCTCCCGATCGCCAACGTCCTCGCCTACGTCGTCATCTTCGGGATCCTCGCGACAGTGCTCGTGCGTCGCGGCCGGGAGCGTCAGTGAGCCAGACCCAGGGTCGCGAGGTCCGTGGCACGCAGGATGCCACGGGCCTCGCGACGCGCCATGGCGTGCCCGACCGCAACCCGTGGGAGCGCTACAGCTGGATCATCCAGTCGGTCTGGCTGGTCTTCCTGGTCTTCCCCGTCATCGCGCTCCTCGACACCGACCTGGCGGCCTGGCAGAAGGGTGTCGGGTTCACCCTCATCGTGGCCTTCGGGCTCCTGTACTCGCTCGGTGCACAGCACCTCCAGCGACTCGAGAAGCGCTGCGTCCCGCGCTACGGGCGGGGGGCGGTCTATGTCGGCGGCCTCGTCGCCTGCACGCTCGCGTCGATACCGCTCCTCGGCGTCGGAGCCCTCAGCTTCCTGCCGTTCGTCGTGTCCTTCGGGATGTTCGCCCTGCCCTTGGTCTGGGCGTTCACCGTAGGTGGCCTCTGCATCCTCTCGGCGCTGTTCTGCGCGATCTTCGTCGAGCTCGACGAGGGCACCTGGGTGGTCGCGGTGATCATCTTCGCCGTCAGCGCGATGACCGCGGTGATCCGGCTCGCAACCGACCGTGGCGAGCAGTACGAGGCCATGTCGCGTGAGCTGGCGCTCGTGGCCGAGCGGGAGCGCGTGGCCCGAGACGTGCACGACGTGCTCGGCCACTCGCTCACGGTCGTCACGGTCAAGGCCGAGCTCGCCGAGCGCCTCGTCGACCTGGACCCGGACCGGGCCAAGGAGGAGCTCGTGGAGATCCAGGCCCTCAGCAGGCAGGCACTCGCCGAGATCAGGGCCACCGTCGGTGGTCTGCGCGCGGCCCGGCTCGACGACGAGCTGGCTTCTGCGACCATGGCGCTCGCAGGTGCTGGCATCGAGGCGCACGTGCCCGAGGACCCGACGGCCGTGGACCCACGGCACCGCATCGTGCTTGCCTGGGTGCTGCGCGAGGCCACGACCAACGTGATCCGCCACAGCGACGCCGACGAGTGCTGGGTCGAGCTCGACTCGAACCGCCTGACCGTCCGCGACGACGGCCGCGGCGTCGAGGGCCGCCCCGAGGGCAACGGCATACGCGGGCTTCGTGAGAGGGTCGAGGCCGCCGGTGGTCTCCTCACCATCGCCACCGGCCCGGAGGGCCACGGGACCGTGCTGGAGGTGACGCTGTGAGCGACACGATCAGGGTGCTGCTCGCCGACGACCAGGCGCTCGTGCGCGGGGCGCTGGCGGCGCTGCTCGCACTGGAGTCCGACCTCGAGGTCGTCGCCGAGGTGGGGCGTGGCGACGAGGTCGTCGCCCGGGCGCGCGAGTCACGCGCGGACGTCTGCCTGCTCGACATCGAGATGCCCGGGCTGGACGGCATCGCCGCCGCCGCTGCGGTGCGCGACTCGCTGCCCGGGGTGCGCAGTCTCATCGTCACGACGTTCGGCCGACCCGGCTACCTCCGGCGCGCCCTGGAGGCGGGGGCGTCAGGGTTCGTCGTCAAGGACACGCCGGCGCGACAGCTGGCCGATGCCGTGCGCAAGGTCCACGCCGGGCTGCGGGTCGTCGACCCGTCGCTGGCCACCGAGTCGCTCGTCGAAGGCGCCAACCCACTCACCGAGCGGGAGCGCGAGGTCCTGCTCGTGGCCCTGCAAGGCGGCACCGTCGCGAGCATCGCCACCGTAGTGCACCTGTCTCCCGGCACCGTCCGCAACCATCTCAGCTCCGCGATCGGCAAGACCGGGACCTCGACCCGCGCCGAGGCCGCACGCGTCGCGCAGAACCGCGGCTGGCTCTGACGGTCAGTCCCAGTGCAGGCCCGCGGCAGCCCACATGGCACGTCCGCGGCGCAGGGCCGCCACGTAGCCGGCTCGCTCGTAGGCCGCCGTGTCGGTCTCGCTGGGGACGGCGAGCCTGCCGCGGATGTCGTCGAGGGACGTGAGGCGATGGCTCCGCATCCACAGATCAAGCCCTTCCAGCAGCACCGTGGTGCGGTGGATCCCGTGCCGCATCAACGCCGATGCCGTCATGACGACGTCCGCCCCGGCGAGCAGGTAGGCGGCGACGTCCCGGCCGGTCTCGACCCCGGTCGTGGCGCCGATGGACCCCGCCACGTGGCCGCGGAGGATGGCGATCCACGCGCGCGGCATCCGGGCCTCGATCGGGGTTGACAGGGCGACCCCGGGCTCGATGGTCAACCGCTCGGCGTCGACGTCCGGGTGGAGGAACCGGTTGAACAGGACGAGGCCGTCCGCTCCGGCCCGGTCCAGCCGGAGGGCCATCTCGCCGACGGAGCTGAACCACGGGCTGAGCTTCACGGCGACGGGGATGTCGACGGTCTCCTTGACCGCCTCGACGATCTCGACATGCCGGTCCTCGACGGCTCTGCCCGACGTGTGTGGGTCGGTCGGCTCGGGGTGGATGTTGAGCTCGACCGCCGCCGCGCCGCACTCCTGCATGGCCCGCGCGTACCGGACCCAGCCGCCGCGGGAGGTGCCGTTCAGGCTCGCCATCACGGGGACGTCGACGGCGGCCACAGCCCGCTCGAGGTGCATGAGGTATCGCGTGGCTCGGCCCGGCTCTTCCGACGCCAGCGTCGGGAAGTACGAGCTGGCCTCGGCCGCGCGGTGGTCGGTCCCTTCGACGAGATGCAGGTCCCGGAGCTCCTGCTGGTGGATCTCCTCCTCGAAGAGGGACGGCAGCACCACGGCGCCGATCCCCGCGTCCGCGAGGGAGCGCACCCCGTCGAGGTGGGCCGTGAGAGGCGAGGCGCTCGCGACGAGCGGGTTGCGCAAGGTCATGCCCAGGTAGTGGGTCGTGTAGTCGGTCATTCCTCTCCTCCTGGTGAGGCCGGGACGGGCACCGCGTGGGGGCGGATCTCGCGCGGCGAGGTCCTGCGCCCGTCCCGGCGCGCATCGGCGGCGAACCGGCTGGGTCCACGCGTGGCCATCTCCTCGTAGGTCGTCCAGCGCTGGTCGACGGCCTCCTGGGCGAGGGCCAGCAGACGGGCGGCCTCGTCGGGATCGGCGTCACGGAGCATCCGGTAGCGCAGCTCGGTGTACGCGTAGTCGGCGAGCGGGATACGTGGTCGCGGCGAGTCGAGCTGGAACGGGTTGAGGCCGTCTGCACGTGCCGCCGGGTCGTAGCGCAGGAGCGGCCAGTGTCCGGAGGCGACGGCCAGGTACTGCTGGTCGAGTCCGCGCCGCATCTCGATCCCGTGGGCGATGCAGTGGCTGTAGGCGATGATGAGAGACGGGCCGGCATACGCCTCCGCCTCGCGAAACGCCGTCAGCGTCTGGTGGGGATCGGCGCCCATCGCGACTCGGGCGACGTAGACGTTCCCGTAGGCGATCGCCTGCAGGGCAAGGTCCTTCTTGGCCATCGACTTGCCGCCCGCGGCGAACTTCGCGACGGCCGCGAGCGGGGTCGCCTTCGAGGCCTGGCCACCGGTGTTCGAGTAGACCTCCGTGTCGAGCACGAGCACGTTGACGTCTCGGCCGGACGCGAGCACGTGGTCGAGCCCGCCGGCCCCGATGTCGTAGGCCCAGCCGTCCCCGCCGACGATCCAGATGCTGCGGCGCAGCAGGTGGTCGGCGACGCTGCGCAGGTCGTCCGCTGCCGGGCCGGTGAGGCCCGCCAGTCGCCGGTCGAGCTCGTACAGCCGCTCGCGCTGCGCGGCGAGCTCGAACTCGCGCACCTGGTCCGCGCCGAGCAGCGCGTCGACAAGCTCAGACCCGACCGAGTCGCGCAGCTGGTCCAGCCGCTCCCGCGCCAGCCTCGTGTGGAGGTCGGCGGCGAGCCGGAGGCCGAGCCCGAACTCCGCGTTGTCCTCGAAGAGCGAGTTGGACCACGCGGGGCCGCGGCCGGCTGCGTTCTTGGCCCACGGGGTGGTCGGCAGGTTGCCGCCATAGATCGACGAGCAGCCCGTCGCGTTCGCGACCGTCGCCCGGTCGCCGAAGAGCTGCGTCAGCAGCTTGAGGTACGGCGTCTCGCCGCACCCGGCGCACGCGCCGGAGAACTCGAAGAGCGGCTCGAGGAACTGCGTGCCCCGGACGGTCCCGAAGTCGACCCGGGAGCGGTCCGTGTCGGGGAGGCTCTCGAAGAAGCCGACGTTGCGAGACTCCTGCTCGACCACGGTGTCGAGCGGCACGAGGTTGACCGCCTTGCGGGTCGGCGCACCGATAGGCGCGAGGACCTCGACGGGACAGGCCTCGACGCAGAGGCCACAGCCGGTGCAGTCCTCGGCGTAGACCTGCAGCGTGTACCTCGTGTCCGGCAGGCCGGCCGCGTTGAGAGGGGCCGAGTGGAAGCCGGTCGGGGCGCTCTCGAGCTCGGACTCGGGGTAGTACTTTGCGCGCAGCACGCTGTGCGGGCAGACGAACGCGCACGTGCCGCACTGGATGCAGGTGTCCGCGTCCCAGTCCGCCACGACGTCCGAGATCCGCCGCTTCTCGTATGCCGCTGTGCCGCTGGGGTAGGTGCCGTCCACCGGCAGGGCGCTGACCGGGATGGTGTCGCCCGCGCCCGCCATCATCGGTCCGGTCACGCCTCGCACGAACTCCGGTGCACCGGCGGGCACGAGTGGGCGGGGCTCGCGCAGGGTCGTCGGGGCGGCCGGCACCGGGATCTCGTGGATCGCGGCGATGGTCGCGTCGACGGCGTCCTCGTTGCGCCTGACGACCTCGGAGCCCCGACGGCCGTAGGTCTTGCGGATCGCGGTCTTGACCCGCTCGATCGCGACGTCGTGAGGCAGGACGCCCGAGATCGCGAAGAAGCAGGTCTGGAGCACGGTGTTGGTCCGGCCCGGCAGGCCCGACTCCCGTGCGACCCGGTCGGCGTCGATGGCGAAGAGCCGAAGCCGCTTCGCGATGACCTGGTCCTGCACCCGTCGCGGCAGCGCGTCCCAGACGGCTCCAGGGTCCTGGGGCGCGTTGAGCAGCACCGTGGCGCCGGGCCGGGTGCACCCCAGCACGTCGACCTTCTCGAGGATGCCGACGTCGTGGCAGCCGACGAAGCCGGCTCCGGTGACGAGGTAGGGCGCCCGGATCTCGTGGGGGCCGAAGCGCAGGTGCGAGACGGTGAGGCCCCCTGACTTCTTGGAGTCGTAGACGAAGTAGCCCTGGGCATGGATGTCGGGGTTCTCGCCGAGGATCTTGATGGTGTTCTTGTTCGCGCCGACCGTGCCGTCCGAGCCGATGCCGAAGAAGACGGCACGGGTCGTGTCAGGGTCCTCGAGGTCGAGGTCCTGCGGCCACGGCAGGCTCGTCCCGCCGACGTCGTCGACGATGCCGACCGTGAAGCGTCTCCGTGGCTGAGGCCGGGCCAGCTCGTCGAAGACACCGATGGCCATTGCAGGCGTGAACTCCTTGGAGGACAAGCCGAACCGGCCACCCATCACCTGTGGCACGCGGTCGACCACCCCCTGCTGGTGCGCTTCGGCGAGCGCGCTGACGACGTCGAGGAAGAGTGGCTCGCCGTGCGAGCCCGGCTCCTTGGTGCGGTCGAGCACGGCGACCCGCTCGACGGTGGGCGGGAGGGCCGCGAGGAGCCGGGCTGCGGGGAACGGCCGGTAGAGGCGCACCTGCACCATGCCGACTCGCTGGCCCCGCGTGATGAGATGGTCGACGGCGGTCCGGAGGGTCTGCGAGGCCGATCCCATGACGACGACGACGCGGTCGGCGGCCGGGTGGCCCGCATACGAGACGAGGTCCAGGCGGCGGCCGGTGAGAAGCGCGAGCCCGTCCATCGCTTCCTGGACGATGTCGGGCGTCGCAGCATAGAAGGGGTTGACGGTCTCGCGTGCCTGGAAGTAGACGTCGGGGTTCTGTGCCGTGCCCCGGACGAACGGCCGCTCCGGCGAGAGCGAGCGCAGCCGGTGCGCGCGGACGAGCTCGTCAGGAACGAGGGCGCGCAGCATGTCGTCGTCGAGCAGCTCGACCGTGTTGAGCTCGTGCGACGTGCGGAAGCCGTCGAAGAAGTGCAGGAACGGAACTCGGCTGCGGAGCGCCGCGGCGTGGGCCACCGCTGCGAGGTCGTGCGCCTCCTGCACCGACCCCGACGCGAGCAGGGCGAAGCCGGTCTGGCGTACGGCCATGACGTCGGAGTGGTCGCCGAAGATCGACAGGCCCTGCGCGGCAATGGATCTCGCCGCAACGTGGAACACGGTCGAAGTCAGCTCACCGGCGATCTTGTACATGTTCGGGATCATGAGCAGCAGGCCCTGCGACGCGGTGAAGGTCGTGCTCAGTGCGCCGCCCTGGAGCGCGCCGTGGATCGCTCCGGCGGCGCCGCCCTCACTCTGCATCTCGACGACCGTCGGCACCGTGCCCCAGATGTTCTGCCGAGCGTGGGTCGACCACTCGTCAGCGAGCTCGGCCATGAGCGAGGACGGCGTGATCGGGTAGATCGCGCAGAGCTCGGACAGCCGGTAGGCGACGTCGACCGCGGCCTGGTTGCCGTCGATGGTGGTCCTCATGCGACACCTCCGGGATTCGGCTCGGCGACCATCTCGATCGCGTGGACCGGGCACTGGCGAGCGCATGCGCTGCACCCGGTGCACGTGTCGTAGTCGAAGCGGTATCGCTGGCCAGGGCCGAGCTTGACGACGGCGCCCTCGGGGCACGCGCCGAGGCACCCGTCGCACTCGAAGCAGTTGCCGCACGACAGGCATCGGCCGGCCTCGTAGGTCGCCTCGTCGGACGTGAGCCCGGCCCGCACCTCGTCGAAGGAGAAGGCCCGGGTGGCGGGCTCGAGCTCGACCTGCTCGCGACGGTCGTTGGCACCGAAGTACCAGAGGTTGAGCAGGTCGAAGTCTGCGCGAGGGTGCTTCGGCCCCGAATCGAGCGCCTGGCCGCGCAGCCACGCGTCGATGCTTCGCGCGGCGCGCTTCCCATGCCCCACGGCGACCGTCACGGTGCGCTGGCTCGGCACTGCGTCGCCACCGGCGAAGATGCCCGGTGCCCCGGTCATGAGCGTCAGCTTGTCGACCTGGACCGTGTGGTCATGGACGTCGACGCCGGGGATGTCCTGCACGAGCCCGGTGTCGCTGTCCTGTCCCAGCGCGAGGATGACGGTATCTGCCTCGAGAGTCTCGAGCTGCCCGGTGCCGTGGGGTCTTCCGTGCTCGTCGAGCTCCTGGACCTCGACCGTGAGGTCGTCAGCACCCATGGCCGAGATGGTTCGCAGCCAGCTGATGCGGATCCCCTCGTCCTCGGCCTCGCGGGCCTCCTCCTCGTGGGCCGGCATCTGCTCGCGGGTGCGCCGGTACACGATGACCGTGTCCTCGGCGCCGAGGCGCCGGGCTACGCGCGCGGCGTCCATCGCGGTATTGCCACCGCCGTACACGGCGACCCGGCCTGCGATGCTCGACCGCTCTCCGGCCTCCACACCGCGCAGGAACGACAGCGCGTCGAGGACCCGGCCGGTGTCCTGGTTCGGGATGTCGACCCGCTTGGACAGGTGCGCGCCGACGGCGACGAACGCGGCGTCGAAGCCACCTTCGCGGCGCTCCCGCTCGAGATCGTGGACGCGGTGCCCCTGCTCGAACGTCACCCCGAGGTGGCGGATCCGGTCGATCTCCGCATCGAGCACATCGCGTGGGAGCCGGTACGCCGGGATGCCGTAGCGCATCATGCCGCCTGGTAGGTCGGCCGCGTCACGCACGGTCACCTCGTGGCCGAGCCTCCTCAGGTGGTATGCCGCTGACAGCCCGCTCGGTCCGCTTCCGACGACGAGCACGGAGCGGCCCGAGCGGATGGCTGGCGGTGTGAAGGACCACCCGTGCTCGATCGCCAGGTCCCCGAGGTAGCGCTCGACGCCGTGGATCGACACCGGCTCGTCGAGCCTCGTTCTGTTGCAAGCCGACTCGCACGGGTGATAGCACACCCGTCCATGGATCGCCGGGAGCGGGTTGTCCGCAGTCAGGGTGCGCCAGGCGGCCTCGGCGCGGCCGGCCTCGAGGTCGGCGAGCCAGGCCTGGATGTTCTCGCCCGCAGGGCACCCGGCGTTGCACGGCGGCAGCAGGTCGACATAGACGGGTCGCCGCACCCGGACCGGCCCGGAGCGCAGCCGGCCCTGCCCGAGCGGGGCCGGCGGGGTGAGGTCACGCTGCGTTCCGGACACGTGCGGCTCCTGAAGACGGCCTCGGTGGCCGAGGCTCATGTGCTCGTCTCCTAAATACTACGATGCGTAGTAGATGAGCGAGCAGTGTTTCCGGTCACCACCGGCCGGGCGCATCGTGTCTGAATTGTGGCCTCGAACCGAGGACATCAGGGCTCCGCGAGCAATAGATTCCGCGCGGCGCGGACCACGCGCACTACCTAACACACGGAGTCATCACATGGACTGGTACCTCAAGGTGCTCAAGAGCTACGCGACCTTCACCGGTCGTGCGCGCCGCACCGAGTACTGGATGTTCACGCTGATCAACGTCATCATCGCGGCCGTCATCTACGGCATCGGCGCAGCCTTCAACGGCGGCGCGATCGGCTCGCTCTTCACCGTTCTCTACTGGGCGTATGCCGTCGCGGTCTTCGTCCCGGGCCTCGCGGTCACGTTCCGCCGGCTTCACGACACCGACCGCAGCGCGTGGTGGTGGCTCATCGCCCTCGTTCCGTTCGTCGGCGGGATCGTCCTCATCGTGTTCCTCGCGACCGCCGGCACGACCGGTGACAACCGGTTCGGCACCGACCCCAAGGCAGTCGAGGCCGGCTCCCCCGCGATGGCCTGAGTCCGTCCGCTCGCCCGGCACCGCCCACCCCCGAGTGGGCGGTGCCGTGCCGCGTCTGCCCGTCTTTCGAAGATCGAACCGAACCCACTGTCGAGCCGGGCTCCCGCGGCTCGACGTGGTGGTGAAGGCTGGGACCGACCCGGCCACGACCCGAAGGAGCCACACATGCGTTACCTGCTGATCCACAAGCTCGACGAGTCCCTGCCCGAGGCCTGGAACCCGAGCCCCGAGTTCATCGAGCAGATGGGCGCGTTCATGGGAGAGGTCGCCTCGTCCGGGGTCCTGCTCGCGGCCGAGGGCGTGCACAAGAGCGACGAGGGAGCCATCGTCCGCAAGGCGGGTGGCGGGCTGTCCGTCACCGACGGGCCGTTCAGCGAGGCCCGTGAGGTCATCGGCGGGTTCGCGCTCATCAACGTGGAGAACAAGGACCAGGCGCTGGACCTCGCCAAGCGCTTCGCGGACATGTTCAGCGAGGTGTCCGTCGAGGTCCGCCGCGTCTTCGAGGAGGAAGACCTCGCGGCCTACCAGGCGGAGCAGGAGCAGGCCGGCACCGCATCCTGACGACCCGGCCGTGCCGTGCGCTCGGCGTCACCCCGTGCGGATCTGCCGCCGGCGCCTGACACCAAGCGCACGGCATACCGGGTCGGAGCGTCAGGGGGTGTCGGCGAGCTTGCGCAGCTCGCGGCGCGCGAGCATCGCCGCCACGACGAGGACGAGCCCGACGAGGATGAACAGGATCCCGGAGAAGCGCGTCAGGAACACGAGCGTGGACCCGGGGAAGATGGCGACGAGCAGACCGCCGACGAGCAGCACGATGCCGACGATGATCAGGTAGGTCCGCATCCCGCCCGACATCCCGGACGAGAAGCCCGCCACGAACGAGCTGATGCCCTCGGCGATCCACCCGACGGCAAGCAGGATCGCGATGATCACGAGCGAGGCGTTCGGCCGGAACAGGCAGACGATGCCGGCGATGAGAGTGATCACGCCGAGCGCGATCGTCAGCGGCTTGAGCCAGCCGGGCTGTGGCGGCAGCGCGCCCAGCGACGTGAGCCGCAGGATGCCGAGGACGATCAGCTCGATCGCGAAGAGGATCGCGACGACGAGCAGGGTGGCCTTCGGCCAGACGAGCGCGATGACGCCGATGACGATCGACACGACACCGGTGATGATCGCCGCGCGGCCGAGGGTCGAGGCGAGGACGTCCTCGTCCGACGGCGTGCTGGGCGAGGAGGGGTATGACTCAGGGGACGACATGGTGCCTCCGTGGCGGTCGTGGTGCACGGATCCGAGGAGGCCAGTCTGGACCCGTGACCGACCATGTGGGCGCTTTCGCCACACGGCTCGCCGTTCGTGGCGCCTCACCCTGCGGACCGATAGCGTCGATCCGTGAACATCATCTTCGTGGAGCCGTCGTTCCCCGCGAACCAGCGTCGCTTCGTGCACGCCCTCGCCTCGGTCGGCGCGAACGTCTACGGGATCGGTGAGTCCGACGAGGCCCATCTCGGCGACGACATCCTCGGTGCGCTGCGGGGCTACTACCGCGTCGGGTCCGTCACCGACGTCGGCCAGATGGTCGAGGGTGTGCGTCACTTCCAGGACCGCGTGTGGGTCGACGCGCTCGAGGCCACCGTGGAGGCGCACACGATGCCTGCGGCCTACGTCCGGGAGGCGACCGGCATCCCGGGCACCAGCGTGCGCACGACGTGGCTGTGCCGCGACAAGCCGTCGATGAAGGAGGCGTTGCGCCAGGCCGGCGTGCCGACGGCGGCGAGTGCTGCGGTCGACACGGCCGCGCAGGCGAGGGACTTCGCGAGGCAGGTCGGCTACCCGCTGATCCTCAAGCCCCGCAGCGGTGCCGGGGCCCAGGGGACCGTGCGGGTCGACAGCGACGAGGACCTGAGCCGCGCGCTGGCCGCCTTCGGCGCCGAGGGCGCGACGTCGATCGCGATCGAGGAGTTCGTCGAGGGCCACGAGGGCTTCTACGACACCATCACGCTCGATGGGCGTGTCGTGCACGACTGGGCCACGCACTACTACCCCAACGTCCTCGAGGCGATGCGGCACCGGTGGATCTCGCCGCAGTTCGTCACGACGAACCGCCTCGACGGCAACGACTTCTACGGCCAGGTGCGCGAGCTGGGCCGCCGCGTCATCGACGCCCTCGGCATCGAGACGTCGGCGACCCACATGGAGTGGTTCTACGGCCCGAAGGGCCTGAAGTTCAGCGAGATCGGCTGCCGCCCGCCAGGTGTCGGAGCGTGGGACCTGTACTCCGCCGCGAACGAGGTCGACGTCTACCGCGAGTGGGCCCACGTCATCACCCACCGCGCGCCGGAGCAGCCGATGAAGCGGACGTATGCCGCGGGCATCGTCGCGCTGCGTCCCGACCGTGACGGCCGGATCCAGGGCTACAGCGGCATCGACGAGATCCAGCGCCGCTACGGGGAGTGGATCATCGACGGCCACTTCCCGCCCGAGGGCCACGGCACACAGGCGGTCGAGGCGGGCTACATGGCCAACGCGTGGGTGCGCCTGCGCCACCCGGACTACGACACCGCCCGCGCGATGCTCGACGACGTCGGCCGCACGATCCACGTGTACGCCTCCTGACCGGATGACGACGACTCTGCTTGGGCCGCAACGGTTCACGACGACGGTCGGCTCCACGGTCCGCTCGCTCGAGCTGGACGGACGGATCGCGATGATCAACGCAGGCTGGGAGGAGCGCGAGGCCGACGACGGCGAGCTGAACGGCCATCTCGACGGGCGCGGGGTGAACCTCCGCCTCCACCACCGGATGATGGACGTGCTGGCCAAGGACGACCATTTCGCGGCTGCCGCGATCGCCTTCCGGGACCGGCAGGATGAGCTGCGCGCGTTCTACGGCATACGCCTGCAGAGCGCCATCGATGCCGTCCACGCGGTCCATCACCGCACGTCCATCCACGGCCTCGGGCCGGTCGCGGAGCTCGACGCCATCGAGGCGGTGCGTGAGGTCGACCGGTGGTATGCCGCGGAGCTCGCCGAGCTGTACGGCGCGGTGGGTGCCACGGCACCCCGCGTCGAGAGCGGCACGATCGGCTGGCACATGGGTGAGATCGCGGCCATCCTCAGCGACTGTGTCGGTGTGGTCGTCGCCGGCGGGAACGTGCGCACGCTGCTGCGGGCGATGCGCGTGTTCGACGTGACGATCCCGCCCGAGCTACCCGTCGTGGCGTGGTCGGCGGGAGCGATGGCGCTCACCGACCAGGTCGTCCTGTTCCACGACTTCACCCCGCACGGGGTGACCGCGGCCGAGGTCCACGACACCGGCACGGGCCGCCTGCAGGGGATCATCGCGCTGCCCCACGCGAGACGTCGCCTCCAGCTGGAGGACCAGGAGCGGATGTCGGTGCTCGCACGACGCTTCCCCGACCACCGGTTGACCCTGCTCGACGACGGCGCGGTCGTGCGGTTCGACGACGGTGCGACGGGCCTGCCCGCGGGCGCGCGGGTCGTCGACCCCGACGGACGGGTGAGCGTGGTGGGTGCGCCGTGAGCCCGCCCGAGCGCCTCGCCATCAACCGGCTGCGCGAGCGGCTGCCCGTCGACGGACCGACGATCGACCGGTTCATCGCGCGGTTCGGCTGCCCGGTCATCGAGGGTGAACGCGCCACGTTCCTCTACCGCGGCGATGTCGACGAGGTCTGGGTCCGGCACCGCGTCGTGGGCCTGCCCGACCCGCTCCCGATGCGCCGGCTCGGCGACTCGGACCTGTGGGCCGTGACGACGGTGCTGCCCGAGGGCTCGCGGGTGGAGTACCAGATCGAGATCCGCAAGGGGGAGCACTACGAGCGGTTCAACGACCCGCTCAACCCCCGGCTCGCGCACAGCCCACTGGGCTCGTCGTCGGTGTGTGCGGCGATCGGCTACCGCGTGCCGGAATGGACGATGTACGACCCCGAGGCGCGGCCGGGCACGCTGGTCGAGCAGCAGGTCCGCAGCCGGGCGCTGCGCCGGGACCAGCAGGTGCAGATCTACCTGCCCGCCCGGTTCAACCGCGCCCAGCGGTACCCGCTCCTCATCGTCCACGACGGCACCGACTACCTCGAGTTCGCCGCGATGAAGACGGTGCTCGACAACCTCATCCACCGCCTCGACGTCGACCCGCTCATCGCCGTCTTCGTGCCGCCGCGCGACCGGCTCAAGGAGTACCCCAACTACGCGCCGCACGCCCGGTTCGTCGCGCGGGAGCTCGTGCCGCTCGTGACGGAGCGGCTGCCGGTCATAGACACCCCCGAGGCGCGCTGTCTGATGGGCTCGTCCTTCGGCGGCATCGCGTCCTTGTCGACGGCGGTGCGCTATCCGGGCCTGTTCGGCTCGCTCATGCTCCAGTCGGCCTCGCTCGTGTTCACGGACATCGGCTTCGACCATGGCGGCGGTCCCGCCTTCGACCCGGTCGTGAAGTTCGTCAACCGCTACCGTGAGAAGCCGACCCAGGTCGTCGACCAGATCTACATGACGTGCGGGGTGTACGAGCCACTCATCACGCCGAACCGGTCGATGGTGCCCGTCTTCCGGCAGTCCGGGATGCGGGTGCGCTACACCGAGGCCCGAGACGGACACAACTGGGAGAACTGGCGAGACCGGCTCGGCGACGGCCTCTCCTGGCTCTTCCCCGGACCACAGAAGTTCGTCTACGAATGATGTGCGCGCAAGGAGGCAGGGACCCATGAAGGTGACCGACCGCTGGTACTCCGACCGACTCGGGCAGGACATCACCGTGGCCCGGTGGGGCACCTACGGGATGCCCGTCCTGCTCTTCCCCACCGCCGGGGGCGACGCGGAGGAGGTCGAGCGGCACAAGCTCATCCGCCACCTCATGCCGCTCATCGACGCCGGCCGGGCCAAGGTCTACTCGTGCGACAGCGTCGCGGGCAAGGCGATGGCCGAGAACGTCGGGTCCACGGAGTACCGCATGGCGTTGTTCAACGCCTTCCACGACGCGGTCGCGCAGGAGGTCATCCCGGCCATCCATTCGGACGTGGGGGGTCATCTGCCGGTCGTCGTCGCGGGCGCCTCGATCGGTGCGTTCAACTCGCTGGCCATCGCGTGCCGCTACCCGAGCCTGGTCGATGCGGCCATCTGCATGAGCGGCACGTATGCGATCGAGAAGTTCATCGGCGGCCGGTTCACCGACGACATGTACTTCAGCTCGCCCTTGCACTTCCTGCCCGACCTCCACGGTCCGGACCTCGACCTGCTCCGGCGCCGGATGATCATCCTCGCGTCTGGCAGCGGGCAGTGGGAGGACGTGGGCGAGTCCTGGGCGGCGGCGAATATCTTGGGCGCCAAGGGAATTCCCAACCGTGTCGACGACTGGGGGCCCGCCTACAGCCACGACTGGCCGACCTGGTGGGCGATGCTGCCGACCTACCTCGACGACCTGCTGCCGTGATGGACGTCCCACCTGTCCCCGAGCCGGCCCCCGCGACCCCGCTACCGGTCGACCTCGTCGCGGCGCTCCGCTCCGGGGTGGACGAGGGTATGCCGCGTGCCCTGGTCGACCTCGCAGCTCTGGTCGCGCATCGCTCCGTCGCCGACCCCGCGGTCGAGGCCGAGAGCGAGTGCCGGGCCGCCGCGGAGCACGTCGCCGACCTCGTGCGGGAGCTGGGTCTGGCCGTCGACCTGGTCCCGGCGCCGAACGGGGCTCTGCTGGTGCACGGCCGGGCCGAGGGTCCGCCGGGGGCGCCGACGGTTCTGCTCTACTCCCATTACGACGTCCAGCCCGCCGGAGACCCCGCTGCGTGGACGTCCGACCCGTGGGTCCTCACCGAGCGCGACGGCCGGTGGTTCGGGCGCGGCTCGGCCGACTGCAAGGGCAACCTCGTGGCGACGCTCGTGGCACTGCGCGCCGCGAAGGCCGTCCTGGGCGGCTGGCCGTGCGGCATCCTGCTGGTCTGCGAGGGGTCCGAGGAGCAGTCGAGCCCGGGCATCGAGCACCTCATGCCCGACCGGCCCGACCTCGTGGCCGCCGACGTCATGGTCGTGGCCGACACCGGCAACGTGGCGCTCGGGGTGCCGACAGTGACGACGACGCTGCGGGGCACCGGCAGCGTCACCGTGACGGTGCGCACCATGGAAGGCCCGGCCCACTCCGGCATGTTCGGGGGTGCAGCACCCGACGCGCTCGCGGCGCTCGTGGCCACGCTCGCCTCGCTCCGCGACGAGCGTGGCGACACGGTCATCGACGGGCTCGACAACACCGCCCTCTGGGACGGCAACCCGTATGCCGCGGACGACTTCCGTGCCGACGCCCGCGTGCTCGACGGGGTCGAGGTCCTCACGGGCGCGCATGGCGGGGTCGCCGAGATGCTGTGGGCGCGAGCCAACGCGACGGTCGTGGCCATCGACGCACCGTCGGTGTCGGGCGCGACGGCCGCGATCCAGCCGACTGCCCGCGCCCTGGTGGCACTCCGGGTCCCCGCGGGGATGGACGCCGTCCACGCGCAGCACGCCCTCGCCGAGCACCTGCGCGCGCACACCCCGTGGGGAGCGCAGGTCGAGGTGCACCCGGTCTCGTCGAGCCAGCCGTTCCGGGCGCGCACGGACGGGCCCGCCTACGCCGCCCTGGCACAGGCGATGCACACGGCATACGGCCGGCCCATGGTGACGACCGGCCAGGGCGGCTCGATCGCTCTGACCAACACCCTCACCCAGCTGCACCCGGACGCCGAGCTGCTTCTCATCGGAGTCGAGGAGCCGGACTGCCGCATCCACGCGCCGAACGAGTCGGTGCACCCCGAGGAGCTCCAGCGGACTGCTCTTACGCAGGCGCTCCTGCTCGCCATCCTCGGGGAGGCCCGGTGACGACGCGGCTGCCGTTCCTGCTGCTGACCTCGCGCGCCGACGACCACCTGGCGGAGCAGGAGCGAGATGGCTTCCTGCGGATCACCGGGCTGGACGCGTCCGAGGTCGTGCACCTGCGCATCGAGCAGGGACCGTTCACCCCGCTCGACGCGCGGGCCTACGCCGGCGTGGTGCTCGGGGGCAGCCCGTTCACCGTGACCGACCCGCAGGAGTCGAAGTCGCCGGAACAACGTCGAGTCGAAGACGAGCTGACCGTCTTCATCCGCGAGCTCGTCGAGCAGGACGTGCCCTATCTCGGGCTCTGCTACGGCATCGGAGCAACGAGCCTCGCGCTGGGCGGCGTCGTGGACAGGCAGTTCGGCGAGCCGGTCGGGACGACGACGGTGTGCCTCACCGACGCCGGGCGAGCCGACCGGGTGACGGGATCGCTGCCACAGGAGTTCACGGCGTTCGTCGGTCACAAGGAGGCGTGCAGCGAGCCCCCGCCGGGCGCCGTCGTCCTGGCCACGAGCGAGGCGTGTCCGGTCCAGGCCTACCGGCTCGGTGGGACCGGCTACGTGACGCAGTTCCATCCCGAGCTGGAGATCGAGACGTTCGTCAACCGGATCCATGCCTACGCCCACCTGGGCTACTTCCGCCCGGAGGAGAAGGACGCTCTCATCGAGCAGGCGATGACGGCCGACGTGTCGGCCGCCCACGGCATGCTCAGAGGGTTCGTTCGCGAGTTCGCCGCCTCATGACGCCGAGCACGATGAGGGTCTGGCCGACGACGTAGGTGAGCATCACCCAGAAGTCGTGCTGCGGCAGGTCGAGGCTGGTGAACTCGCCGAGCGCGATAAGGGCGTCGGACGCCATGAAGACCGCGCCCCCGACGCCCGCCAGGGTCGAGACGCCGGTCGACAGGACGGCCATCGAGGTCAGCGCGAGACCGTAGACGACGACCGGCGCGAACAGCGACCCCGCTCCCGCCCGGCAGGCGGCCACGAGCGCGACGAACGCGACGGCATACGGGACGACGTAGAGCCACGAGCGCCCGGCCACGCTCTCCCGGCGCAGCGGCCAGAAGGTCACGACGTAGGCGACCTGGGCCACCAGGAAGAAGCCCACCATGACGAGGAACGTGGAGTCGTCCGGGGCGAGGTCGGGGGCCGCGTCGCCGAGGAACGAGAAGCCCAGCGCCACGAGCGTTCCGTTGACCAGTCGCCCGCGCGGCGCGGGCACCGCGAGCGCGAGGGCAAGGGCCAGCAGCGGCATGAGCAGGTCCTGGGTGACGTCAGCGAGGGGACCCGTGGCGTCACCCAGCTGGGTCGCCAGGTGCACGATGGTGACGAGGGCGAGAGCGCCGAGGGCGACCGGCGCGCGGCCGACGGCAGTCTCAGCTGGGGCGAGCGACATGCGCACACCGTATGCCGGTGTGGTCGACTGTGGCTCATGACCTCCGAAGACGACGTCCGGATCGGGATCATCGGCTTCGGCCTGCGCGCCAGCCTCGCCCGGTGGGCTCACCAGCCCGGCGAGGGCTCGCGTGTCGTGGCCGTCTGCGACACCTCCGAGCGCGGACGTCGTGACGCTGCGGCCGCGCTGCCCGATGCGCGCATCACCCCTGACCTGGCGGCGATGCTGCGCGACTCGGCCGACGGCACGTGCCGGCTCGACGCCGTGCTCGTCCTCACCCCCGACCACGTGCACGCCGAGCACGCGATGGCCACTCTCTCGGCCGGCATACCTACCTTCGTGGAGAAGCCGATGGCGACGACGGTCGACGACGCCGACCGCATCCTCGCCGCAGCACACCGCACGGGGACCCGCCTCTACGTCGGGCACAACATGCGGCACATGCCGGTCGTGCGGGCGATGCGGGACATCGTCGAGGCGGGAACGATCGGCGAGGTCAAGGCGATCTGGTGCCGGCACTTCGTCTCGGCCGGCGGCGACTTCTACTTCAAGGACTGGCACGCGGACCGGTCGATGACGACCGGCCTGCTGCTGCAGAAGGGCGCGCACGACATCGACGTCATCCACTGGCTCGCCGGCGCCTACACCCGGCGCGTCAGCGCCGTCGGCGCACTCGCCGTCTACGGCGACATCACCGAGCGCCGCGACAACTCTGACCGACGGATGGCCGACTGGTACTCGCTGGACGCCTGGCCGCCCACCGAGCAGCGCGACCTGCACCCGGTCGTCGACGTCGAGGACATCTCGATGGCCAACCTCGTGCTCGACGGGGGCGTTCTCGCGTCGTACCAGCAGTGCCACTTCACACCGGACTACTGGCGCAACTACACCGTGATCGGCACCCGGGGCCGGCTCGAGAACTTCGGCGACGGCCCGGGGGCGGTCATCAAGGTCTGGACGACTCGCACCGACGCCTACCGTGAGGACGCCGACGAGGTCGTGCAGGTCCCGCCCGCGGACACCTCCGGGCACGGCGGGGCCGACCCGCTGCTCATCGCCGAGTTCGTCCGGTTCGTCCGCGACGGCGGCCCGACCATGACCTCGCCCGTCGCGGCCCGCGAGGCGGTGGCGGCCGCCTTCGCCGCGACGACCTCGCTGCGCTCCGGCGGAGACGCGGTTGACGTGCCACCGCTCGCCCCCGACCTCGCCGCGTGGTTCGCCCGCGGCCAGGAGTAGGCGGGTCGTATCAGAGGGGCTCGCGCGGGGCTCTGACTGGGACAGGCGCGCGCAAGCGTGGCACCGAACCTCCGGCAAGGACCCCAGCATGAGCGTCGGCGACATCCCACTCCTGAAGGCACCGGATGCCTGGCCCGTGCCGGTCGTCGCCACGATCGCGATGGTGTGCCTCGCCGGGCTCGACCTGGTCGGCGCGCTCCTGGCCAAGGAGTGGGCCACGCACGGCGGCATCCGCGCGCTCGTCCTCGGGGCCGGGACCTTCCTGGTCCTGTTCTGGGTGTACGCGTCGTCGCTGAAGTACGCCGAGCTGTCGCTCGTCACGATGGGCTGGGTGGTCATGCTCCAGGTGGGGCTCGTCCTCATCGACACATGGCGGTACGGCGTGGCGCTGCCGCCTGGCAAGTGGGTCGCCATCGGCGTCGTGCTCGTCGCCCAGGCGTATCTCGTGCTCGGTCCGTCAGCCACGACGGCGGGCGCCACCGCCAGTGGGTCCGGATAGACTTCGCCAGGTTGGGGTGAGCCGCGGCAGCGGCGGCGACTCCTGCCGCCCCCGCCCGAAGGATCCTCAAATGCGCCGACGTGTCGCCCGCCCTGTGGTCGTGGCTGCCGTCGGCATGCTCGCCCTCGTCGCCGCGGGCTGCACGACCCCTGACGGGTCGGCTCCGGTCGGCTCGGAGACCGCCGCCGGCGTGAGCACCCCGCTCAAGCCCGCCCCGAGCCCGCTCGTCGTCGAGACCGTCTTCGACCACACCTCGCTCGACCCGAGCCGCACCTTCAACCGCAGCGGCGCGATGCTGTCGAAGGCGCTGTACGAGACCCTGACGACGCTCGACCCCTCCGACCCGACGAAGGTCGTGCCGGGCCTCGCCGAGTACACCCTGTCCCCCGAGGGCAAGTGGCTGACCATGCGCCTGCGCAAGGGTCTCGTCTTCGCCGACGGCACGCCGATCACCTCCGACGACGTCATCTTCACGCTCGAGCGCTCCAAGGGCCGCGGGGGCAACGCCGCGTCGATCCTGGGCACCGTCAACGTCACCAAGGTCGACGACCGGACCTTCACGATCGCCTCGCCCGGCGCCAACTTCGCCCTCCCGGCCATCCTGGCCAACCCGGCATACGGCATCCTCAACTCGGCGACGGTCAAGGCCAACGGCGGCGCGATCGGCCCGGGCGACACGTCCGGCACGTACTTCGCGACGCACTCCGCCGGCTCGGGGCCCTACGTCCTCTCGGGAGTCTCGGCCCGCGGCGAGCTGACCCTCGAGGCCAACCCGAACTGGTCGGGCGACGCGCCGGCCTTCCCCCGCGTCGTGGTGCGAGACGCCACCCCCCAGCAGCAGCTGGCCGACGTCACCACAGGTACCGCCGATGTGGCACTCGACCTGTCGCCGATGCAGGCCGCCTCCATCGGCAGCCGGCCGCAGACGACGCCCGTCACCGTGACGACGATGCGGTCCTCGACGCTCGCCTTCCTCATGCTCAACCGCAACAAGGCCGTCAACCAGTGGACGCCCAACCGCGACTTCGACGAGGCAGTGCGTCTCGGGATCGACCGCGAGGCTCTGGCTCGGGCGTCGGGCGACGCGACCCCGGCCGCAGGGCTGATCCCGGCCGGGATCGTCGGAGCCCTCGAGAACGGCGTCGTGCCCACGTCGCCACCACCCGCGACCGCGGCCGACTCCGGCGCGACGACGGGGACCCCCGCTCCCGATGCGTCCACCGGCACGAGCGGCACGAGCGGCACCGCCACGGGAACGCCTGCCCCACCGACGGTCGGCACGACCGAGCTGCCGCTGGTTCCCGAGCGCGACGTGCCTGCCGCCAAGGCGGCTCTGAAGCGGTCCGGGTACCACGGCCAGCCGATCCCGCTGTCGTATGCCGCAGATCTGCCGATCGAGGGCATCCCGCCGGCCACCCTCGCCACCCTCGTCAAGAAGCAGCTCGCCGAGGTCGGGATCACGGTGACCCTCGCGCCCAAGCCCGCCGCCCAGGCGCTGGGCGACTATCGCGCCGGCCGCAGCGCGTTCAGCATCTGGAGCTGGAGCCCCGACTACCCCGACCCGGAGAACTACCTCGCCTTTGCACCGAGCGAGCTCGTCGGCGCCAGGGCCGGCTGGGCGCTGGGTGCCGACCCCGACATCGACGACCTCACGGCCGCCGCGAGCGCCTCGCTCGGTGACGACCGGGCTTCGGCGTATGCCGCCTGGCAGATCGCGATGAACCAGCGGAGCCCGTTCGTGCCGCTCATCCAGCCCTACTCGCACTCCGCGAGCGTCGAGCGGGTCCACGAGCTGCCTGGCAACCCGGTCTGGCCCCTCGACCTCGCCCGCGTCCGCTGACTGCGTGCCCCGGTTCGAGGTATTCCGGTCGAGGTGATCTCTCGCGGTATCCGGCGACCTTTCACCTCCATCCGAATACCTCGAACCGGGTAGCGTCCGGGGGATGAGCGAGATCCCTCGTCCGCGAGCCCCGCACGTGCGCGGGCTGGTGCTGGCCGCCGGGGCGGGCCGTCGCATGGGCGGTCCGAAGGCGCTGGTCCGGCCGAGTGCGGAGTCCGCGACGTTCGTGGAGCGCGCCGTGACGGTGCTGCACCACGGCGGCTGCACCGGAGTGACCGTCGTCGTCGGCGCGGCGGGCGACGAGGTCGCGGCGGTCGTGGGCCATCTCGGCCGGGACGTCGACGTCGTGCCGTGCCCCGACTGGGACGAGGGCATGGGCGCCTCCCTGCGGGCCGCCCTCAGCGCCCTGGCCAGGACGACCCACGAGGGAGAGGGAGCGGTCGACGCCGTCCTCGTCACCCTCGTCGACCTGCCGGACGTCACCTCCGAGGTCGTCGCCCGGGTCCTGGCCGGGTCGCGGGGTCCGCTGCGGGCGAGCCTGGTCCGGGCGGCATACGACGGCGTGCCGGGGCACCCGGCCCAGATCGGCCGCGACCACTGGGTGGGCGTCAGCGAGTCGGCGGCCGGCGACCGCGGCGCCCGCGACTACTTCCGGACCCACGGCCACGACCTCGTCGAGTGCGGCGACCTCGCCACCGGCCGCGACGCCGACACCCCCGCCGACCTGGACCGGGCGGCCGGCGCTTCCACCGGCGCCGATTCTCGGTAATGCTCGGGGCATGGACCACGTGTTCGCGAGCCCCGGTGACGTCAGCGCAGCCCTCGGTGGCACCGGGTACCTGACCGACGACGCGCTCGCGACCGTCACGTTCCTCGCATCCCGCCTCGACCGCCCGCTGCTGCTGGAGGGCGAGCCGGGGACCGGCAAGACCGCCCTGGCCGAAGCGCTCGCGCAGGCCCTCGACCTGCGCCTGATCCGGCTCCAGTGCTACGAGGGCATCGACGCCACCCAGGCCCTCTACGACTGGGACTTTCCCCGCCAGATCCTGCACCTGCGCGCCGTGGAAGCACTGGCGAAGGACGAGCGCCGTGACGCGACCGAGCTCGAGGCCGAGCTGTTCGACGAGCGGTTCCTGCTCGCGAGACCCGTGCTCGAGGCGCTGCGCTCGGCGCCGTGCGTGCTGCTCATCGACGAGATCGACCGGGCCGACGACGAGTTCGAGGCGTTCCTGCTCGAGGTGCTCTCGACGTGGCAGGTGACGATCCCCGAGCTCGGCACGGTCAGCGCCCCGACGCCACCCCTCGTCGTGCTCACCTCCAACCGCACGCGCGAGCTGCACGACGCGCTCAAGCGGCGTTGTCTCTACCACTGGATCGACCACCCGAGCCTGGCCCGCGAGCTCGAGATCGTGCGCACCCGCCTGCCCGAGGTGCCGGACGCGCTCGCCGAGCAGGTCGTCCGGCTCGTGCAGCTGCTCCGCACGTCCGGCGACCTCATCAAGCCCCCAGGCGTGGCCGAGACGCTCGACTGGGCGCGCGCGCTCGAGACGGTCGGTGCGACGCGTCTCGACCCGGAGGTCGCAGCCGCGACCCTGGGCGCCGCGCTGAAGTACCGCGAGGACTCCGAGCGGATCCGCGCGTCGCTCGACAAGCTCCTCACCGCGTGAGGGAAGGCTCCATGGACGACGGGTGGGCCGGCCCCGAGCGAGGCGACCAGGAGGTCGGCCTGCTGCTCGGGTTCGCCCGCGCCCTGCGTGCGGCCGGCCTGCGCGTCACGGCGGACCGCGAACGAACCTTCGTGTCGGCCGCCGCAACCGTGGGGATCGGTGAGCGGGGGCACGTCTACTGGGCCGGGCGGGCGACGCTCACCTCGGTACCCGCGGACTTCCCGATCTACGACGAGGTGTTCGAGCGCTGGTTCGGTGATGAGGACATCAAGCCGGGCCAGCGCGTCGACATCTTCCGACCGCCCGTCGTGCAGGCTCCTCTCGACAGCGGCGAGGGCGAGGCCGGGGGCGACGACGACGCCGAACGGCTCCAGGTCCAGGCGAGCACCCAGGAGGTGCTGCGGCACCGCGACGTCGCAAGCCTGAGCGCGACCGAGCGGGCGCGGGCGGCGCGGATGTTCGCAACCTTGCAGCCCCGCTCGCCGGTGCGCCGGGCGCGCCGGCACGTGCGGTCGTCGACCGGCCCGGTCGACGGCACCGCGACGCTGCGGGAGCACCTGCGCCGCATGGGCGAGCCCGGACGGATCCATCACCGTCGCAAGGGAGTTCGAGCGCGGCGGGTCGTCCTGCTCATCGACGTGTCCGGGTCCATGAGCCCGTATGCCGACAGCCTCCTGCGCCTGGCCCACACCTTCGTGCGGGCGGCGCCGCAGGTCGAGGTGTTCACGATGGGCACACGCCTGACGCACGTGACGAAGGCCCTGGACGAGCGCGACCCGGACCGAGCGCTCGCCGCCGCCGGCAAGGTCGTGCCCGACTGGTCCGGGGGAACCCGGCTGGGCGAGGTCATCGGCGCCTTCCTGGACCGCTGGGGGCGACGGGGCATGGCGCGCGGTGCGGTCGTTGTTGTCTTCTCAGACGGCTGGGAGCGTGAGGGACCGGAGGTGCTCGGTGAGCAGATGCGACGTCTCGCGGCGCTCGCGCACCGGGTCGTCTGGGCCAACCCGCATCGCGGGAAGGTCGGGTACGAGCCGGTCCAGCAGGGCATCGTCGCGGCCCTGCCTTACATCGACGACTTCGTCGCAGGTCATTCGATCGCGGCGTTCGAGGAGCTGATCGAGGTGGTAGCCCGTGCGTGAGGTGCTGACCGAGCTGATGCAGTGGTGGTCGGCCGGCGAGACCGTCGGCGTCGGGACCGTGGTCGGCACGTGGCGCTCGGCGCCGCGGCAGCCAGGTGCCTCGATGCTCGTCGGCCCCGGCGGCGAGGCCGTCGGGTCCGTCTCGGGCGGCTGCGTCGAGGGCGCCGTCTACGAGCTGGGCCAGGAGGTCGTCGACAGCGGTAGGCCGGTGCTGCAGCGCTACGGCGTCAGCGACGACGACGCGTATGCCGTCGGGCTGACGTGCGGGGGCATCCTCGACGTGTTCGTCGAGAAGGTCTCACGGGAGACCTTCCCCGAGCTCGGCGACGTCGCCGCCGACATCGAGGGCGGGCGGCCCGTCGCGGTCGCCACCGTCATCGAGCACCCGGAGCCGACGTGGCTGGGGCGCCGCCTCGTCGTCCGTCCCGAGGACGACGACGACGTCAGCGCGACCCCCGAGGCCTCGCTCGGCAGCGGACGCGTCGACGATGCGGTGCGCGACGACGCCCGCGGAATGCTGGCCCAGGGCAGCACCGGCATACTCACCTATGGCCCCGACGGTGAGCGACGCGGCGAGGGCATGCGCGTGTTCGTCGCGTCCCATGCCCCCAAGCCGCGGATGCTGGTGTTCGGCGCGATCGACTTCGCGGCCGGCGTCGCTCGGGTCGGCTCGTTCCTCGGGTACCACGTCACGGTGTGCGACGCGCGTCCGGTCTTCGCGACGAAGTCACGCTTCCCCGGCGCCGACGAGGTCGTCGTCAAGTGGCCGCACGACTACCTCCAGCACGAGGTCGACGAGGGCCGCGTCGACGCGCGCACGGTCATCGCCGTGCTGACCCACGACCCGAAGTTCGACGTCCCGCTGCTCGAGGTCGCGCTGCGGCTGCCCGAGGTCGCGTACATCGGGGCCATGGGGTCGCGCCGGACCCACGAGGACCGGCTGGAGCGGCTGCGGGAGGCCGGTCTCACCGATGCCGAGCTGGATCGCATGAGCTCACCGATCGGGCTCGACCTCGGTGCCAGGACGCCCGAAGAGACCGCCGTGTCGATCGCGGCGGAGATCATCGCCCAGCGCTGGGGCGGCCGCGGCGAACGGCTCGGGTCCCTCGAGGGTCCGATCCACCACCATCACCCCGCCCACGAGCATCCCGAGCCGTGAGCCTGGAGGCTCGCGACCCGGGCGTCACAGGCCCTGCTCGCCCTCCCTGCGGCGGACGTAGTACTCCGTGAGCTCGCGACACCGTCCCTCGTCGTCGAAGCGCATGACGAAGCAGTTGTCGTAGGTCCGGACGATCGGCCCTCCGGGCGTCTCGCGGTACCGCGACGTGCCCGTGGCCACGACGGTCTCGCCGTCGACCGCGACGGGGGCGTATGCCGCCTCGTACGTCCCAGGCGCATCCCGCGTCGAGGCGTCGTCCGCGTCGGACTCGCCCAGCCAGGATGCGACGACGGCGTCGCGACCCGTCACCGGATCGTCGTTGGGGTGGTATCGGTAGACGACGTCCTGGCTGAACAGCTCCCCGATGTCGGCCGGCTCGTAGGACAGCCAGGCGGCGACGTAACGGTCGAGCCAGGCTTGGGCACGCTCACGCTCCATCGGCTCACCCTAGCCCCCGTGTGGTCCAACCTCTTGATGAGTCGGGTTGCGGGTGGCAACGTAGTCCTTCGTGCCTGACACCCATCCGTCCGGCGGCTTCACCCCGGTGCCGCGGCGCTCGGTCGCCGACGAGGTCTTCGCCGAGCTGCGTGACGCCATCCTGACGAACCGGTTCGCCGCCGGCGACCTGCTGCCGCCCGAGCGTGAGCTCGCCGCCTCCTTCGCCGTCAACCGGCACGCGGTGCGCGAGGCGCTCCAGCGCCTCCAGATCGCCGGTTTCGTCCGCATCGTCCACGGAGGCGGCACCTGGGTGCTCGACATCCGCCGCAGTGCCGGTCTCGACCTCCTCGCGCACATCGCACGGTCCGGCGAGCTCGACCCTCTCGTGCTGCGCGACGGCCTCGAGATGCGCCGCTGCATCGGCATGGAGGCGGCCCGCCTCGCCGCCACCCGCGGAACGGCCGCCGCCCACGCCCGCATCCTCGACGCGGCGCGGGGCTACGCGGCCAACGAGTACCTCGATGCGGACCGCGCGTTCTGGGACGAGGTCGTGGAGGCCAGCGGCAACTTCGCCTTCCGCCTGGCCCTCAACTCACTCGTCCAAGCCATCGACAACAGCCCCGACTCGATGGATGCCGTCCTGGCCGGGGACCGCGCTGACCTGCTCTCTCACACTCCCCTCGCGGAGGCCATCGCCGCGCGGGATGCGGACCTCGCGATCCGGCTCGCCGACCAGATCCTGACCCAGGCGGTCGACGTGTGGTCGATGCTGCTCAACCAGAGCTCGACCTCTTCCACAGATTGATCCCGCCCTCGACCGCGTGCTTGTCGATGCGGTCGAGCTCGTCGTCCTCGAAGTGGAGGTTCTGCAGCGCCCCGAGGCTGTCCTCGAGCTGCGCCACGGACGACGCGCCGATGAGCACCGATGTGACCCGGGCGTCGCGCAGCACCCACGCGAGGGCGAGCTGCGCGAGCGACTGGCCGCGCGAGCGGGCGATCCGGTTCAGGGCCCGGACGTGCTTCATCGTCTGCTCGTCGAGGAGCTTCGGGGACAGCGACTTCCCTTGTGCCGCACGGGATCCCGCCGGAATGCCCTTGAGGTACTTGTCCGTGAGCATGCCCTGGGCAAGCGGCGAGAAGGCGATGCACCCCACGCCCTCCTCGCCGAGCACGTCGAGCAGGTCCTCCTCGACCCAGCGGTTCAGCATCGAGTAGCTCGGCTGGTGGATGAGCAGTGGAGTGCCCATCTCACGCAGCATCGCGATCGCCTCGCGGGTGCGCGTCCCGGAGTAGGACGAGATGCCCGCGTAGAGCGCCTTCCCTTGTCGCACAGCGGAGTCCAGCGCGCCCATCGTCTCCTCGAGAGGAGTCGTCTCGTCGAAACGGTGGCTGTAGAAGATGTCGACGTAGTCGACGCCCATCCGGGCGAGCGACTGGTCGAGCGAGGACAGCAGGTACTTCCGGCTTCCGCCGCCCTGGCCGTACGGCCCCGGCCACATGTCGTAGCCCGCCTTCGTCGACAGGACCAGCTCGTCGCGGTAGCGCCGGAAGTCCTGGGCGAAGATCGCGCCGAAGTTGCGCTCGGCCGACCCGTAGGGCGGGCCGTAGTTGTTGGCCAGGTCGAAGTGCGTGACACCGAGGTCGAATGCGCGTCGCAGGGTCGCCCGCTGCCGGTCCAGCGGCACATCGTCGCCGAAGTTGTGCCACAGCCCGAGCGACACGGCGGGCAGGTCTAGCCCCGAGCGGCCGGTGCGCCGGTAGGTCATCGAGTCGTAGCGGGAACGCTGGGCCTGGTAGTCGTCGGCGTGGAACGTCATGACCCACAGTCTTGCCGGAACCGCGACCACCACGGAAGTCGGGACGCCGTGGGAACGGGCGCCCCCGGCATACGGCTCGTGCCCAGGGACCACGCGCAAGGTATGCCGTAACCCTTGTCAGGCAGTCGAGCCCGAGCAAGACTCAGCGAGGGGAAGTCAACTGCAGCGCGGCAGGAGGACAAAGAGCAATGACTCGTATCACCGTGACCGTCGACGGAATCAGCTATACCGACGAGGTCGAGCCCAGGACTCTCCTGGTCCACTACCTACGCGAGACGCTCGGCAAGACCGGGACCGTCGTCGGGTGCGACACCAGCAACTGCGGGGCGTGCACCGTCCATCTGGACGGGGAGAGCGTGAAGTCCTGCAACGTCCTCGCCGTGCAGGCCGACGGCCACGAGGTGACCACCATCGAGGGGCTGGCCAGCAACGGCCGGCTTCACCCGATGCAACAGGCCTTCCACGAGAACCACGCCCTCCAGTGCGGGTACTGCACGCCGGGCATGATCATGCAGGCCTGTGACCTGCTCAAGAACAACCCGGACCCGAGCGAGCAGGAGATCCGCGAGGGGCTCGAGGGCAACCTGTGCCGCTGCACGGGCTACCACAACATCGTCAAGGCGGTCCGGGCCGCTGCCGACGCCATGGCCGCACCAGCGCAGGAGACCCCTGACGCCGAAGCGGCCGAGGCGCCGGCGCCTGCGGGGGTGGCGTCATGACCATCACCGAGGACCGTGCGGCCGCTCCGGCCGCCGAGGTCGGCAAGGCCAGGCGCCGCAAGGAGGACCAGCGACTCATCACCGGCCGCACCCGGTGGACCGACAACATCAGCCTCCCCGGCATGCTGCACCTCGCCATGGTGCGCAGCCCGTTCGCCCACGCGAACATCAGGTCCATCGACGTGACCGAGGCCAAGGCGGCACCGGGTGTCGTCGATGTCGTCACTGGCGCGGACGTCAAGGACTTCCAGGGCGTCGTCGCGAACGCCTGGCCGATCAGCGCCGAGCAGAAGGCGCCGACGCACCTTCCCATCGTCGTCGACCATGTCGCGTGCGCCGGGGAGATCGTCGCGGTGGTCGTGGCTCGCACGGCAGCGCAGGCCCGCGACGCCGTCGAGCTCGTCGACGTCGACTACGAGGAGCTGCCCGCCGTCCTCGACCTCAAGGAGGCGGCCGCGGACACGGTCCTCGCGCACCCCGATCTCGGGACGAACAAGTCCGCCTTCTGGCAGCTCGACTCGGCCGCGCAGGGCTCCGGAGGCGACGTCGACGAGGCGATCGCCAAGGCTCGCACCGACGGCATCGTCATCGAGCGCGAGTACCGCCAGCAGCGCCTCATCCCCTCCTTCATGGAGCCGCGGTCGACGGTGGTCGACCCCACCGGCGAGCAGATGGCGGTCTGGTCCTCGACGCAGGTCCCGCACATCCTGCGGTTCCTCGTCGCGGCGACGACCGGTTTCCCCGAGTCCAAGCTGCGGATCATCGCGCCGGACGTGGGCGGCGGCTTCGGCGGCAAGCTCCAGACGACGCCGGAGGAGTTCGCGACCATCGCAGTGGCCCGGCGGGTCGGCAAGCCCGTCAAGTACACCGAGACCAGGTCCGAGTCGCTCCTGTCCGGCCACCACGGTCGAGACCAGTGGCAGAAGCTGACCCTCTCCGCGGAGAAGGACGGCACGGTCACGGCCCTCAAGGTCGAGCTGCTTGCCGACATGGGGGCCTATGTCGCCCTCGTCGGCGGCGGGGTGCCGGTGCTCGGTGCCTGGATGTACAACTCGATCTACAAGTTCCCGGCATACCGCTTCAACGTCCAGACGGTCCTGACCAACAAGACCTGGGTGGACGCGTACCGCGGCGCCGGCCGGCCCGAGGCGACGTACGCCATCGAACGGCTGATGGACGAGCTGGCCGTCGAGGTCGGCGTCGACCCCCTCGAGATCCGGGAGAAGAACTGGATCAAGCACGACGAGTTCCCGTTCGACAGCGTCGCCGGCATGCAGTACGACTCCGGCAACTACGAGGCGGCCACGGCTCGCGCGAAGGAGCTGTTCGACTACGACGGCCTGCGGGCCGAGCAGAAGCAGCGCCGTGACTCCGGCGACCCGGTCCAGCTCGGCATCGGCATCTCGACGTTCACCGAGATGTGCGGCCTGGCCCCGTCGCGGGTCCTCGGCGTGCTCAGCTACGGTGCGGGCGGCTGGGAGAGCGCAAGCATCCGGATGCTCGCCACGGGCAAGGTCGAGGTCATCACGGGCGCCTCTGCGCACGGGCAGGGGCACGAGACGGCGTGGAGCCAGATCGCCGCCGACCGCCTGGGGATCCCGTTCGAGGACATCGAGGTCCTCCACGGCGACACCCAGATCGCCCCGAAGGGCATGGACACCTACGGCTCGCGCTCGCTGGTGGTCGGGGCCGAGGCGGTCGTCCGTGCCGCCGACAAGGTGATCGAGAAGGCGAAGCCGATCGCGGCTCACATGCTCGAGGCGAGCGTCGACGACATCGAGTTCAACGCCGGACGCTTCGGCGTCAAGGGCACCGACCGCGGTGTCACGATGCCCGAGGTCATGCTCGAGACGTGGACCTGCCACGACCTGCCGGAAGGTGTGGAGGCGAGCATCGACGCGGACGCGACGTTCGACCCGAATACGTTCTCCTTCCCGCACGGCACCCACCTGTGCGCGATGGAGGTCGACACCGAGACGGGCGCGACGACGATGCGCAAGTACGTCGCCGTCGACGACATCGGCGTCATCGTCAACCCGCTCATCGTCCAGGGACAGGAGCACGGCGGGATCGTCCAGGGCATCGCGCAGGCGCTCTGGGAGGGCGCCGAGTTCGACGACCAGGGCACCCTGGTGACCGGCTCCTTCGTGGACTACACGCTGCCGACGGCGGCCGACACGATCAGCCTCGTGACCGACCACACGACATCGCCCTCTACGTCGAACACGTTGGGCACCAAGGGAGTCGGCGAGGCAGGCACGATCGCCGCGACGCCCGCCGTGGTCGGGGCGATCGTCGACGCGGTCCGGCATCTCGGGGTGAGCGACATCGCCATGCCGTGCACGCCGGAGCGTGTGTGGAAGGCGATCCAGGCCGGAGCCCCGGTCAGCACCGAGGGCGAGCGCGATGCCGCGCCCCACTTCGAGCAAGGAGGTGCCCAGTGATCCCGGCAACGTTCGACTATGTTGCGCCGACGACCGTGCAGGACGCCGTCGCCGCACTCGCCGAGCACGGCGACGAGGCCAAGGTGCTCGCGGGCGGGCAGTCGCTGCTGCCCATCCTGAGGATGCGCCTCAACGCGCCATCGGTCGTCGTCGACCTCGGCCGCATCGCCGAGCTCCGGGGGATCTCCGAGGATGGCGACCACATGGTGGTCGGCGCGATGACGACGTATGCCGCCGTGCTGGCCTCCGAGGCCGTGGCGACCCACGCGGCGCTGCTGTCCAAGGCGGTCGCGACGGTGGCGGACCCGCAGATTCGGCACCGCGGCACCGTGGGCGGCGCGCTCGTGCACGCCGACCCGGCCGGAGACGTCGGGGCGCCCGCCCTCGCGCTCGAGGCGGAGCTCGTCATCGCCGGAGCCGGCGGGTCGACCCGGACGGTGGCCGCGGAGGACTTCTTCGAGGACCTCTTCACGACGGCTGTCGGCGACGGCGAGCTGCTCACGCAGATCCGGATCCCGAAGCACACCGGGTGGGGGGCGCACTACGAGAAGTTCGTGCGGGTCAGCCACCAGTGGTCCATCGTCGGGATCGCGGCCACGGTGCGCAGCGAGGGCGGCTCGATCGCAGAGGCACGGGTCGGCTTGACGAACATGGGCTCGACTCCCCTGCGGGCCAAGGCCGTCGAGGCTGCGCTGGTCGGGCAGCCCGCGACCGACGCGGCAGTGCGGGCCGCCGTGGCCTCCGTCGCCGAGGGCACCAACCCGCCGTCCGACCTCAACGGCGACGCGGACTACCGCAGGCACCTGGCCACGGTGCTGACCCGGCGCGCGGTGCTGGCCGCGGCAGGGGCGTGAGCGGCTGATGGAGCTGACCCACTCGTTCACGGTGCCGACCTCGGTCGACGACGCGTGGGCCCTGTTCACGGACCTCGAACGCGTCGGCGGATGCTTCCCGGGCGCCACCGTGACCGAGACGACCGACGACGGCTTCTCGGGCACGGTCAAGGTCAAGCTCGGACCCATCGCGCTGCTGTATGCCGGTTCGGGCTCGTTCGTCGAACGTGACGACGCTTCGCACCGGGCCGTGATCGTGGCCAAGGGCAAGGACAAGCGCGGCAACGGCACGGCGGGCGCGACGGTGACCGTCCAGCTGACGCCCGACGGCGACGGCGCCAAGGCCGACGTGGTCACGGACCTCGCGGTGACGGGCAAGCCCGCGCAGTTCGGACGCGGGGTGATGCAGGACGTGAGCGACAAGCTGCTCCAGTCCTTCGTCGCCTGCATCGAGACCCAGCTGACCGCGGGAGCAGCCACCGCTGCTGCGCCCGAGGCGAGTCCGGTGTTCGGTGCTGCGGAGACGTCGGCGCCTCGCGCGCCGACGTCGTCGCGGCCGGCCCCGACCGAGTCGGAGGACGACGCGCTCGACCTCGGCTCGGCCGTCCTGCCCGTCCTCGTCCAGCGGTATGCCGGCTACGCCGCGGCCGCGGCCGTCGGCATCCTCGTCGGCTGGCTGATCGGGCGCCGCGCCTCCGGCTAGGTGCGGTTGACGGGGGTGGCGATGACGAGGCTGTTGTCGTCGTAGTTCTGGGCCAGGGAGTTCCAGCTACCACCGCACGTCGTCAGGAAGAGGCGCTCGGGGCCGCTGAAGTCATAGAGGTGCTGTGACGTCACGAGGTGCGGGTAGTCGGTCTTCGGGACATCCCGCCACACCCTCGAGACGGCATACGAGCACACGGAGCCGTTGTCCATCCGTACGTCGATGCGCTGTCCGACCGCAACCCGCGCGGCGAAGTCCTCCTTGAAGATGGCCGAGTCGTTTCGGAACGTGTGTCCGTTGGTCAGCACGGTGCCGGTGCCCGAACCGGGACGCGGCCCAGCGGCATACCAGCCTGCCTTGGTCCGATCCTTGGGTGTTCCGAGCGGCTGGCGCCCCTGGGCGTCGGGCGCCGCCTTCTCGTCGAGCCCGATCCGCTCGAACGGTGCATTGACGTCGAGCGCGCGGATGACGAGGCGCTTCGGGTCTCCGACCCGGCAGGTCGACGACGGACGGGTGCCCGTAGCCGTCGTGGACGGCGCCGAGGGGTGCGGCGATGACGGCGATCCGCCGCTGGTGCCTGGCGAGGCTACGGCGACGCTCGCCGGTGGGATCGGTCGCAGGACGAGGAACCCGAGGCCCGCCACCAGCAGGATCGCGACGAGAGCGACGAGAACTGGTCTCCTACCGGGCATGACTCATTGTCCCCACGGGTCCGACCGGTCGCTCCCCCGAGATGTCGCGACCGGTCGGGACGCTCGGGTCAGCCGTGGTCGGCCTGACGGCGCCGACGGGTCAGGTCGCCGGCGACGAGACCGGCGCCCGCAAGCAGCAGCCCGGTTCCGACGATGCCGTTGAGCGCGTTGGTGTCACCGGCTCCACCGGTTGCCGGCGCTCCCGCACCAGGCGTCTCGCCACCGCCACCGCCACTGGGCGTCGTGGGCGGCACCGTCGTCGGCGGTGTCGTCGTGGGTGGCACCGTGGTGGTCGGCGGAGTCGACGTCGGTGGTGTCGTCGGTGGTGTCGTGGTCGGCGGTGTGGTGGTGGGTGGTGTCGTGGTCGGCGGTGTGGTGGTGGGTGGCGTCGAGGTCGGCGGCGTCGAGACGCCACACGCGGCGATGCCCGGGTCCGAGCCACCGATCTGCACGACGACGGACTTGTCCTGGGCGTCGGAGAACGTGTCGCCGACGTGCGGCGCGGAGCTCTTGCCGGTCAGCGAGGCCCAGTCGACGAAGATCGGGTTCTTGCCCGACTTGAGGACCTCGTTCTGGTGCGGCTTCTGGACGAACTTGCACACCCAGACCTTGTGGGGGTCGCCGGGAGTGGCGTGTGCGGTCAGGCCGGTGGCAAGCGTGACCATGCCTGCGAGAGCCAGTGCCGCCGCACTGACCAGGGTCACAGCACGCTTGGGTATCTGGAAGGAACTCTCGGTCATCTTGGTATCCACTCTGAGTCGAGTTGGCGCCGTAGCGCGGCACCAGAGCCCCCGAGCAGCCCCTGTAGGACCCTCCATCAGCGACGATATGCCTCCCGGATCAGCCCCGCGGGGGCTTGGCGATCATTGGCAGGAACCCTGCAGGAAACGAGCAGAAACGCGGGGGTGTGCATCGGGGACTCTGCGGGACGTAGGCTCGATCGGATCGTCCACACCCCAGGGCGGTCGCTGTCAGCGACGACACGAAGTCAGGACACCATGGCGCTCAGCGTTTTCGACCTCTTCTCGATCGGCATCGGGCCGTCGAGCTCGCACACCGTGGGGCCCATGCGGGCTGCCGTGCTGTTTGCCGAACGGCTGCGGGACGAGGGAAAGCTCGCACAGGTCGCGCGAGTGCGCGCCGAGCTCTTCGGCTCGCTGGGCGCTACCGGGCACGGCCACGGCAGCGACAAGGCGGTCCTGCTCGGCCTGACCGGCGAGCGGCCCGAGCTCTGCGACCCCCGCGCCGTCGAGGGCCGTCTGGCGCAGATCCGGGAGCAGGGCCGGATCGCGGTCCTCGGCGAGCACGAGATCGCGTTCAACGAGGACGACGACCTCGTCATGCACCGCCGCAAGTCGCTGCCGTTGCACCCGAACGGCATGACGTTCACGGCCTTCGCCGTGGACGGCGAGGTCCTGGCCGAGCACACGTACTACTCCGTCGGCGGCGGTTTCGTCGTCGGGGAGGGCGCCGACGGCTCGACGAAGATCGTCGAGGACTCGACGCCTGTGGCCCACCCCTTCCGCACCGGCGACGAGCTGCTTGCGCACTGCCGCGAGACCGGCAAGTCGATCGCCCGGATCATGCTCGAGAACGAGCTGTCGTGGCGCAGCGAGCAGGAGGTGCGTGACGGGCTGCTCGACATCTGGCGCGTGATGAAGGAGTGCGTCCGCAACGGCAGCGAGACCGAAGGCGTGCTGCCCGGGGGCCTCAAGGTGCGCCGCCGCGCGCCTGAGCTGGCCCGCCGCCTGGCCGTGGAGGGGCCGAGCGACGACCCGCTCCGCGGCATGGACTGGATCACGCTCTACGCCCTCGCCGTGAACGAGGAGAACGCCTCCGGCGGACGCGTCGTGACGGCCCCGACGAACGGCGCGGCCGGCATCATCCCTGCGGTCCTGCACTACTACGTGAACTTCGTGCCGGGTGCCAACCGCGACGGGATCGTTCGCTTCCTGCTCACGGCGGGCGCCATCGGGGTGATCTACAAGGAGACGGCCTCGATCTCGGGGGCCGAGGTCGGCTGCCAGGGCGAGGTCGGGTCGGCCTGCTCGATGGCCGCCGGCGCCATGGCCGCCGTGCTCGGCGGGACGCCCGAGCAGGTGGAGAACGCCGCAGAGATCGGCATGGAGCACAACCTCGGGCTGACCTGCGACCCGGTCGGCGGGCTGGTCCAGATCCCCTGCATCGAGCGCAACGCCATCGCGTCGGTCAAGGCCGTCACCGCTGCACGCACGGCCCTGCGGGGCGACGGCTCGCACGTCGTGTCGCTCGACAAGGTCGTCAAGACGATGCGTGAGACCGGCCGGGACATGAAGGTGAAGTACAAGGAGACCGCCCGCGGCGGCCTCGCCGTCAACGTCATCGAGTGCTGAGGCGAGGCCGGATCCTCGCCATCAGCGATGGTGGCCTGTCGCGCTGCTCACCGGATACGTCTGTCCCGCAACGTACTTCGCGTACATCTCGCGCGTGACGCCGCCCTCGCGTGCGATCTCGGCGAAGAAACGGCCCGACGCCTTCACGGTGCGTTCCTGCGTCTCGTAGTCGAGCGCGACGAGGCCGAACCGCGGCACCTCGCCGTCGGTCCACTCCCAGTTGTCGACGAAGCACCAGTGGTAGTACCGCTCGACGGGCACACCCCGCGCGCGCAGCCCGGACACGACGGCCAGGTGCTCGTGCAGATAGCGCGAGCGGAACGCGTCGGTGTTGTCGCACGTGCCGTTCTCGGTGACCCAGACAGGCAGGCCGAACTCCTCCCAGGCCCACGTGGCCGTGTCGCCCAGCCCGGCGGCATACACCTCCCAGCCGAGGTCGTTGACGGGGACGCCGGCAGGCGTGCCGTCGTCGAAGCGCGTGACGGTCGTGCGTGAGTAGTAGTTGAGGCCGAAGAAGTCGGCGTACCGTCCCCGCCGGATACCGCGTGGCCGGCGCAGCGGTGCCCGGAACTCCCCGGTCGTCATGGCCCGGGTGATCGCGCCCTGGAAGAGGTGACGCATGGCGGGAGTGAGCGCGCGGTGCCACGGGTTGCGGGGGTTGCCCGGCTGGAACGGGCGAAGGTGGTGCGCGACCCCGACCTTCGTCGTGAGCCCTGGCAGGCGGTCGTGGATGAGGCCGTAGGCGCGAATGTGCGCCTCGGCGAGGGCGGCGTAGACGCGCATCGCCTGCGGAAGGCTGCGCCGGCCGGGTGGGAAGTCGCCGAAGACATAGGCGCTCGTGACATAGACGTTGGGCTCGTTGACGGTGACGTACTCGGTGACCAGGTCACCGAAGGCCGACACGACACGGTCGACGAAGCGGAGGAACACCTCCACCGCGTCGGTCGCGAGCCACCCGCCGCGCTGCTCGAACCACGTCGGCGCGCTGAAGTGGTGCAGGGTCAGCAGCGGACGGACACCCAGCCCGTGCAGGAGCTCCAGCTCCTCGCGGTAGCGCGCGAAGGCCTCCTCGTCGAAGCCGCCGGGTCTCGGCTCCAGCCGGGCCCACTCGACACCCATCCGGTAGATGCGCACCCCCAGCGACCCCATGAGCTCGGTGTCCTCACGCCAGCGCTGCCAGTGGTCGGTGGCCCGGACCGGGCTCGACCCGTCCTTGATCCGGCCGGGCTGCTGCGCCCACGCGGTCCAGGTGCTCGCGACGTCGCCGCCCTCGATCTGCGTCGCCGCCGTGGCCACTCCGAGCAACAGGCCGTCGAGCCTGAAGTCCTCAGTCGTCATGGTGGTCCATCCTGCCGTCTCGCGTGCCTTCGTCCTGCGGCACACTGGGCCGCGTGCCACACGTCTCCGTCGCCGACCACCGCGCAGCGGTGGCGGCCCTGGTCGGGTCGTCAGCCGTGGAGCGGGTCGCGATCGACCGGGCAGCCCGCGCGCGGCGCGTCGCCGCCGACCTCGTCGCCGCCGACGACCTGCCCCGCTTCGACTCCAGCGCCATGGACGGGTATGCCGTCCGCCCGGACGAGCCGGGCCAGCGGGCTTTCCCGGTGGTCGGGGACGTGCCGGCCGGCTCGGCGCCGGAACGCCCGCTCCAGCCGGGTGAGGCCTGCCGGGTGATGACCGGGGCCCGCGTCCCCGAGGGGACCGTGGCGGTCGTCCCGGTCGAGCAGACCGATGCCTCCCCGACAGGGCCGACGCCGGCGCAGGTCGTCGTCGCGGGCGCGGTGGAGCCGGGACGTCACATCCGCCGTCGCGGCGAGGACGTGTCGGCCGGGAGCGTCGTCGCGCCTGCCGGCACCGAGGTCACCCCTGCGCTGATCGCGCTCGCGCGGTCGGCCGGCTGCACCACCGCCCAGGTGTACGTGCCGACCCGGCTCGCCGTCGTCGCGACGGGCGCCGAGCTCACCGCGCCCGGCGTCGAGCCCGGCCCGGGCGGCATACACGAGTCGAACTCACACATGGTCGCCGCGCTCGCCGAGGCGGCGGGATGTGTGGTCGGCCGCATCGAGTCGTGCACCGACGAGCCCGACCGGCTGCGCGCGCTGCTCGACGCACTCGACGCGGACCCTTCGATCGACGTGGTCGTCACCACCGGCGGCGTGAGCGCCGGCGCTCACGAGGTGGTCCGCCAGGTGTGCGAGCCGCTCGAGTCGTTCTGCTTCGTCCATCTCGCGATGCAGCCCGGTGGCCCGCAGGGGCTGGGCCGCTTCGGCTCCACCCCCGTGGTGTGCCTGCCTGGCACCCCGGTCGGTGCCTTCGTGGCCTTCCACGTCCTGGTTCGACCGGCGCTCGACGCGCGGCACGGCGCGCTTGCGCGACCGGCGCGCTCAGCGGCCTACCGCGGCGCTCGCAGGCGGACCCGAGCGGGGAAGGTGCAGTTCCTCACCGGGGTGCTGCACGACGACGGCACCGTGACCGCACCCGATGCGCGGCACCTGACGGCCTTCGCCGCCGGAAACGCCCTCATCGAGGTGCCCGAGGGTGTCGACGAGCTCCTCGACGGTGATCGCGTCGTGGTCCACGAGGTGTGAGCCGGCCCGCTCACGCGGGCGACAGCCCCCGCGCGAGCTGGACCGCGCCGCCCACCACCACAGCGACACAGAGCAGGTATGCCGCGACATGCCCGGGTGAGAGGGGCAGCCGCTCGTGCAGCAGGGCCGCGCCGAGCACGACCGCGACGACGGGGGCCGTTGCCTCGTTGGCCGGGAAGCTCGCCGCAAGGGAGCCCACCTGGAAGGAGACCTGGGTCAGGACCAGCGCGGCTGCACCGACCAGCAGCAGGCACGCGAGGGGCACCCACCCGCCCGGTTCGGTGAGCCCCGCGGGTCCGGAGCGCTGCCAGGTCGTGGCCACGGCGTCGAGCAGCACTCCGACGAGGCCGAACCCGGCGCCGGCCACCGCGCCGTAGACCGCCGCCCGGACGGTCGAGGATGCCGTGCGTACCGAGAGCAGCAGCACGGCGCCGACCGACGCGGCGGCCACCAGGGCCCAGGCCGCGTGTGCGGCCGGAAGGGCTGATGCGTGGCCCGGGTCCCCGACCAGGGCGAAGAAGACGAGGAGTGATCCGAGGATGCCCGCGCAGGCGGCATAGTCCCGCCACGTGGGGGCGGGGCCACCGAGCAGACGCCCGACCGGCAGGGCCACGGGGAGAGCGAGGACGAGCAGCGGCTGGACCAGCAGGACCGGCCCGGTCGCCAGGGCCGCGACCTGCAGGCCCAGCCCGACGGTGTCGCCGCCGACGGACGCCAGCCACCGCGGGTCGCGCGCGAGCCGCAGGACGCCGCGGGCATCGGCCCGGCCGGTGTCGCGGTGGGCCGCACGGTGCTGCACCGCGGTGGCGGTGCCGTAGGCGACCGCGGACATCACCGCGCAGGGCAGTGCGACGGCCAGAGACACGCCTCGTGAGCCGCGTCAGGCAGGCGAGTTGGTCGGGTCGGCGACCCAGGGGCCGAGGGGCGGGTCCCACAGCCGGATCACCCGGCGCAGGACGTATCCGCCGAGCCAGTAGGGGTCTTGGTCGAAGGCCGCAGTCACGTCCTCGACGGACTCCCCGGACACCACGATGAGCGCCGCGTTGGAGGCCTCCTGGTCGGTGGGCTCGCCCTCGCTCACCTCGTCGACGCCGTCCTTGTACATCCCGCCGACGAGCAGGCCGGGCAGCGAGGTCAGCCACTCGCGGTGCTCCGGCCGGATGGTCAGCATCTCGGTGGCGTCGTCGGGGTAGGTGTAGTGGATCGCGAAGATGGGCACGCTGTCCTCCAGGGGTCGTCGGGGTCGGTGGGTCACGTCGTGGGTGGCGGTATGCCGGGTGGTCAGCTGGTCGTCACCCGCTCGCCCCCTGCGTAGACGTTGAGGCGCGTCCCGCGTACGAAGCCGATGAGGGTCAGCCCGGCGTCCTCGGCACATTCGACGGCGAGCGACGACGGAGCGGACACTGCTGCAAGACAAGGGATCCCGGCCATGACGGCCTTCTGCGTCAGCTCGAACGACGCGCGTCCGGACACCACGAGCACGCACCCGCTGGCGGGCATGTGCCCGTTGAGCAGCGCCCAGCCCACGACCTTGTCGACCGCGTTGTGGCGGCCGACATCCTCGCGGACGACCAGCGTCTCACCGTCTGCGGTGAAGAGCCCGGCAGCGTGCAGGCCGCCCGTCTTCGCGAACGACCGCTGCTCGGCGCGCAGCGCCTCGGGCAGGTCGGCCACGACCTTCGCAGCGAACTCTGCCGGGTCGGAGCGCACGTCGAACACCGAGCTGGCACGCAGCTGCTCGATGCTGGCCTTGCCGCAGACGCCGCACGAGGAGGAGGTGAAGAAGGCGCGGGTCGCCGAAGCGGTGGGCGCGGCGACGCCGGCCGCCAGGGTGACGTCGATGACGTTGTAGGTGTTCTCGTCGAACCCGCTCTCGCCCGAGGTGACCGCACCCTCGCAGTAGCGCGCCATCGCGATGTCGTCGACCGAACGGATCAGCCCCTCGGTCATCAGGAAGCCGTGGACGAGCTCGATGTCGTGGCCCGGGGTGCGCATCGTCACCGTGAGCGGCACGTTCCCGACTCGCAGCTCGAGCGGTTCCTCGACGGTGAGCGTGTCGGCCCGGGTCGTCGTCGAGGGCGTCCCGAGGTCGATCGTGGTGACTTTGCGCCGCACCGTGACCCGTCCCATGGTCCCAGCCTGCCAGAGACCGTGCCAGACTCCGAGGGTGACGCAGGGCGCAGACGACCGGGCCGTGCGCCCCGTGACCGTCATCGTCCTGACCGGGGGTGGCTCGCGGCGCATGGGTGCCCACAAGCCGTCGCTGCTGGTCGGTGGGCGAGCCCTCGTGGTCCGCGTCCTCGATGCCGCCCATCCGCACCCCACGCTCGTGGTCGGCCTCCCCGACGACGTGCCGGACGGCATACCCGTCATCCGTGAGGACCCACCCGGCGGTGGTCCGGTCGCGGCGCTCGCCGCAGCGGTCGAGCACCTGAGTGCGACCACCCCGGCGCCGCGGCTCGTTGCGGTGCTGGCCGCCGACCTGCCCTTCGTCACCAGCGGCCACCTCGACCGCCTCATCGACGCGCTCGGCCGGACCCCCGACGCTGGGCTCGCAGTCACCACCGACCGTGCGGGACAGCCGAACTGGCTGTGCGCCGCCTGGCGCTTCCCGACCCTCGTCGGGCGGCTCGAGGACATGGCCGACGGGCAGGCCGCTGCGCGTGGACACGTCGGAGGCCGGAGCCTGCGTGAGCTGGCCACGGGCGTACCGCGCGTGGAGATCGTCGACGAGACCGACCTCGCAACGGACGTCGACACTCCGGAGGAGCTCGAGGCCGCGCGCCGACGTGAGGCCGCCGGTCAGGGCGTCGACGACAGCCGGCTCTGACCAATCGCCAAGACCCGGCAATCCGCGAATCTTTTTGACACCAAGCGTTACTCAGCGTTTGGGATGTGTTTGGCAAAGACTTGGAAAGTCCGTTGACCGGGATTCTCGGCTGCTGCGAGCGTCGCGCTCGTTCCGATGGTTATCTCACAGTCTGAGATCGGCGGTGCGGATCTACGGCTTGACCTCGGGACTTCCTCCAGGCGGCCGCGCGCCGCATCCTGACAAGGAGCAACCAGTGAATCGAGTGAAGTCTGGACTGGTGACCGGGGGCCTACTCGCCCTCGCGGTCGCCTTCTCGCCGGCGATCCCGGCGGGAGCAGCAGGTAGCACGGGACACGACAAGCAGCCGGCTCCGGAGTCGCAGAGCCTCAAGGCCAAGGAACAGGCCAAAGCGCCGGCGACCGCACGTGCCCTGGGGCTCGGGGCGGACGAGCGACTGACTGTGAAGTCCGTCATCGAGGACCCGAACGGTGCCTCGCACGTCCGCTACGAGCGGACCGTGAACGGCCTGCGCGTCATCGGGGGCGACTTCGTGAGCCACAACGACGCCTCCGGCGCCGTCACGAGCGTCACCTGGAACCTGCACAAGGATGTCACCCCGGCGTCCTTCACGCCCAAGGTGGCCAAGAGCACCGCACAGCAGGCCGGGCTCGCAGCCTCGAAGGCGAACCACGAGAAGTCCGCCGGGGGTGAGCTCGTCGTGTTCCAGACGGCGTCCGGGCCGAGGCTGGCCTACGACGTCGTCACCGAGGGGGTCAAGGCCGACCAGACCCCGAGCCGCCTGCACACGGTCGTCGACGCGAACAACGGCAAGACGCTGGCCGGCTGGGACGAGGTCAAGTCGGGCACCGGCAACGGCATCTTCGTCGGCACCGTCACTCTCGCGACCACTGCCGGCACGTCCTACACGATGCGGGACACGCACGGCAACTACACGACCGACCTCAACCAGGCCACGTCGGGCACCGGCACCACCTTCACCGATGCCGACGACGTCTGGGGCAACGGGCTCCAGAGCAACCGGCAGTCCGCGGCCGTCGACGCGCACTACGGCGCCGGCAAGACCTACGACTACTACAACACCCAGCTTGGGCGGGCCGGCATCTGGAACAACGGCACCGGCGCACGCAGCCGCGTGCACTACGGCAACAGCTACGTCAACGCCTTCTGGGACGGGACGCAGATGACCTACGGCGACGGCGCCAACAACGCCGCCCCGCTCGTCGAGCTCGACGTGGCCGGCCACGAGATGAGCCACGGTGTCACGGAGAACACGGCGAACCTCAACTACTCCGGCGACGCGGGCGGCCTCAACGAGGCGACCTCCGACATCTTCGGCACCGGCGTCGAGTGGTACGCGAACAACCCGAGCGACGTGCCGGACTACCTCATCGGCGAGAAGATCAACATCAACGGCAACGGCACGCCGCTGCGCTACATGGACAAGCCGAGCAAGGACGGCGCATCGCGAGACTGCTGGAGCTCCACGCTCGGCGGCCTCGACCCGCACTACTCCTCCGGCCCGCTCAACCACTGGTACTACCTCGCCTCGGAGGGCTCGGGCGCCAAGACCATCAACGGCGTCAGCTACAACAGCCCGACCTGCAACGGCGCGACGGTGACCGGCATCGGCCACCTCAAGGTCGAGAAGATCTGGTACCGCACCCTCGCGACGTACCTGACGTCGGGCAGCAACTATGCAGCGGCCCGCACCGGTGTCATCAAGGCGGCCAAGGACCTCTACGGCGCCGGCTCAGCCGAGTGCACCGCGGTCAACAACGCGATGGCCGCGATCTCGGTCCCGGCCAGCACGGAGACCTGTAGTGGCACGACGCCTCCGCCCACCGGCGGCGCCCTGACCAACGGCGGCTTCGAGTCCGGTCAGACCGGCTGGACCGGCTCGGCCGGGCCGATCACCAACAACACGGGCCGCCCGGCGCACACCGGTTCGTGGAAGCTGTGGCTCGGCGGCAACGGCACCACCGCCTCGGAGAACGAGTCGCAGACCTTCGCGGTCTCGTCGACGGCAACGTCGCCGACGCTGACGTACTGGATCCGGATCGATACGTCCGAGACGACGACCACGACCCAGTACGACAAGGCCACGGTGTCGGTCAACGGCGCGACGGTCCACAGCTACTCGAACCTGTCGACGCCCAAGTCGACCTGGGTCCAGAAGTCGATCGACCTGACCGCATACAAAGGAACCAACGTGACCCTGAAGTTCGCGGCCACCGAGGACTCGTCGCTCCAGACGAGCTTTGTCATCGACGACGTGGCGACCAGCTTCTGAGCTGACCCCGCCGACGCAGGACGAACGGTATGCCGCCGGGCCCGGCCCGGCGGCATACCTGCGTTCACGGGGCGGCGGGCGGGGAGGCCGGCGTCGTCGGCGTCGTGCACCGGGTGGTTGCCGGCACGGACAGCGTCACGTCCGACACCAGCGACCCGACGAGGCTCGCGATCTCGCCGAGCGACGGGTCGCGAAGGTCGATCTGGCGGGACTTGTCGTCGGTGACCGAGATCGTGATCGGGTCGCTCTCCGGCGCGACACCCGGGTCGACGGCGGTGAAGTCGTCGGAGGGCGTGTCGCTCGAGGGCGGGCCCAGGCGCAGCGTGGCGAGCACCGAGACGAGCTGGCGCTGCTGGCCTCGCTCGAGAGTACAGACGCGGCCGTGCACCGAGCGCGTCTCGACGAGCACCTTGCCGTTGGCCTCGAGGACGATGCGGTCGTCGAACCCGGCGATGCCCCCGGTGCGGTGCAGGGTGAGCGGGAACTCGGGCCCGGTCGACGAGGAGAGCGAGTCGTCGCCACCGATCCCGAACACCTCCGTCGGCGACGGCGAGGCCTCGGTCGCGCGGGGCGTGACGGGGTCCTCCGGGTATGGGTCGGCGCCGCAACCCCCCATCAAGAAAGCTGCGACGGCCACCCCCGCGACCAGGCCTGCGCGCCTCATGCGCACCATAGTGCGCTCTTGTGTCACCGATCGCACGTCGGAACCGGTCGATTCTGACAACGCTTGGATGAACATTTCACCGGATGTCGTAGGACCTGAGGAAGCTGAGGATGAAGGGTGCGGCGCCGGTGACACCGTTCTCGCCCTCCTCGTTGTAGGCCGCGATGGCGACGTCCCCGCGGCCGGCGATCATCCAGGCGTGGGTCTTGGGCGGGGACGCGGTGCCGAACTCCGCGGTGCCGGTCTTGGCGTACTCGACGCCGACCTGCTTGAGGATCGTGCCCGAGCCCTCGTCGACCACCGCGCGCATCTCCTGCCGCAGCACCTCGGCCTCGCTGGCCTGCAGCGGCGTGGCCGGCGACGGCAGGGCAGCATCGGATGCGATGAGCTTGGGGCGCACTGTCTGGCCCTTCATCACCGACGCGACCACGACGGCCATGGTCAGCGGGGACGCCTCGACCCGGCCCTGGCCGATGAACGACGCGGCGTGCTCCACCTCGTCGTCGGTCGTGGGCACCGAGCCGAGGAACCCGGTGAAGGGCAGGTCGAGCTTCTCCCCGACCCCGAGCGACTGTGCGGCCTTGATGAGGTCGTCCTGGCTCACGGCGGCGTGCTGGCTGATGAAGGCGGTGTTGCACGAGTAGGCCAGCGCCGTCCGCATCGGGATGTTCCCGAGCTTGTCGCTCGGATAGCTGGAGTAGTTGCTGAAGCGCCGGCCGTTGACCACGAGCGTGCTCGTGCAGGGCAGGGGCGAGTCGGCGGTCGCGCCCTTGCGCACCAGGGCGAGGGAGCTGGCGATCTTGAAGGTCGACCCTGGCGCGTTCTTGCCGGCCAGCGCCAGCGTCGACCCGTTGGCGCCGGGTCCGACTGCGGCTGCCAGGATCTCGCCGGTCGACACCCGCAGGACGACGAGTGCGGTCGGGTGCTTGGTCTGTTTCGCCAGGGCGGCCTCGGCGGCCGTCTGGGCCTTCGGGTCGAGAGTGAGGCGCAGCGGCTCGCCGTCGGTGGAGACCTCGGCGTAGACCTCGCGCTTGTCGATGACGCTCCCGTCGGCACCATGGCGGACGGCCTGCACGGACAGGCCGGGCTTGCCGCGCAGCTGCTCGTCGTAGCGGTACTCGAGGCCGTTCTGGCCCACGTCGTCGCCGGCCTCGAGGCGCCCGTTGGACGCGGCGACCTGCTCGGCCGTCGCCTCGCCCACCGAGCCGAGGATCGGCGCCGCCCAGGTGCGCGTGGGACCGAGCACCTCGAGCGCGGGCACCGCGAGGGCGCCCTTGAGTGCGGCGATGGCCGCTCCGTGGGCGTCGAGGATCGGGTCGGTCTGCCGCACCGTCAGGGCCTGGACGAAGGCCTTCGACCCAGCGGCGGACACCTTGGCGGCGTACTTCGCCGGGTCGATGTCGAGGAGCGCGGCGAGCCTGCGTGCCGCAGCGGTGGCGTCGGCCCCGGACACCTTCGTCTTGTCGATCCCGATGACGGACACCTCGCGCTCGGTCATGAGCTTGCCGCCAGCGGCGTCGAGGATGTCGGCGCGCTTGGGCCACCGATGGCTCAGGGTGAGTGTCTCGTCCGAGGCGAGGCCCGGCGCGACGATCCGGGGAGTCCAGGCAACCTTCCACTGCCCGTCGACCAGGGACATGCTGACCTTCGTCTGGTACGTCCAGTCGGTCGGCGAGGCGGACACGTCCCAGCGCGTCGAGATGGTGGCAGTGGCGCGGTCGGAGTCCTCGGCGTGCGAGATGTCGGTCATCGAGACCGCGGGGTGCAGGCCGCCCATGCCCTTGTAGGCCTGCTGCACGAACGCGCTGGCCTTGGCCGCTGTCGTGTCCTCGAGGCTGACGCCGGACAGGTCGCCCTTTGCGAGCCCGGCCGCCAGGGCGCGCGCTGCGTCCTCGGGTGCCGGTGCCTGGGAGAAGAGGGAGCATCCGGCCGCCAGCGTCCCGAGGAGCGCGGCGGACACGAGGGTGGCCGTCGCCTGCCGGGCTCGCGTGCGTCGTGACACGGTGCTCAGCCTCCCGCGAGCGCCGGGGCGGCGCCTCCGGTGCCGTCGGGTCGTCGCCAGAGGACCAGGGCCCCGGCGAGTCCGCCGGCCAGGGCTATGACATAGACGACCCACGGCTGGTGCTCGGGCTGCAGGGCGAGGAGGAACACGTCGCGACCGGCGTCGACCAGGTCGGAGAGCCCGGCGGGCAGGCCGGCGCCGGGTCGCAGCTGCGGCGTCACGTAGGTGAAGGCGGTCATCACCGCCTGGGTGACCGCGAGGAGCAGGAGGGCGACGACCCAGGCGACCAGCCGCCGGGCCGGTCGCAGCCCGAGCGTTGCGAGGGCAAGGCCCATGAGAGCGCCGACGACATAGCGCCCCCACGGCAGGAACGGCAGGGCCGTGTCGATCCCGACCGCGGCCACCAGGACTCCGGTGGCCCAGCCGCCGGCCGCGACGGCGAGGGGGGCCGCGGCGACGGCTCTCGTGACCGGGCCGCCGAGCGCGACAAGCAGGCCAAGGAGCGTGCCCACGACGCTGCCGACGGCGGCCACGGCGACCACTCCGGCCAGGACGCGACGGTCGCTGTCGAAGTCCGCGCCGAGCGAACGGGTGGCGCCGGTCGCCTGGGCGACCGTGTACGCGGTCGCCACGAAGGACCCGCCGACGGCGGCGAGGCACGAGGCGACCCGGCGGCGCGACCGGTCGCGCAGCCACAGCGTGGCGAGCCCGGCCGCAGCACCACCGCACAGCGTGATCGTCAGCAGCTGCGGCAGCAGCGACGCCTGGAACGGCAGGAGCGAGAGGTACCCGCCCCTGACCTCGTCGCCGAGGCCCGACAGGATCCAGGGCAGGGCACCGACCAGCCACCAGAGAGCAGCGGCGATCGGCAGGATCGGCCAGCTGCGCGTCCGGGAGGATCCAGATGGTGCCTCGCTGCCGAGGCCAGCGGCGTTGTCCACCCGCAGATCCGATCATGAGGGGGCGATATTCGCCAAACGGTCAGAATGTCAAGAGTGCTGCGAGGCCTTGACGCGCTCGGGTCTCCACAGCTGCACGGACGCGACCGGCTCGAACCCGGCCGACATGAAGGCGCGCAGGGCGCGTGCGTTGCCGGGCGCACACGCCGCGACGACGACCTGCTCCTTCGAGACCAGGGTCAGCGCGTCGCGCACCACCGCCGAGCCGGCGTGGTCCTTGGCGGGGTCCGTCTCCACGCCGATCTCGGGCAGCCCGCCCAGTCCCGTCGACAAGGTCACGAGCGTGCGGTCGCCATGGACGGCATACCCATAGGTCGCGACCGCGCTGCGGACCGCCGTCGCGTGCTCGGCGCGCGGATGGTTCCGCAGGTCGCTGCGCGGCACGAGGGCCGCGTCGCCGCCGCGCCCACGGGCGACGAGGACGACGTCGAGCGAGTCGATCCAGCCGCCGCTGGCCAGCCGGGAGACCAGGCGTGGGTTGCTCGCGCCCCCGAAGCCGTCGGCTCCGAGCGCCTCGACCTCGCTGTCTCGCACGTCCGGCTCGAGGGCGAGGTAGGCGTGACCGGTGAAGGCGAGCACACCCTCGACGCCCGGTCGCCACGGCTCGACCCGCTGCCACGTGCCGTCCACGGAGGGGAAGTCGCCGGTCGCTGCGCTGCTGAGTGCTTCGGCAATGGGGTGCACGTCGTCCATCAAACATCACCGACGGGCGCCGGGTAGGTTTGGGTCATGTCACGACCGCACGCGGCCGCCATCATCGAGGACAACCTCAACCGGCAGGTCGAGCGCGTGCTGCGTGGGCGTGGCTGGAGCAACAAGGTCGTGACCCACATCGGCTACGGGTCGACCTCGTTCGTCCGCGTGTTCGCACGAGTCGTGCTGCACCGCAAGGGCGAGCCGGGCCCGCCGAGCCGCCAGGACGCGACGGGGGCGCTCGCCCCGGCGCACTACGACCGCGGCTGGCGGGTGTTCGTCACCGCCCATGCGAGCGGCGTGCCGGTGACCGTGACGATCGGCGACCGCGAGGTCTACGGCCGTTCCGACCGGGGAGGCTACGTCGACTTCGTCGCCCATGACCACGGCCTCGAACCGGGCTGGCAGCAGGTCGTCGTCCAGGCTCAGGGGACCGAGCCGGTGCCGGCCGACGTGTTCATCGTCGCCGACGACGTGACCTACGGCATCGTCAGCGACATCGACGACACGGTCATCACGACGATGCTCCCCCGGCCGATGATCGCCGCCTGGAACACCTTCGTGCTGCGCGGCAAGACCCGGCGGGCGGTCACGGGCATGGCTCCGATGTACCGCCGCATCCTCTCGGCGCACCACGGCGCACCGATCGTCTACGTCTCGACCGGCGCGTGGAACACGACGTCGACGCTGACCCGCTTCCTGCTCGAGAACGGTTTCCCGCTGGGACCGTTGCTCATGACCGACTGGGGCCCGACCAACACGGGCTGGTTCCGGAGCGGGCAGGACCACAAGCGCTCGAGCCTCAACCGCCTGGCCCGCGACTTCCCGCAGATCACCTGGCTGCTCGTCGGCGACGACGGCCAGCACGACCCGATGCTCTACTCGGAGTTCGCCGAGGCCCGACCCCGGCATGTCGACGGCGTCTGCATCCGGCACCTGTCCCCCACCGAGCAGGTGCTGTCCAACCCGATCAAGCTCGACCCGCCGCTGCGCCCCTGGGCCGCGCGGACGGTGCAGACCTTCTCTGCCCCTGACGGCTACGGGCTGCTCCGGATCCTCGAGGAGCACGGCAAGGTCGGTGAGCCGGTCGCTGCCGACGAGCAGCCGTCGCGACCCGGTCGAACTGTGGTGCCGGGATGACAGACTTGGGCCATGCCTGAGCTGCCCGAGGTGCAGGCGCTCGTGGACTTCCTCGCCGAGCGCACCGACGGGCTCGCCATCACCACGGTCGGGCTCGCCTCGTTCAGCGTGCTCAAGACGTTCAGCCCGCCGCCGCAGGCCCTCGAGGGCTCCCCGATCGACGGCGTGCACCGGCACGGCAAGTTCCTCGACATCGACGCCGACGGGACGCACCTGGTCTTCCATCTCGCGCGGGCCGGCTGGCTCCGCTGGTCCGACCAGCTGCCGACGACCGTCCTGCGGCCCGGCAAGTCGCCGATCGCCCTGCGCGTCCGGCTGTCCGACGGCTCCGGCTTCGACCTCACGGAGGCCGGCACGAAGAAGTCGCTGGCGGCATACATCGTCAAGGACCCCCGGGAGGTGCCGGGCATCGCGAGGCTCGGGCCCGACCCGCTCGCCGACGACTTCACGCTCGAGAAGTTCAGTGAGCTGCTGGCGGGGCGCCGCACCCAGATCAAGGGGCTGCTGCGCGACCAGGAGGTCATCGCCGGCGTCGGCAACGCCTACTCCGACGAGATCCTGCACGTCGCCAAGCTCAGCCCGTTCGCGATCGCCGGCTCGCTCGCGCCCGACGTCGTCGAGCGGCTGTATGCCGCGATGCGCGACACGTTGACCAGCGCCGTCGTCGCCGCGTCGGGCAAGCCGGCGAAGGAGCTCAAGGACGCCAAGCGTGCCGGCATGCGCGTGCACGCGCGGACCGGCGAGGCCTGCCCCGTGTGCGGCGACATCGTCCGCGAGGTGTCGTTCGCCGACACCTCTTTGCAGTACTGCGCGACCTGCCAGACCGGGGGCAAGCCGCTCGCCGACCGCCGGATGTCCAGGCTGCTCAAGTGATCCCGGCATGCGACGACTGCCCCGTCTGCTCGCCGCTCTAGCGCTCGGCGGTCTCGTGGTGTCGTCGAACGGGTGTGGGTCCAGTGACTCGTCAGGCGGCGTCTCGCAGAGTGACGTGACGCTCCGCTACACGGTCTCTGTCGGCTTCTCGCAGTTCCCCGCCGACCCCGGGGTCCGTCGCAAGCCGGGAACGGTCATCGACTACTCCGTGACCAACACCGGCACGCGGCAGCTCGTCGTCTACGACCGGATCCCCGACATGCTCGGCTCGGCCACGCTGCCTCCCGACCTCAACCCCGAGCACGGGTGGGTCTACATGTCCGGCGGGGTGGTCCGGCTGAGCAGGCAGGGCTTCGCCACGGCCCCCGCCGTGCGGTTCGTCGCCGCCCCGGTGATCGGCGCCCGCGCGCTGGAGCCGGGGGCGACCGTCACCGGCCGGACGTATGCCGTCACGCCCCCGACGCTCGACGTGCCCGGCCCCGACTTCGTGGCGCCACGCGACCCGATCGACCCGGCCGCGACGCGCCTGCAGCTCTGCCTCCAGGTCGGCGAGCGGACCGCGCAGATGCGGCCGTCGCCCGCGCTCCCGGGCGTCCTGGAAGCCCCGGTCGTCGCACCGGGGCCGGGCGACCTCGTCTGCGGCACGCCGGCGTAGCCGCAGCGACTGAGCCTCCCCGTGCATGTTCCTCCCGAGTAACCATTGACGGTGTCCTGGCATTTGGTATACCACTATCTGGTATACCAAATCTCGCGGGCGACGAGCCCAGCTCCAGGAGGACCCCGATGTGCCTGCATGACCACGACGCCACGCCGACCTTGCCCCCCTCGTCGGTCTCCCGCCGCAACGTCCTCGCGGGCGCCGCGGTCCTCGCCGGGGTCACGGCCGCCGGCATCGCCACCGCCTCGTCCGCCGCTGCCTCCACGAGCGGCGGCTCCCGGCGCGGGTCAGTCACCGAGACGCCCGCAGCGCCGCTCGTCGTCGAGGGCGGTTCGGTCGTCGACCCGCTCACCGGTCACGTCATCGAGGACGCCGTCGTCGTCCTGCGCGACGGTGCCGTGCTCGCAGTAGGCTCCCGCGACACGACCCGCAGGGCCGTCGCCGCGGTGGGCAGTGCCGCACAGCGCATCGACGCGTCAGGTCGCTGGGTCGTGCCCGGGCTCATCGACGTCCACGTGCACGCCAACGCGGTCGCCGACGTCAAGGCCCTGGTGCACGCGGGCGCCACCTCGGTGCGCAGCGGCTCGTCGTCCTTCTTCCAGGACGTCGCGATGCGCCCGCTGTCGCAGTGGGCTCCCGGGCTCGCCCCGCGGATGCGGGCCGCCGGGCTGTTCGTGTCTCCGCAGCTGGGAGACTCGGTGCTCGCCGACCCCGACCTCGCTCCTCTCGCCGCCGTGAAGAACGGCGTCACGAGCACGACCGACTTGGCCTACCTGACGAAGGTGAACGTGTCCCGCGGCGTCGACGTCGTCAAGACCCGCGCCAACCCCCGCGCCGGCCTGCCCGAGCAGGACCCTCTCGAGCTCGTCTACGACCGGGAGCAGCTCTCCGCCGTCGTCCAGGCGGCCGCCGGCCGTCCGGTGCTGTGCCACGCCTACAGCGAGGTCGGCATCGACGGCGCCGTCCGCGCGGGTGTCCGGAGCATCGAGCACGGCGTCTTCGTCGGTGACGCGACCATCGCCGAGATGGCCCGCCGGGGCACCCACTTCACGCCGACCCTGGCGGCCATCAGCGGGATGATCGGCTCGAGCAACCCGATCCTCGACGCCCGCGGGCGTGAGTACACCCCGATCCTCATGAAGGCCGTGCGCGAGGCCCACGCCCGCGGCGTCACCATCGTCGCCGGCACGGACTCGTTCGGCACCGATGTCGACCCGATCGGCTCCGAGGTGCGGCTGCTCGTCGAGGCCGGGCTCACGCCGCTCGACGCCCTGCGTGCCGCGACCACCAGCGCGGCCCGCCTCCTCGGCTGGTCGCGCGAGGCCGGACGCCTCGTCCCCGGCGGCTTCGCCGACCTCGTCGTGCTCGACGCCAACCCACTCGAGCACGGTGACGCCTGTGAGCAGGTGAAGGTCGTCGTCGCCCAGGGTGCCGTCGTGCGCCAGGACGCCTGACCGGACCGACCGTCGGTGGGCCGGCGCGTGCGCCCCTTCAATCCCCTCAGTGCCGGCCCATCGACCACATCGTCCCGACGACGACGTAGAAGAGCAGGAACAGCATCAGCATCGCCACCACCGCGGCCACGGCCCACGCGCGAGCCGCCCGCGAGGCGCGGTAAGCGCCATGGGCGTCACCTCGAGACCACCGTGAGCCGACGGTCGCGGCCATGATGATCGAGACGATCCCGAACGGCCAGAAGCAGAAGATCGTCACGAGGATCGCGAGCCCCAGGTAGCTCTTGGGCCGACGGGCGTATGCCGGCGCCCGTCCTGTCGCGGCCGGGGTCAAGGCCCGGTGCGGCAACCGCCGCATCCGCGGCGCCGAGACCGGTGCGGGAGCCTGAGGGAGCGGTGGCGGCGGTGGGGGCTGCGGTGGGGGCGGCTGCGCCGGCTCGTCGAGGGGCTGCGTCCGGTCCCGCGTCGGGTCGAGCTCGGGCAGCCACGCCGACCACGAGTCCTGGCTCGGGTCGGGTGCTCCGGAGCGGTCGTCTCGTCGGTCGTCGTTCATTCGAGGGGCATCTTCCGGCCTAGATGATCTGCGGCTCGCTGTCGGCAGCCATCCGCTTGCCGGCGCGCTGCCAGGCGAGCATGCCGCCTTCGACGTTCGCGACGTCGAAGCCCTGCTGCACCAGCCACATCACCGCACGCGCCGACCGCCCGCCCATGCGGCATACGACCGGCACGGTGTCGTCGGTCTCGGGCAGATCCGCGAGGCGTGAGGGAAGCTCGCCGAGGGGGATGTGGATGGCGTTCGGAGCGTGGCCGGCGGCCCACTCGTCGTCCTCCCGGACGTCGACCATGACGGCGTCGTCGGCCAGATCGGAGACGGTTGTCGTCGGGATCACGCTCATGCACCAATCCTCGCACGTGGCGCTAGCGTGGGCCCTCGTGAAAATACTGTCGATCCAGTCCCACGTCGCCTACGGGTACGCCGGCAACTCTGCTGCGGTGTTCCCGCTGCAGCGGCTCGGGCACGACGTCTACCCGGTGCTGACGGTGACGTTCTCGAACCACACCGGCTACGGCGCGACACGGGGGCCGCTCATCGCGCCCTCCGACGTGGCCGAGGTGATCAACGGGGTCGAGGACCGTGGCGCCTTCCCGAGCATCGACGCGGTCCTGTCGGGCTACCAGGGTGCCGAGGCGGTCGGCGAGGTCGTCCTCGACGCGGTCGTCAGGGTCAAGGCCGCGAACCCCGACGCGATCTACTGCTGCGACCCCGTCATGGGCGACGTCGGCCGCGGCTTCTTCGTCCGCGAGGGCATCCCGGAGTACCTCCGCGACCAGGTCGTGCCCAAGGCCGACATCGTCACGCCGAACCAGTTCGAGCTGGAGTTCCTCGTCGGCCGGACCGTGACGACGCAGGCGGACCTGCTGGCCGCGGCCGCCGAGCTCCGCGCCCGCGGGCCGCAGGTCGTGCTCGTCACGAGCGCGCTGACGACGGACACTCCCCAGGGCTCGATCCAGATGGCGTGCGTGACCGGGGAGGGCGCATGGGTGGTGACCACGCCGATGCTGCCGATGACGGTCCGTGGCGGCGGTGACGTCACCGCCGCCGTGTTCCTCGCGCACTACCTGACCGACGGTGCGCAGGTCGCGCTCGAGCGGACGGCCGCGACCATGTATTCCGTGCTGGAGCGCACGCACGCGAGCGGGTCCGAGGAGATGCTGCTTGTCGCCGAGCAGGACTCCATTGCGAATCCGCACCAACTTTTTGAAATTGAGCCGATCAGTTGACCGTTTGGCCCGCGAACCGGTTATAGTCGCAAGCGCGCCGTTCCGCATGACCACCCCTGACCGTGCGGAACGGCGCTCTTTTGTGCCTGAATTCAGTGGAATCCGCATCAAATGAAGGATGGGTTCGCTGAGTCGGTGGGTAGCGAAGCGAGGCGCCGACCGCCAACCAGCATGGCCAAAGACACCGCGACACGATCTCCCGCTATTCGGATGTCTCAGGTTTTCGATAGACACGCGTATAGCCTCCGAGCGTGGACCCCATCACGAACCCGTACGCCCCCGGGGCCGGGCAGCGGCCACCCGAGCTCGCCGGTCGCGACGAGCAGCTGCGCACGTTCGACGTCGTGCTCGAGCGGATCGCTCGAGGGCGTTCGGAGCGCTCGATCGTGCTGACCGGTCTGCGGGGGGTCGGCAAGACGGTGCTGCTCAACGCACTGCGTTCTTCGGCGGTGCGCGCCGACTGGGGGACCGGCAAGTTCGAGGCACGCCCGGACCAACGGCTGCGACGGCCTCTTGCGGCGGCGGCGCACCAGGCGGTCCGAGAGCTCGGTCACCCGCGGGGCGAGGATGTCGACCAGGTCCTCGGCATCGTCAAGTCGTTCGCGCTGCGCGATGCCCCGACCGGCTCCAAGCTGCGGGACCGGTGGCAGCCGGGCATCGACGTCGCGGCCGTGCCTGGACGTGCCGACTCCGGCGACATCGAGATCGACCTCGTCGAGCTCTTCACGGACATCGGCGGGCTCGCGGCGGACGTCGGAAAGGGCGTCGCCTTCTTCATCGACGAGATGCAGGACCTCGACCCGGAGGACGTGTCGGCCCTGTGCGCGGCATGTCACGAGATCTCGCAGTCGGGACTGCCCGTCATCGTCGTCGGCGCCGGGCTGCCACATCTGCCTGCGGTGCTCTCAGCGTCGAAGTCCTACTCCGAGAGGCTGTTCCGCTACTCCCGAATCGACCGGCTGCCCCGTGACGCGGCCGACCAGGCGCTGGTCGGTCCCGCCGGCGAGGAGGGCTGCGAGTTCACCGGCGAGGCCCTCGACGCGATGTATGCCGTCACGGCCGGCTACCCCTACTTCATCCAGGCGTACGGCAAGGTCGTGTGGGACGTCGCACCCACCTCCCCGGTCACCGCCGAGGACATCCGGGTCGCCGTGCCCGAGGCCGAGTCGGAGCTGGCGGTCGGCTTCTTCGGCTCTCGCTTCGAGCGGGCCACTCCTGCCGAGCGTGAGTACCTCCGCGCCATGGCCGACGCCGCCATCGTGGACTCGCCCGAGGCCCCGGCCGATGCCGACGGCCACGCTGACGCGGAACCGGGCCACACGGCATACGACGGGGTCGTCGAGCGCGACGCCGTGCCGACCGCGGCCGTCGCCGACGTCCTCAGGCGCAAGCCCCAGTCCCTTTCTCCCGCAAGGGATGCGCTGATCAAGAAGGGCCTCATCTACTCCAGCGAGCGCGGCCAGATCGCGTTCACCGTCCCCCATTTCGGCCGCTACCTCCGCGCTCAGGCCTGACCCCCGGGCGCGCTGCCGCTAGCGCCCGTACGTACCGACGAGCCGGCCCTGGGCGACGGCAGTGTCGCCGATCGCACCCAGCGCCTGGTCGAGCCCGACGCCGTTCGCGAGCCCGGTCGCCCTGGAGAGCGCATAGACGGTGAACCGGTAACGATGGATGCCGCTCGGTGGGCACGGCGGGTACCACCCCACGCGGCCGCCTGAGTTCTTCGCCTGAACGGCACCCGCCGGGAGCGTATCCCCGTCGAGCTTGCTTGTCCCAGAAGGAAGATCAAGCACGACCCAGTGGGTGAACGTGCCGCTCGGCGCGTCAGGGTCATCGACGACGAGCGCCAGTGCGACGGCACCCGACGGCGTGCCGGACCACGCGAGCGGCGGGATCCTGCCCGCGCCGTTGCAGGTGTAGTCCACGGGGATCGGCTTGCCCTCCTGGAACGCGCTGCTGGTGACGGTGATCGACGGTGAGACGGTCACGCTCTGCACCTCCTGTGGTTGCGTGCCTCCACATGCCGTGAGCGCCCCGACGAGCACGACGAGCAGAACAAGCAGGGCGACCCCGGTGACCCGGCTCCTCGGCACGTTCTCCAGCATCCGCCCTGCCCCGGCCGCCGGTCCAGCGGGCCGGCGCGTCACTCCTGGGCGGCGAGGTCGTCGCGCAGGACCCGCTTGAGGAGCTTGCCGCTCTGGTTGCGCGGCAGCTCGTCGACGAAGTGCACGGCCTTGGGGAGCTTGAACGGCGCCAGGCTCCCGCGCGCATGGTCGACGAGCTCGGTCTCCGACACCGTCTGGCCCTCCTTGAGCACGACCACTGCGGTGATCGCCTCGATCCAGCGCTCGTGCGCCGTGGCGATGACGGCGACCTCCGCGACCGCGGGATGGGTGTAGATCGCGTCCTCGACCTCACGCGAGGCGACCATGACCCCGCCGGTGTTGATGACGTCCTTGATGCGGTCGACCACGGTGACATATCCATGGTCGTCACGGCTCACGAGGTCACCGGAGTGGAACCATCCGTCGCGGAAGGCCTCCTCGGTCGCCTCGGGCTTGTCCCAGTACCCGGTGCAGAGCTGCGGCGACCGGTAGAGCAGCTCGCCGGGCGTGCCCGGCTCGACGTCATCTCCCTCGGGGTCGACGACGCGAGCCTCGACGAACAACACGGTGCGCCCGCACGAGCTCGGCCGGTCGGCATGCTCGTCAGGCAGGAGCACCGTTGCCAGGGGGCCGATCTCTGACTGGCCGAAGCAGTTGTAGAAGCCGAGCTCGGGCAGCCGCTGCTGGAGCCGCTCCCGCACGGGCACCGGCATGATCGACGCGCCGTAGTACGCCTTGCGCAGCGACGACAGGTCAGCACCGTCGAGCGCCGGGTGGTTCGCCAGCGGCACCCACACCGTCGGGGCGAGGAAGAGCGCGCCGTTGCGGTTCGCCGGCACCTGCTTGAGGATCTCGGCGACGTCGGGACGGGCCATGAGATGGTTCGTCGCGCCGATCGCGAGGTACGGCATGAGGAACACGTGCATCTGCGCGGAGTGGTAGAGCGGCATACAGTGCAGCGGCGCGTCGCCCTCGGCCAGCTCCAGCGCGACGATCGCCGACACGTACTCGTGCACGAGGGCTCGGTGCGTCATCATCGCGCCCTTGGGCAGCGAGGTCGTCCCGGACGTGTAGAGCAGCTGGACGAGGTCCGTGTCGGACCGCTCGACCTCCACCAGGGGCACGTCACCGTGGCTCCACACCGGGAGCACGGCGTCGTCCGTTCCGTGCAGGACGAGCACCTGCTCAACTGAGGTGTCGGCACGGACGGACTCGACGCCCTCGCGCAGCGCCTGGTCGACGAGCGCGACCCGGCTGCCGGAGTTCTGCAGGAGGTAGGTCAGCTCCGGACCGGTCAGGGCATAGTTCACCGGAACGTGCACCAGCCCGGCGCGAGCGCAGCCGAGGTAGGCCAGCAGGTACGCGTCTGAGTTGAGGCCGACCGTGGCGACCCGGTCACCGGCCTCGAGTCCCAAGGAGATCAGGTGAGCGGCGGCGCGGGACACGCCCGCGTCGAGCTCGGCATACGTCCAGGTGCGGTCATCGAAGATGAGCGCGGTCCGGTCCGGGTAGCGGGTCGCGCTACGGCCGACGATGTCGTCGACGGTGCTGCTCTGGGTGGTCACGAGTCTCCTTCGGGGGTGGGCGTGGCGAAGGCGCGGATCAGCTCGCCCGCTTCGGGGGTCGCGGCCAGACGCGCGATGGTGACGGCCTCGTCGGCCAGGTGGTCCGCATACGAGCGCCGTGGGGCGGCGCGCAGCAGCCGGGCCGCCTCGCGGACCGCGCCCGCCGGAACCGAACCGAGGGCCTCGACGACTGCCTCGGCTCGCGCCTCCAGCGCGTCCGGCGGACAGACCTCGCTGACGAGTCCCCAGTCGAGGGCCGCCGCGGCGTCCAGCCGGAGCCCGGTCAGCGCGAACAGCGCGGCGCGTCGGGGTCCGACGGCGTCCGGAAGCAGGGCGGACACACCGCAGTCGGGTGACAGCCCGACCCCGGGGTATGCCGCCAGGAACGTCGCCCGCTCCGAGGCGAGCACGATGTCGGCAGCCAGGACGAGGCCGACCCCGGCACCGGCGGCGGTGCCCTGGACGACCGCCACGACGACCGCGGGCAGCTCGCGCAGCGTCACCAGCGCCTCGTGGAGCACACCCGCGAGCTCGGCCACGAACGACCCACGGTCCGCGGCCGTGGCCATCGCGCGCACGTCCCCGCCCGCACAGAACATCCGCCCTTCCGCGCGCACCACGACCACGCGCGGCCGCTCCGATGCCAGCCGGCGTATGCCGTCCCGCAGGTCGAGCGCGGTGGCCAGGTCGAGCGCGTTGCCGGCGTCTGGCCGGCTGAGCCGCACCGTCGCCACGTCGCCCACTACGTCGATGAGAGGGGCCGTCGTCACCAGGCCATCCTGCCCCCAGTCACTCGACCGCAGAAAGGTCCACGCGGGCCAGGCGCTCCGGGTCGTAGAGCACGTCGATCTCGACGATCCGGCCGTTGGTGACCGTGAACGCCATGATCGAGAACGGCTTGCCGTTGACGACCACGACCACACCGGGTGTGCCGTTGACGAGGGCCGGGCGCGCGTATGGTGCGAGCCTGCTGGCCAGCGTCGCCTGCGCAGCCACCTCCCGCGGCGTGCGCAGCTCGATGGTCGGCCGGCTCCTCGACCCACCACCGTCGGCGCGCAGCACGACCTGCGGGTCGAGCACGGCAACCAGGGCATCGAAGTCCCCGCTGCGGGCTGCGGCGAAGAACGCGTCGACGACCTCACGCTGCCGGGCGAGGTCCGGGTCGGGCCGTGGCGCCTCGCCCTGCACGCGCCGGCGCGCCCGGCTCGCGAGCTGCCGCACCGCGGCCGGCGTGCGGTCGAGCACGTCGGCGATCTCGTCGAACGGCACGGCGAAGAGGTCGTGCAGCACGAAGGACACCCGCTCGGCCGGCCCGAGCGTGTCGAGCACCACCATGAGCGCGAGGCCAACCGAGTCGGCGAGCAGCACCTCCTGCTCCGGGTCGAGGCCCTCGGCCGAGCTGATGACCGGCTCCGGGACGTGCACGTCCAGCGGCACCTCACGGCGGTGGTCTCGCGCCCTGAGCAGGTTGAGGCAGACCCGCGTCACCACGGTCGTCAGCCAGGCCGCGAGGTTGTCGATCGACTCGGTGTCGGCCCGGCCCATCCGGATCCACGTCTCCTGCACGGCGTCGTCGGCCTCGCTCAGCGAGCCGAGCATGCGGTAGGCCACGGCGCGCAACCGCGGCCGCTGCCGCTCGAACTCCGTCTCCAGCAGGTCGTCAGGCACTGATGTCACATTCCCTTCTTCGCAGGTGTCGCACTGGGTAGACCCACGAAAGACACCAGACGTGACCGAGATCCGAAGAGAGGCCGAGAGCTCATGACATCACGCATCCTCCTGACCGGCGGCACCGGCACCCTCGGGAAGCAGGTCGCCCCGCTCCTTCGCGCCGCGGGCGTGGACCTGCGCATCCTCAGCCGAACCCGGCGCGCCGAACAGGCGAGCGGAGCGAGCCAGACTGAATACGTCGTCGGCGACCTGACCACCGGAGCGGGCGCCGAGTCTGCCGTCGCCGGGGTCGACACCATCGTCCACTGCGCGGGAACGCAGCAGGGCGACGAGGTCAAGACCGGCAATCTCGTGCGCGCAGTGCGCGCGACCGCGGGTGCGTCCCTTCCGCATCTGGTCTTCATCTCCGTCGTCGGTGCCGATCGGGTGCCGGTCGTCAGCCGGATGGACCGGATGATGTTCGCGTACTTCGCGTCCAAGCGCGCCGCTGAGCAGGTCGTCGAGCAGTCGGGGCTGCCGTGGACCACGCTGCGCGCCACCCAGTTCCACGACCTCGCCCTGCTGACCCTCCAGGGCCTGGCGAAGTCGCCGCTCATGCCGTACTTCTCCGGCACCCGGTTCCAGCCGGTCGATACCGGCGAGGTCGCGGCGCGGCTCGCCGCGCTCGCGTTCGCGGCGCCCGCCGGCCTGGTCGACGAGATGGGTGGCCCGACCGTCTACGAGATGAAGGACCTGGCCCGCAGCTACCTGGCCGCCACCGGCAAGCGTCGGCTGCTCGTGCCGCTGCGCGCCGGCGGGCAGGCCGGCCGGGCCATCCGGGCCGGCGCCAACCTCACGCCGGCCCACGCTGTCGGGCACCGCACCTGGGAGGACTTCCTCGCCGAGCGGGTCGGGCACCACGCTGCGCCGAGCAACGGCACCTCGGCGCAGCGGTCACCCGCCTGACCCCACTGAGATCTCGGACCGACGGCTCAGCGACGCAAGCCCTCCTCGAGCGCCTCGATGATGCGGGGACGCAGCTCGTGCGCCCCGATGACCGCGTCGACCGACCCGACCGAGACGGCCCGGTGGATGCTGTGGACGCCGTCGAACTCGGACGCGACCTCGCCGAGCTTCTCGGCCCGGACCGTGCTGCGTAGCTCGGCCAGTTCCGTGGCGAGGCGGGCCCGCTCCACACCGGAGGCTGCAGCAGCTCTGGCGTCGAGGTCGGTGACCCTGGGGTCGGATGCGGTCCGTGCGTCGACGTCGCGCGAGAACACCACTGCGGCTGCCGGCGCACCTCCGATGACCGACGCGAACGAGCCCTCGACGGCGAGGACGGTCATGCGCGGGTTGAGCGCCTTGGAGAAGACGACGAATGCGCCGCCGTGGTAGCGCGAGACGACGGTGAACACGATCGGACCGTCGAAGTTGACGATGGCCCGGCCGATCTCGGCGCCGTACTCGAGCTGGAGGTTGCGCATCGACTCCGGCGACCCGTCGAAGCCCGACAGGTTCGCCAGCACGACGACCGGTCGGTTGCCGCTCGCGGCGTTGATCGCCCGGGCGACCTTCTTCGACGACCGCGGGAACAACGTGCCCGCGGTGTACGTGTCCGGACCGTCGGTGGGCGGGAACCCCCGGCGCGCAACGGACTTCGACTCGATGCCGATGAGGCACACAGGGATGCCGGCGAGGTGCGCGTCCTGCACCACAGCCGTCTCCGCGTCGGCCATGCCCGCCCAGCGCTCGAGCGGCTCGTGGTCCTGGTCGCTCACCGCGCGCATCATCGTGCGGATGTCGAACGGCTTCTTGCGGTCCGGGTTGGTCAGGGACGAGAAGATGTCACCGACCGTGGTGAAGCCCGAGTCGGGCACGTCGTGGGGGAAGAGCGTCACGTCGCGATGGGTCGGGTCNGAGCGTCACGTCGCGATGGGTCGGGTCGCTGGTCGGCACGCGGCGCGGGCCCGACTCGCCCGGCGCGACGTAGGCGTGGTCGTAGTGCGCCATGAGGATGGCCCGCGCACCGGCGAGGTCCTTGGCCCAGTACTGCGCCTGGCCGTTCGGGCCCATGACGCGGTCGTAGCCGCCGATCCCGAAGTTGTCCTCGGCGGACACGCCGCCGGAGAAGTCGAGCGACTGCTTGCCGGTGAGGACCATGGCGCTGTCGGGCGTCATGACGAGGATGCCCTTGGTGTGCATGAGCATCGTGGCCTCGGCATTCCAGTAGGGCTGGGCGCCCACGTTGATGCCCGCGACGACGATGTTGATCTCGCCGCCCGCCTGCGTGAACTCGATGATCCGCTTGAGGGCCTTGGCCACCCAGTCCATGTTCTCGGTTCCGGAGTCCATCGAGATGCGCGCGCCGGCCGACAGCGAGTACCACTCCACCGGCACCTGCATGCTCTCGGCCAGGTCGATGGCGGCGATGACCCGTGCGCACTCGGCCTCCGCGACCGAGCCGAGCGAGCGCAGCGGGTCGCCCGACAGCGCGACGCGGGTCACCCCCTCGGGGTGCCGCATCGTCGGCGACGTGACGACGGCGACGATGATCCCGGCCTTGTTGAGACCGAGCGGCCGGTCGACGGGGACCAGCGCGCCCGAGTCGTCGAGGTCGTGCTCCTGGACCGTGCCATTCGTGCCGGCGATCATCGCCTGGAGCTCGTACGGGTAGACCAGGCCGCGACGGCGGGCCCGCACGACCTTCGACGCGTAGTCGTCGAGCGGCTTGAGCGGCTCGGTGGGGGGCGCGGCAAGGCTCGCCACGACACCCGAGCCCGGCTGGTACCCGAACCGTGCAGCCATCGGGATCGGCGAGTCACCGGGACCACCCGCGACGCTGCCCTGGATGAGGACCTCCTCGATCCCGGCCCCGGCCGTGACCGGAGCGATCTTCGACTGCAGGGCGGTCAGCTGGTTGACGTCGGCGTCGATCGTCGGCCAGACCGAGATCCAGACGTGGTTCATGTCGAGCTTGGTCGCGCCGGGCCCGCGGCTGGTCCGGACGTGCCGGATCGCCTCGAGGCAGTTCGCGATCGCCCGCTCCACGTGCGGCAATCCGGAAACCATGCCGGACTCGTCGCGCACGACGACGACCTGGCGCACCTGCGCGAGGGCCACGAGCCTCCGGTCGTCGGGGTTGTCCTTGGCGACACACTCGTAGAGCAGCACGTCCTCGGGTGCCTCGAGCCGGGTCACATCGAAGGTGATGAGCCGCCAGAGGTTGAGACGGCGACCGACCATCGGGTGCACACCGCGCACCAGGCGGTCCTCGGTCAGGCCGTCGGCGCTGGGCCGGAACGTGAAGTAGCCGACCGGGCGACCGTTGCCCGGGCTGACGGCGACGGCGACCCGGCGCACCTCGTTGCTGAACTCGAGCTCGCTGAGCAGCGCGGCCAGCCGGGCGCTCGCCTCGTCGGGCGACTCGGGCTCTTCGGGCCAGCTGAGGTACAGGTCGACGACCGCCTGGTGCTCTTCAGGACGGCCCCAGACATCGTTCGACACGGCCTGGTCCAGGGCGCTGCCCGAGGCCAGCTCCTCGACCCGTCCGATCGTGGTGGTCAGGTGCGTCGGGCGCCCGTCGAGCGTGTAGTCGGCGACCGCAAACGGCCGCCCACCGCCGAGGAACGTGTGCAGGCCGTGCAGCTCGTGCTCGCGGTAGTGCCGCTTGATGAGCACCTCGAGCATCGGCTCGTGCTCGGGGAGGTCTCCCGTCACCGGGTCGTGCAGGCGCTCGGCGAGGAACCGCACGATCTGCTCGGGGATGGCCGCGAGCTCGTCGACGCGGGCGGAGTGGTCGGGCGCGTCGGGGGTCGCCGCGAGCGCAGCCAGCTTGTCACCCACGCCGGCGAGGACGCTCTGCCGCTCGAGATCGACGAGCGGCTGGTCGAACCACCGGAACCGCACGCTCCGGGCGAGATCGCCGACGACAGGGAAGCGCAGCTGCGTCGCCACGACCAGCCGGTCGAGCGTCTCCCGCCCCTCGACGTAGAGCGACGGCTCCGGAGCCGGCTCGGCCAGCCATCGCTGCAGCAGCGACGTGGCCAGGAGCACCTCGGGCGCCGAGCGCTGCTGCGCCAGGAAGATCCGGAACACGGCCTCCTCGAGGTCCGGCGTGCGCTCGAAGTCGGGCACACCGTAGTGCTCCAGGACGCGGGCGAGCTTGTCGCGGAAGTCGTCCGGCAGGGCGGCCCGGTCGGGGTCGAGGCTCTGCAGGTAGGAGTGGAAGTGCTCCTTCGGGCTGTGCACGAGCAGCTCGGTGTGGCGCTCTTCGGCGGCGGGTCGGTTGCGGCTGAGCTCGGCGAAGTCCGTGAGCAGCTGCAGGACCGCGATCTCCTCGGCGAGAGGCACGGTGCCGCCCGCGGCGAGCTCGTCGCGGGCCGCGAGGTACCCGGCAAGGGTGCCGCGGTCGCCGTTCGGGTCGCCGTCGAAGCCGAGGATCGTGGCCGAGAGGTCCTCGATGCCCCGCTGAGCACGCTCCGCCGAGGTCGTCTCACGCGACCCCGACTCGGGCAGGTCGAGGTCGACGGTGCTCTCCTGCGCCACCTCCGCGGAGTCCGCCTCGTCACCAGTGGGCTCGAGCCGCACCAGCGGCGCGCCGGTCTCGACCTGGCTCCCGACGGCGACGAGCAGCTCACGCACCCGGGCCGGGAACGGTGCCGGCAGCACCGTCTCCATCTTCATCGACTCGAGCACGAGCACCGGCGCACCCGCGGCCACCTCGGCACCGACCTCCACCGGGGTCGCGACGACGAGTGCCGGTGCGGGCGAGCGGACCACACCGCCCTCGTCGCGGGAGACCCGATGCGTCACACCATCGACCTCGACGAGGTGCACGGGCCCGTGCGTGGCGGTCACCAGGCGGTGGGGGCGTCCCTCGACGGTGATCCGGCCGGCATACTCGTCGATGCGGTCGACCTGAGCGTCGACCACATGACTGTCCCCGCCGTTCTGGATCGACACGCGGTAGCGGTGGGAGGCGGTGCGCAGCACCATGACCTTGTATGCAATCCCGCGCAGCTTGAGGTCGATGGCGCGGCCGACGGTGTGCTGGACCTGCGGGCGTCCGCCGCGGGCGGACTCGAAGAGGCGGGCTCGCTCGATGGCCTCGGCGTCCTCGTACGCCTCGATGCCGGCGGCGACGAGCGCGACGCCGGAGTGGCGGTGCGACACGAGGCGTCCTTCGCCTCGGACGCGGTCGATCCAGCCGGTGTCGGCCGAGCCGTCGATGATCTCCGGCTGGTCGAGCAGGTCGAGGATGAAGCTCTTGTTGGTGGAGCCGCCCTCGATGACCACGGTCGTCTCTGACATGGCCCGGCGCAACCGCGCCAGCGCCTCGTCGCGGTCACGGCCGTAGGCGATGATCTTGGCGATCATCGAGTCGAAGTCGGCCGGGATGGAGTCGCCCTCCCCGACGCCGGTGTCGACGCGGATGCCCGGCCCGGCTGGGAAGTCGAGCAGCGTGATCTTGCCGGGCGACGGCGCGAAGTCGCGGTCCGGGTCCTCGGCGTTGAGCCGCGCCTCGACGGCGTGTCCGCGCTCGGTCGGCCGTCCCTGCGGCAGTGTGTCGAGACGGCCGCCGTTGGCGACGTAGATTTGGAGCTTGACGAGGTCCGTGTCGGTGACGACCTCGGTGATCGGGTGCTCGACCTGAAGGCGGGTGTTGACCTCGAGGAACGCGAAGAACTTCTCCCCGGGGTGGTAGAGGAACTCCACCGTCCCGGCCCCGGCATACCCGACCGCGACGGCGAGGCGCTCGGCGCTCGCCTTCACCTCGGCGACCTGCTCGCTCGAGAGCACCGGCGACGCCGACTCCTCGATGACCTTCTGGTTGCGCCGCTGCACCGAGCAGTCGCGGACGCCGACCGCCCACGCCGTGCCCTGCCCGTCGGCGATCACCTGGACCTCGATGTGGCGTGCCCCGGTCACGAGCTTCTCGAGGAAGACGACGCCGGAGCCGAAGGCCCGCTGAGCCTCGTCACGGGTGCGCTCGTAGGCGTCGGTGAGGTCTGCGTCCGAGTCGACCCGGCGGATGCCGCGCCCGCCGCCACCGGCAGTGGCCTTGAGCATGAGGGGATAGCCGATGCGCGCGGCCGCGGCCTTGGCGTCCTCGAGGGTGTCGACCCCGCCGCGGCTCCACGGCGCGACAGGCACGCCGACCTCCTCGGCAATGAGCTTCGAGCCGATCTTGTCCCCGAGCTTGCGCATCGCCTCGGGGCTGGGTCCGATGAAGGTCACGCCGATCCGCCCGCACAGCTCCGCGAAGGCCGGGTCCTCGGCGACGAACCCCCACCCGACCCACGCGGCGTCCGCCCCGGTCTCACGCAGCGCCCGCTCGAGCACCGAGTGGTCCAGGTAGGGCCGCGCCGACGCCGGACCCAGGTCGTACGCGTGGTCGCTCTCCCGGACGAACATCGCGCGGCGCTCGCCCTCGGTGTGCAGGGCGATCGTCTCGATGCGGTGGCCCCCGGGCCCGGCCTCGGCGTTGAGGTCTCGTACGGCGTGGATGAGGCGCATGGCGGCCTCGCCTCGGTTGACGATCGCGATGCGCGAGATCATCGAGCAGTTCTCCTTCACGTCGCACCCGGTCGGGGTGCGTGGCGCACGTCACGCCACATGCGCAGCCTTCCACTCCTTCCGGCTGACCCGCGAGTAGACATCGGACTTTGTCGGGTGACGCCCACCCAATAAGCGGGGTATGCCGTCCCGAGCGGTGTCCCGAGCCGTGTCCCGAGCGGTGTCCCGAGCGGCCCGAGCCCGCGGTGTCCGAGTCGTCCGCGGACGGGTGCGCTCGCCGTCCCGCGGAGGTGGCCGGGATCGTCTGTGTCGTCGGCGGGGCGTGCGGCGTCGTGTCGGTGCCGGTAGGTAGGTTCTCCGGGTGACCACGATCGACGACGTCAGGCAGGCAGTCCGCACCGCGTCGGAGGTGTCGCTCGATGTAGTGCTCGGCCCGATGAAGTCCGGCAAGAGCCTCGAGCTCATCTCGATGCTGTCGCCGCTTCAGTTCACCCGCGTGCGTCACCGTGTCTTCCAGTCAGCGCGGCACGTCCGCGACACCGGCGTCACGTCGCGCAGCGGAGGCATGCTCACGACGACGAAGGTGGCGAGCCTGACAGCGGCCCTCGACGAGGAGCTCGACGTCGTCGCGGTCGACGAGATCCACATGTTCGACGTCGCGGACGTCGCCGTGGTCAACGAGCTGCTCCGACGCGGCACACGCGTCGTCGTCGCCGGGATCGACCTGGACCACCGCGGCGAGCTGTTCCGCACGGTGCGGTCCCTGCTGGAGCTGGCTCCCGACGCTGTGACCTATCGGCGTGCCGTCTGCGACGTCTGCCACGAGTATCGCGCCACGCACACCCAGGTGCTCCGATCCGAGGTCCCGTTCCTTGACGACCTCGGCGGCCAGGCGCTCCCCGACGACGGCACCTTCACGTACGAGGCCCGCTGCCGCACCTGCTTCGCGTTCCCTGCTGCGTAGGGGGTGTCTGGCGGCCGCGGCAGGCGCGGAGCTATCGACGGAGGCTCTACTCGTCCCGGCGCTGGCGGGGTGGGGTGAAGTCGACGAGGTTGAGGTGCAGCGTGCCGCCGGTGGGCGCGGGGTAGGTGCGGCCCAGGCGTGGGCGTGGGCGGGTCCGGTCTGCCCGGCCTGGGCCGGCGGGGGCTGGGCCGCTGGAGGCTGGGCCGGCGGACGAGTGCAGGTCTCCTCGCGAACCGAGGATGGGGTCGTCGGTAGTGGCGGTGTCGGTCGCCGTCCGCCGGGTCGGTCGCATGGTGTCGGTGGGCATGGTGTCGTGATGTTCGGTGTGAAGCGGCAGGAGTCGGAGTCCGGCGGGGTCGCGCCGGTCGGGATCAGGGTCGCGTGGGCTCGCGTTTGTGCCTGCCCGCGGCAGTGACGGGTGCTGCGGCGGCTGGTCGCCGTGCTGGTCGGGGACTCGCTGGTCGGGCTTGCGACCGGGTGGGTGCCCGGGTGGGCTGATGTCCAGGCCGGTGCGGGTGTGGAAGCGCAGGCCATCGGGGCGGGTGGGGTCGCCCGTGATGGCGTACTCGCCGCGGTGGTGCCCGTCGTGGTGGTGCGGGCACAGTGACAGCAGGTTGGGCAGGTCGGTGGGGCCGCCGTCGCGCCAGTGCCTCAGGTGGTGGACCTCGAGGTAGCTGCTGGCCCCGCAGCCTGGGAACCGGCAGCCGCGGTCGCGGTCCAGGACCAGGACCCGGGACCGGTTCGGCACGACCCGTTGGCTGTCGCCGACGTTGACCGGGTGCCCGTTCGTCGTCCAGACCGGGGTCAGTGTGCCCTCGCAGGTCAGGCCGTCGATGAGGTGCCGGGGCAGGCGCGGTGTTCCGGTGAGCCAGCCGCCGTCGGTGTCCAGGAACACGTTGACCCGGTACCGCGACCTCCGCGCCGGGGTGGCCGCAGCGTGCAGCGAGCGGGTGGCGATCAGGGTGAACGCGTCGGCCCAGGTGACCCGCGGCCGGCCCCCGACGCTGCGGGCGCCGGCGCCGTCGAACCCGTCCGGACCGGTGCGGTCATCGAGGCCACTCCGGGCCAGACCGCCGCACGCGCCTTCACACGCCTGGTCAGACGCAGGGTCAGTCGCAGGGTCAGACGCATCACCGGCTGACCCAGCCGCGTCGTCGGCGCCGCGCTCGCTGCCAGCTCCCTTGCCGTCGCCGTTGCCGTCGCCGTTGTGGTCGCCGCCGTTGTGGCCGATGTCAGGGCTGATGTCAGGGCTGATGTCGGTGTCGGTGTTGGTGTCGGTGGTGGCGTGGAAGAGGTGGTCCTTGGCCTCGGTGAGGGCGGCCTGTACCAGGGCGCCCTGCTCGGGCGGGGCGTCGTACCGCAGCCGGAACCGGCCGTCGGCGTCGAAGCCCATGCTCAGGGCGGCCGGGGCGATCAGGGTGGGCAGCCCGTCGGGGCCGGTGTGCGGGTCGGGACGCTGGGCTGGCAGCAGCCGCCCCTCGGAGTCGTGGCTGGAAGGCTCGAGGGTGAAGTCGTACCGGCTGACGGTGCGATGAAGCTGCGTGACGGTGGCGTGTCGGGCGAACTCTGCCACGGTGGCATCGAACTCGGCCGGGGTGTGCCGGGCCACGACCGCGGCCTGGTCCAGGCTGATCGCTCCCTGCCGGAGTGCGGCCGCGGTGGCGGGCAGCTCGTCCTGGCGGCGGGCCAGCAGCACGACCGCGGCGGCCTGCCCGCGCGACAGACCGGCCCGCACCATCAGCCAGTGCTCGGGCGAGCGGATCCCGGGGGCGGCCCAGGTGTCCTCGACGAGGGCTCGGGTGACCAGCTGGACCAGGCGTGCGTGGGCGTCGTGCAGGTCCGCGGCCAGTGCCGCGACCAGCTCCCAGTCCTGCTCGATCTGCGCCTCGGTCGCCATGCTTCATCGTACACCTGTTCGAACGATGATGCACGTTTGTCTGTGGACGACCGCGTTAGCATTAATATGGCGAAGGTCCGCGCTGGCTCCGGCAGGCGACAACTGCAGGGACGAGCCGCGCACCACCTTGTTACCGTCCGGACATGACCTCACCCGACTCGGCTGTGCGCCTCATCCGGTCCGACGCGCTCACGGACACCGCACCGTATGCCTACGCCGCGACAACGGCCGAGCCTGCGCGCCTCGTCTTCGCCGCGGGGGCCTGTCCGCTCGACGACGACGGGTTGACGGTGGCTCCCGGGGACATCGAGGCGCAGGCGCGGCGTTGCGTCCGCAACCTCGTCGCGGCCCTCGAGGCGTCAGGCGCGACGTTGGCTGACGTGATCTACACGCGTGTCCTGGTCGCAACCACGGTTCGCGAGGACCTCGTCAGCGCGTGGACGGTGGTGCACGACGCCTTCGGGGACCACGAGGTGCCGAGCACCCTTCACGGGGTGACGGTGCTGGGTTATCCGGACCAGCTGGTGGAGATCGAAGCGGTCGCGGCACTTGCCTGATCGACGTTGACTGGGGCTTCACAGTCGCTGGCCCTGCCGATGTGACTGGGCGCCCACTCGACTGGAGGGACCACCTGAAGTGGTCGGTTCGATCCGCGAGGTTGGCTTCGCGGCGATCGACGCGTGGTGCCTGTCTGTTACTGAGCGCCCACTCGACTGGAGGGACCGCATCGGCTGGGAAGGCCGACCGACGGAGGGTGCGGCCGGCTTACGGAGCGGCGCGGCTGACCGGGCGGGGCGGCATACCGGGTCAGGCTGGTGGGTCGGGCTCGTGCGTGGTGACGATGTCGTGGGCGGCCGCCCACGCCGTGATGTCGCGTCGCTCGATCGCGGTCGCCATGAGCTCGGGGAACCGGTCCGGGGTGCAGGCGAAGGCAGGGACCCCGACGGCCGCGAGCGCGGCCGCGTGGTTCGCGTCGAAGCTCGGCCGGCCGGAGTCGCTCAGCGCGAGGAGTGCGACCATCGTGGCCCCGGACGCGACGATCGACTGGGCGCGGCGCACCATCTCCTCGGCGATCCCGCCTTCGTACAGGTCGCTGATGAGCACGAGGATCGTCTCAGCGGGCTGGTCGATGAGGCTTTCGCAGTAGGCGAGGGCGCGGTTGATGTCGGTGCCACCGCCGAGCTGCACGCCGAAGAGGACGTCGACGGGGTCGTCGAGCTCGTCGGTGAGGTCGACGACGCTGGTGTCGAAGACGACGAGGCGGGTCGACACGGAGCGCATCGATGCAAGCACCGCCCCGAAGACGCTGGAGTAGACGACTGACTCGGCCATCGAGCCGGACTGGTCGATGCAGAGGATGATCTGGCGCTCGACCCGGGTGGTGCGGCGGGCGTACCCGACCAGCCGCTCCGGGATGACCGTGCCGTGTTCAGGCTGGTAGTGCTTGAGGTTCGCGGCGATGGTGCGCTGCCAGTCGATGTCGGACTGCCGGGGCCGGCGAGTGCGTGCGGCGCGGTTGAGGGCGCCGGTGACGGCCTGCACCGTCTCGGCACGCAGCCGCTCCTCCAGCTCGTCGGTGACGACCCTGACGACGGCCCGGGCGGTGGCACGCGAGCGTTCCGGGATGACGCGGTTCAGCCCGACGAGAGTCGAGACGAGGTTGATGTCCGGCTGGACGGCTTCCATGAGCTCGGGCTCGAGCAGCAGCTGGGTCAGGCCCAGCCGGTCCATGGCGTCGGCCTGCATGACCTGCACGACGGACGAGGGGAAGTACCCGCGGATGTCGCCGAGCCAGCGCGCGACCCGGGGCGCCGAGGCACTGAGCCCGCCCTTGCGGTCGCTGTCGTAGAGCTGGCGAAGCGCCTCGTCGCGCTTGGTGTCGTCGCCGTCGAGGACGGCCGCCTCGCCGATGCCGTCGGCCTGCTCGCCGCCGAGCACCAGCCGCCACCGGGTGAGCCGGTCGCGCCCCGCCGTCGACGCCTCATTCGTCATCCGAGATCACCTCCTGCGCACCCGACACACCCTCCAGCCCGAGCAGCCGCGCGACGGCCAGCACGGCGGGTGCCGCGCGGTCGAGGTCGACCGGTGCCGGACCACCGCGCCCGTATGCCGTGTCGTCCCGATCGCGCCGACCGCGGCCACCCAGCTCGCGCAGGTGCTCGCCGATGAGCCGGCGCTCGGGAGGCTGGAACCGCGAGAACGTGCGCCGCACGAGAGGCAGGAGGTCCTCGAAGGTCTCGTCGGTCGTGCCGGCGAGCCACTCGTCGATGGTCGACAGGAGGTCCGCGTCGTGGACGAGCAGCAACGCCTCACCGGTGAGGAATCCGTCGAGCCACGCTGCGGCAGCCGGACCTCCGGCATGGGGCGATAGCCGGCGGCTGAGGCGTGCCGCCGCGTCATCGCGCGACAGCAGGGCGCCGTCGAGGAGCAGCCGGTTGACGCGTCCGGAGACCGACCCGTGGATCGCCTCGTCGCGCGCGACGACGGCCAGTGCCTCGTGCCACGGGTCTCGGAGCTCTGGACGGTCGACGAGCGCGATCCCGCGATGGGCGGCCTCCACGGCACGCCGCATCGCGTCTGCGCTGTCGTCGTCGAGACTGGCGCAGGCCGGCCGGAGCCCGACGGCGGCGCGCACGACGACGGTCTGGAGCACGTGGGCGACGTCGGCGACGTCCACGCCGCGCACGTCGCCGTAGCGGCAGGTGCGGGCGAGGGGCTCGACGGTCTCGAGCAGGGCCTGGGTGTCGTGCTGCCGTGCGGTGCGGTCGGCGAGGGCGGCGACGACGGCGCGGAGCCCGGCCGGGAGGTCGGCGTGCAGGCACTGCTCGATGAGCGAGCCGAGGCGTCCGAGCTCGGTGGCCTTCTCGGCCTCCTCGGTGACCCGGGCCTCGGCGGCGCTCTTGACGGTCGTGCCGTAGAGGCTCGCCTCGATGAGGGCGACGGCGAGCTCGGGGGTCCACTCGAGCTCCCACGCCTCCTTGAACGTGCCGGTCGTCGCGCCGGCGTCGGTCTGCGTGCCCCAGCGGACGTCGAGGATGCTCAGCCGGTGCAGCAGCACCGACCGCGCCAGCTGCGCCTCGCGACGCAGGTCGAGCTGGATGACCGCTGAGGTCGGCGAGACCTTGAGCCGCAAGGACTTCTGCTGCCGGGCAAGGTCGCTCGCAAGGGGAACCATCGGTGTCGAGTCCGGCACCTGGCCGAGCTGCTCGCCGATGACCAGCGTGCGGTCGATGAGCCGGAGCGGCAGGTCGGACCCTTCGGCCAGGACCGCCTGAGCCGCGTCGGTCAGCTCGCTCAGTCCCACGGAAGGGCGGCCGCGGACGGCCGCCAGAGCCTCGGCCAGCCGGGCCGCCTCGACGGCGGACGCAGTCGAGGCGTCGAGGCGCTCGCTCCGCAGGGCCCGGGCGACGCGGACGAACCACGAGGGGACGACCTCGTCGTCGGGAGTGACGAACAGGTGCTGGTACCACCCCGGCGAGCGGACGCCGGCGCCGTACCCGCTGGCGTAGGACAGCCGCTGCGACGTCCACGGCGCCCACGTCGCGGCGACCTTGACCCGCGGCAGCTTGCTGAGCAGCGCGTTGTCGCGGGTCGCCGGAGGGTATGCCGCCGGGTCGAGAGCCGGGGCATGGTACGCCCCGCACACGACCGCGATGCGGTCTCGACCTGAGCGCATCTCGGAGCGAATCACCTTGCGCATGAAGGCTTCTCGCTTGGCATCGTCGTCAACCTCGAGCGAGCCCCGGACTGCGTGCATGGCCTGGCGGAGGTGTGCGAAGTGCTCGAGCGAGGAGGTGCGCCGGTGCTCGACGGCGTCCTCCCACCAGCGTTCCGGGTCGTCGTAGCCCGCGGCACGAGCCAGCTCTCCGATCGGGTCGACGCGGCGTGACCTGACCCCGCGGTCGTCGTCCTCCGCCCCGGCGAGGAAGTGCGTCGCGGGCAGGTCGGCGAAGCGGACGTCGACGCGGTGCTCGAGCGCCCAGCGCAACGCCACCCACTCCGGTGAGAAGACGGCGAACGGGTAGAACGCGGCGCGCCTCGGCGACTCGACGGCATACACGAGCCCGGCGACTGGCGGGACGAGGTCAGGATCGGCCGCCAGCGGGATGAGTGCATCGAGCTCGGGCGGTCCCTCGATGACCACGACGTCGGGCCGCAGCTCCTCGAGTGCACGCCCGACCGATCGGGCCGAGCCCGGGCCGTGATGCCGGATGCCGAGCACCTCGACGCGCGGCCCGGCTCGCGGGGCCTCCTCGACGGGGACTGCGACCGCGCTCATCGCTCAGCCGAGCTCGCGGCAGGCGCGGTAGAGGTCGGTCCAGGCGGTGCGGTCCTTGACGACGGTCTCGAGATACTCCTGCCAGACGATCCGGTCCTGCACCGGGTCCTTGACGACCGCGCCCACGAGAGCGGCCGCGACGTCCTCGGCCCGCACCGTGCCGTCGCCGAAATGAGCGGCGAGGGAGACGCCGTTGGTCATGACCGAGATCGCCTCGGCCGTGGACAGGGTGGCCGAGGGCGACTTCACAGTCGTGCGCTGGTCGGCCGTGACCCCTGAACGCAGCTCGCGGAAGACGGTGACGACCCGCTCGATCTCGTGGACGGACTCGAGGCCGGCCGGAAGCTGGAGGCTGCGGCCGAGCGACTCGACCCGGGTGCGCACGATCTCGACCTCCTGGTCGAGCGAGTCGGGCAGCGGCAGGACCACGGTGTTGAACCGCCGCTTGAGCGCCGAGGACAGGTCGTTGACGCCCTTGTCGCGGTTGTTCGCGGTCGCGATGACGTTGAACCCCGACAGCGCCTGGACCTCGTCGTCGAGCTCGGGGATGGGCAGGTGCTTCTCGGACAGGATCGTGATGAGCGAGTCCTGCACGTCGGCGGGGATGCGGGTCAGCTCTTCGATGCGCACGAGGGCGCCGGTCTCCATGGCGCGCATCACCGGGCTGGGCACCAGCGCGGCGCGGGTGGGCCCCTCGGCGAGCAGCCGCGCGTAGTTCCAGCCGTAGCGCAGCGACTCCTCCGGCGTCCCAGCCGTCCCTTGCACGACGAGTGTCGAGGATCCGCTGATCGCCGCAGCGAGGTGCTCGCTGACCCACGTCTTCGCGGTGCCGGGCACTCCGAGCAGCAGCAGCGCGCGGTCGGTTGCGAGCGATGCCACGGCGATCTCCATGAGACGCCGGGAGCCGAGGTACTTCGGCGTGATCTCCGTGCCGTCGTCGAGGGTGCCGCCGAGCAGGTAGGTCGTCACGGCCCACGGCGACAGCCGCCAGTGTGGCGGGCGAGGCCGGTCGTCCGTGGCCTCGAGGGCAGCCAGTTCGGTGGAGTTGGCGTCCTCCGCGTGGGCGCGCAGAACCGTTGTGGCGGAAGGGGTCTCGCTCATGTGAAGGCCTCGGTGATCGATCGCTTGACGGAGTGGAACTGAAGGAGGTGCCGGAGGTTGGTCGCAAGCGCGCGGTCGGCTCCGCTCTGGCTGAGCCATGACTCGAGCGCGGCGAGCGCGCTGGGGTGCAGCCCGGCGACCAGATGGGGCATCGCGTGCGCGACGACGAACGAGCCCGTCTTGGACGCCCGCAGCCGCGTCACGAGGGCCGCGCTGAGCTGAGGGGACCAGGGCGGGTCCAAGGCGCCGAGCAGCGCCGCATTCTCGAGCGGCCGGTCGGGGCTGGACTCGACGCGCGCGAGCACGACACTCTCGCGCTGGTGCCGGGGCAGCGCCCCAACGAGGCTCGCGTCCCAGCGGAGCTGGAGCAGCGCGAAGGCCCACTCACCGTCCCGTCGGGCCCGCACCGCGCGCCGTATGCCGGCCAGCGCGTCGTCGTCGGACAGCCGGTGTGCCGTCGTTTCGGGGTCTGCGCCGCTGGCCTCGGTCCAGACCTCGAGCGGCGCGCCGGCGCTGATCTGTTCGAGCCACCAGCCCCGCGCGGACCGTCGCGGGGGCGGCTTGCCCAGGCCGTCGCGGACCCCGGCCGGGTCGGGCTCGTCGGGCATGCGGACGTCGAGGGCCCGCTTGAGCACGCCGGTGGCCTGGACGAGCGGACGCAGCCGCGCCGCCAGGCGATCGGCCCGGGCCGAACCGGGGAGGCCGTCGAGAAGCTCCCAGGCCACCTCACGGACGGTCTGGGCCCGGTCATCGAGGGCCTGCTCGAGGAGCGGTTCGTCGTCCGGTCCGAGCCCGATGCGAAGGGCTTCGAGGAAGGCGCGGCGGTCCCGGGCCGCGTCGGAGCTCCAGGTCGACGTGACGAGGGAGCGAGCCGCAGCCGGGTCACGCGCTCGGAGCGCGGACACGACCGCCAACCGGTCGGTCGAGCGCAGCCGCGCCCAATCGTCGGCCGGCACGGCCGGCTCGGCGGAGACGTCGACTCCGGCGGCAGCGTCGAGCGCCCACCGCCAGTCGTCGCGCTGGGACGCGAGCCACAGCCCGCGCCGGTCGAGCACGGCCGCGGCGAGGCGACGTAGGTCGCGATGGCTGGTCGCGAGATCGAGCAGTCCCGGCATCAGCCCGTAGGGCACCCGCCGGCCGGCTCCGGCCGCGGTGCGAAGCCAGTGCGCCAGCAGGGCCGAACGCTGCTGTGCACCGGCGGGCGGTTGGCTCAGCACAAGCTCGAGGAGCTGGATGGCGAGACGCCCGGCCTCGGGCCGTTCGTCGGCCGGAGATCGGTCGGGCGGCTCACCGTGCTCGAGCCGGGACCCGGCGCGCAGGGCTGTGGCACCCAGCGCGACCGCGTCGAGCAGTGCCTCCTCGCGCGGCGGCGGGTCGCCGGCTCGCCCGAGCATGCCGGCGCCACCGAGACGTGGGAGCGCCGGGACCGGCCGTCGCGCCGTGCCGACCAGGGCGGCGTTACCGACCTCGCGCCACCAGCGCTCGAAGTCCGTGCCCGAGACGACGCTGCTCACAGGGACACCGCCTCGCCGTCGACGACCGCGGTCAGCACGCGGATCCGGTCGCCCTCGACCTCGCCGAAGAGGCGCGCCGGGTGGCCGCCGGTCCGCGCGAGCAGCATCCACACGTCGGTGTCGTCGGTCAGCCGCATCGTCGCGCCGTCCGTGTCGACCACCGCTGCTGTCGACGCGCGGGCCGCCTCGACCACGACGGGCACTCGCCGGGTCCACGGGTTGAGCCCCAACGTCGCCGCGGCGTCCCGCTGGGCATCGAGCAGCGTGGATCCGAACGGCATACTCCCTCGCTCGGGCACGACCGCCGGCTCGTCGACGAACAGCGCCCGCCGCACCGCGGCGCCGGGGTAGCGCGCGACCGTCGCCTCCAGCGTCGAGCCCACTACGCGCGCAACGGGCAGGACCTGGCCCGACATGGCGAAGTCCAGCACCTGGACCGTCTCGCCCGACTCCGCACCGAGCAGCCAGGTGCGCTGCTGCTGGAGGCGCCCGTCGTCGGTGCGGTGCGCGCCGAGCACGGTCCACTGGTCGCGCAACGCGTCCTGGGAGCGGACGGCCTCGGTGGCGAAGGACCAGCCGACGTATGCCCGCAGGTCGCCGACCTGTGCGTCCGACAGTGACGCTCTGGCGGCCCACGCCCGGGTGGCGGTCCACCACCGCCCGAGCGCGACGAGCAGCCGATCAGACCAGTCCGGCCGCCAGCTCACGTCGGCTCCGACCGACCGCACGTCCTCCGCGAGGCCCGGCAGCTGTGCGTCCACGAGCCTCGCGGCCGTCCCGTCCCACCAGGCATAGGGCTGGTGCCGCGCCGACGCCGTGCCGGACCGGACGAGGTCGGTGAGCCAGCGTGCAAAGTCCTCCATCCCGGCGTCCATGAGCGCCAGGCGATCCTCGAGTCGCTTCGCCGCCGCGGCGGGGTCGGGCGTCCTCGTGCCTCGCGATGACGCGGTCGCGGCGCGGGCGGCCTCGCGGGCGTGGCGCTCGGCGGCCCAGTCGGCCGCGAACCCGGCGGCCTGTTCGACATCGGCGACCGACCCGGACCCCTCGACCCAGAGCAGCAGCAAGGCAAGACCGTGCTTGCACGGGAACTTGCGGCTCGGGCACGAGCAGCGGAACGCGGGCCCGGTGAGGTCCACGCTCACCTGGTAGGGCACGCGGCCCGACCCCTGGCACTTGCCCCACACGAGCGTGTCGGTCGAGCCCGTGTCGGACCACGGGCCGGGCCGCGCGAGCCGGCGCGCGGACGCGAGCGCCGACGCGTCGGGCGCGAGGTCGGCGACCTGTGCTGAGGTCCAGCGGGTCCGTGGGCTCATGACTGGCACATCATGACCCACGGAACCCACAGCCGCGTACGTGTGGAGGTCGCCGGCCTACAACAGGCCGATCTCGGCAATCACCTGGTTGTTCAGTGGGCATAGCCACACTGCGGCAGAGTCGTTCGCAGCATCGGGGGAAAGGGGGTGGCTTCGCGGGTGCGTGGGGCACTCGGGCCACAGGGCAGGCAGGCTGCGCCCGGGCAGCTCTTCGTGCAGAAAGTCCTGCACCTGACCCGCGATGCTCGCGAGGAGGGGTCCCGGCTCAAGAGACTTCGGCACGATGACACCAGTTCGAGTTCCGTGGGTCCCGAGCAGCCAAAACGAGTCGTCGACGCCACTGTCGACGGCCTGCTCGTCCAGCACGTCGAGCTCGATCGGGGTCCCGCGTGCCAGGTCGTGGCGCAATTTCGCGAGGGCCGCTCGAGCCGAGTCGTTCATATCGCTCAGTCTGCCAAGGTGTGCACACGACCCGCCCACGTGATCGAAGCCGTGCCTCCGGGGCCAAGGTTATGACGGAATGTTATGTAGTCCTGGTAGTCGATCGTGCTACCTCGCGTCGCCCCAGTCATTGTGCCGTGGAAGTAGTAGTTAGCGGGAACGAGGTGAGGCGAGTTCTGCGGCATCGCGGATCCGTTGCGCCACCAGCGAAGGCCCGTCTCGTTTACGTTTCCAACAACGATGGCGCGAACCGGTCCAGAAAGCGAGTATCCCCAGGCAATGGTATCGCGGGTGCCGCAGGTGTACTACAGGTTCAATGTGCCGTTCGAGTCTGACCATCTTCCAGAACCTGAGCACGACAAATATTGTGGGCCGAGTTGTGAGGTAGCCGTGACCAGCTTGCTCGCGCTCGTCAAGCCCTGCGTGAGCCTTTCGGAAGTATTCTTGGACACCGGTTTGTCGAACACGAGCGTCAAGGTCGAACTATATTCAGCGCTCGGGTCGGCCAGCTGAATGCTGAGGTTGGTGATCGTGCCGGTATTGGTGGAACCAGCAGACACGGAACTACCGTCGAAAGTCGCTGGAATCCGCGCGCTAAGGGATGACCCCGGCCGCGCTCATCATGTACTTGAGGTCGGGCGCGAGCTGGCGGGCGTACTGCACCGACGTGTGGAGGTAGTCCCCCTTGAGCACGGTGCCCGTGTTGGTGGTGAAGATCGGGCAGCTGCCGTCCACGCAGTACCAGTGCGTCGTGTCGATGAACGTCGCACCCTGCACCTTCTTCTCGGTGTCGCGCGTGCGCGCCCACCAGGAGGGTATGCCGGTGACGCACCGGCGGGGGGACCCACCGGGCCGGTAGCAGTCGAGGAACGCGACGCCGGGCATCGAGGGCCCCATGAGCACGACCTTGCCGACGCTTCCCTTGATCTGGTCGACGAACTTCTGGTCGGCCGCGAGCCACTCCCTGGCCGACGCCTGGCCCTTGGCGTCGGACTTGAGCCGGACGGCCCAGGCGTAGGTCTCGATCATGATGAAGACGGCGGGCTTGGACTTGCGGATGTAGTCGAGGGTCATCTTCCGGTGGTTGATGCACGGGATGGCCCACTCGTCGCGGCCGAAGTCGGCGTTGACGCCGTTGACCGCGCAGGCGATCTTGGTCATGCCGCGGATCTTGTACTTCTTCCCGTAGGCCTTCTCCACCGTCGCGAGGAGCGGGAAGCCGAGAGAGTCGCCGTAGACGATGATCTCGGGGCCGTTCCGGTTGCCGAAGGTGCACGAGCTGGGATCGAACGCGTCGGTCGCGGCGCACGCCTGCATCGCCGTCCGTTGGTCCGCCGTCGTCTGCCACTCGGACGGCGACGGGTTCAGGTCGGCAGGCCACGACGAGGACGCGAGGGCGCCACGCAGACCTTGCTGGACGTAGGTTCCCGTGGCGCCCAAGGGAATCGGCTGCCAGGTCGGCTCCGGTGCGGCAGTCTTGGTCGCGCTCGGTGAGCTGGTCGTCGGGGTTGGGGTCGTGCTCGGCGAGGGCGCCTCCTCCGTCGGCAGGGCGTCGGAGGCGGGTGGCGGGACGCCGCCACCGTCGAGGTCGCCTGCGACGACGTCAGAGGAGCCGGAGAACAGGTCGGGCCGCGCGGAGGCGACCCCCGAGACGCCGGCGACCAGGAGCACGAGCGCCAGGGCCGCCGCGAGCATCCCGCGCCGCTTGGCCACCCACCAGGCCCGCCACGAGCGGCCCGGGGCGCCGGTCCCACCGAGCCGCGGTGCGTCGAGGACCGGCCGCTCGACGAGGTGGTGGCTCACCACGGCGAGCAGCACGGTGAGTGCGACGACCACGCTGCGCGTGACCCAGGTCGTCGTAGAGAGGATGACCGGCGCCATGACGATGAGGGGGAAGTGCCACAGGTAGAGCCCGTACGAGATGTCGCCGACATAGCCGCTGGCGCGGTTGGTGAGCACGACGGAGCCGCGCACGGGCTCGCCGATCCCCGCGAAGAGCACGAGCGCAGTGCCGACGAGGGCTGCGATCGCCGCCGGGTAGGGCACACCTGCACCGGGCCCGACCAGGACGTAGGCCGTGAGCAGCGTCGCGAGGCCCGCCCAGGAGAGCGCGGAGCGGGTCGCGGGACCCAGCCGGACGGCAGTGAGCGGGATGGCGGCGAGAGCGGCGCCCGCGGCCAGCTCCCACTCACGCGTCAAGGTCGAGTAGTAGGCGGTCGTCGGGTCGGACACCCCCTGCACCACGGCCCATGTCACGGACGCGATCCCGACCACCGCGGCGAGCACGGCGATGGCGGCCCGCTGGCGGCGGACGGCGCCCACGAGGACGCACGCGAGCACGACGAGCAGGGGCCACGCCAGGTAGAACTGCTCCTCGACCCCGAGCGACCAGTAGTGCTGGAGCGGCGACGGCGCCGCGCCGAGGTCGAAGTAGTCGTCGGCCTGCTCGGCGTAGTGCCAGTTCGCGGCGAAGAAGGTGGCCCACACGGCGTCGACCTTGACCGACGCCGCCTTCGCCGGTGCGTACGCCCATGACGAGACCGCGACGACGGCCGCGATGACGATGAGGGCGAGCGGGAGGATGCGGCGCGCTCGCCGGGCCCAGAACCCCCGCAGCGACGTGCGGCCGGTGCGCTCCCGCTCGCGGAGCAGCAGCCCGGTGATGACGAAGCCGGAGACGACGAAGAACGCGTCCACGCCGAGGTAGCCACCACGCGGCCAGCCGGTCACGTGGAAGACGATGACCCCGATGACCGCGACCGCACGCAGGCCCTGGATGTCCGCCCTGCGTGCGGAGCGTGGCGCGCCCACCTGGCCGTCAGTCATGCGGAACAGCATGCACTGCGAGCCTCAGGTGCGCGCGGGTTCCCGGGTCACGGTTCGGCGAGGTCAGCCGGAGAGCGAGATGACGAAGGCGACGAGCCCTCCGACGAGGAGAGCGGCCAGGGTGATGCCGGCGACGGCGAGGCCCACGCTGCGGTCGCGGCGGCCGCCGGGTGTCGTTCGGTCGGCAGGCGACGCGGTGTCCCACTGCACGATGTCGGCCATCTCAGGGTCGGTCGTGTGCTCCGTCTGGTCGACGTGCGTCTCGTTGGCGGCGGACATCGGGCCTCCTTGGGTTGTCGGCACGGCTGTCGAGCCTAGCGACCTGTCGGCTTGATGTCTCGTATGGGTGGTTGTCAGAGGTCGACCATGCTCGGGTCGCACGACCCGTAGCGCATCATCTTCATGACGTGGTCGGAGACGCCCGGTGCGGCGGGCAGGCGCACGTCCGCGATCGACGTGGTGGCTGACCGCTCCACGTGAGGTGCGGAGCGGGGTGCGGCGACGGCCGAGGTGCCTGCCATCGTGGTGAGGGCGAGTAGGCCCGTGACGGCCGCTGCAGTCAGCGCGCTGCGGCGGGTGAAGCCATGTCGGCGCATGTCCATCCATCCAGTCTGCGCCTGGATCGTCCGCACGTCCATGTGACCGCGACGCTCGTCAGACGGCTGGGAGCCTGGTGACCCAGTACGGCACGGTCCCCGGCGTGGAGAACCGGGCGTTGACCGCCCAGAGCCAGCCCCCGGCGAGGGTCGCGGTCGACGGGAAGTCGAGCGTCGGGTCGCTGCGCGCGCCCTGCCACTTCGCGGTCCAGCCGCTTGCGCCCGGTCGCAGCGCGAGGACCGACACCTCGTTCAGCCCGCTGCCGCGGACGTTGTAGAGGACATCGCCGTCGACGAGCAGCCCGTCGCCGGAGGTGACGCCCGGGCCGCCGGTGACGGGGATCGGCCTCGTCGCGCCGGTGGCCGGGGCGACCTGCCACAGGCCGCCGAACTGGCTGTTGTTGAGCACGATGTCGCCGTCGGGCAGGAGGCGAATCCCGTTGGCGTTGATGAAGGTCCCGTTGCCGGCCGGCCAGGCTCCGGAGAGGGCAACGAATGACGGAGCCCCGGCCGAGTTCGTCGCGTGGTCGTGCGGGATGACGGTGAGCCGGTCGACGAACGAGTCGGTGACCCACACGGCGTCCTCGGTGACGACGAGGTCGTTGAGGAAGCCCGAGCCTGGAACGGCGACGTCGTGCCTGACGGCACCGGACGTGTCATCGACGCACCAGACGTGTCCGACCGTGACCGGCCCGGTCGTGACGCCGCCGACGGCCCAGACCACCCGGCACTGCCGGTCACAGAACAGACCGCGCAGCGACCGGCCCGGAGCGCCGGGGAGCAGGGTCGCGAGCCCGCCCGCGATGAGGTCGCCCGTGACGATCCGGCCGTCGGCCAGGGAGCCGACGTAGAACGTCGTGCCCGGTCCGGACGTGATGCCCTCAGGCCGGTAGCCGACCGGCAGGTCGACGGTCTCGGGTGCCGGTGACTGGCGCCTGGAGGCGGCCGACGCCGCTGCAGGGGCGCTGATGGCGATGACCGCTGAGGCGGCCGCTGTCGTGAGTACGGTCCTGCGCGAAGGGTGTGGAGCGTGAGTGTCCATGCTCCACTCTGCGCGCGCGCCGGCCGCTCAGTCGACCCCTGCCAGGCGCACCGCAGCCGTATGCCGCCCACCTGGGTGAGCGGCATACGGCTGGGTTTGACTGTGGCTCAGGAGAACTCGTGCCTCCCGCGGGTCAGCGGAAGAGGTCCAGCTTGTTGTACTTGTCGGCGAGGAGGTAGTAGACGGTCACGCGGTTCTTCGTGCGGTCGCCCTTGAGCGTCTGGCCGACGTCGGCCAGGGCCGCATCGAGATCGGCGTCGGAGTCGGTCAGGCCGAGCTTCTTCTTCATGAAGCTCTCGCGGACCCGGTCGAGCTCTGAGCGATCCGTGAACGACACCAGCGACGAGTCACGCTTCTGCAGGGCGATGCCGCAGTGCTTCACGATCCCCGCGATCGCTGCGTCGTCGGCGTCAGGAGCGTAGATCTTGACGTCTGCTGCCCAGTCTTCTGCCATGTCTCTTGCCTCTCCAAGTCTGAGATTGATGGTCACAACAGGTGCGACGCTAACGACTGACCGCACCGCTGCGGAAGAGCGACTCACGGGCGCAGCGGGTCGGTTTCCGCGCGCCCGCTCGAGGCGACCAGGGCGTCGCCGAGCGCCGTCCGCCAGTAGAGCACCTCGCGCCCGGACCTGCGGCGCAGCACGGTCCCGGACTCGAGCAGGACCTTGAGATGGTCGCCCACCGAGCCGAGCGGCATACCCGTCGTCGCCACCAGTGCCGAGGTGCTCGCGGGCGCTGACAGAGCCCTGAGCAGGCGTGCCCGTGGCGCGCCCACCAGCCGGTCGAGGCCCCCAGCAGCCTGGCCGTCCACCTGCGCGAGGGCACCTGTGACCGGGTAGTAGACGGCATACCGGTGCGGGATGTCCCACCCGACCCAGCGAGCACGGTGGTGGACGGGTACGAAGAACAGGTCGGCGTCGTCGGCGAGGGTCCTCGACGGCAGGTCGTAGTTGTTGATCCGCAGCTGTCCGTCGCCGAGCCACTCGCGGTCACGACCGAGGTCGCGCAGGACGGCTGCCCAGCCGTGGCTGGCGAGGCGCGTCGTGCGGGCGACGATGTCGGCGCGCAGGATCCGCTCACGGCGCGCCCAGTCGGTCGCGATGGTGTGCACCCAGACCCAGTCGAGCAGCTCGGCGGCGGCGTCCGCCGTGCCGGGCCGGGTCAGGACACGAGGCAGCGCCGCCTCGGGCGAGCTCTCGCGCAGGAGGGCGCGGATGCGGCGGTCGCCGAGGCGCCGGACGTCCTCCAGCTCCTCCGGGAACGTCATCCGGTCGCCGGTCGGGGGCAGGCACAGCCAGTCGGAGATCCACCTCGGACGCCATGAGTGGTCGAGCACCGCGCGGCGCACCGGGTGCGCCTCGAGCATCGCCTCGAACGCCTCCTGGTGCGTCGCGGCGAACGCGCGGCCGGCAGGGTCGGAGGGCCGCACCAGGTCGTTGAGGGCCCCGACGGTCTCGATCCGCGGTGACACGACGAACCTGCTCCGCGCGAGCAGGTCGGCCGAGATCCGCCAGGTCCCCATCTTTCGCCTCCAGCCGAAAGATTAGGCACTGTCGTCGGCTGTGGCCATAGTGGGACCGGTGAAGACGTACCGCCAGCTGTTCGCCGTCGGAGAGTTCCGGGTGCTGTTCCTCTCACAGTGCCTCACCCTCGCCGCGCACTCGGTCGCGTCCCTCGCGCTCGGCACCATCACGTACCAGGCCACTGGCTCGCCGATCCTCACGGCGCTGAGCATGTTCGGCGGCCCGCTCGTCCGGCTCCTCGGGACCGCGTTCCTCGGTGCGATCGCCGACATCATCCGGCCGCGCACGGCACTGCTCGTCGTCGCCCTCGCCGGCCTGACCGCCGACCTGCTCCAGGCGATCCCGGGTATGCCGTGGGGCTGGCGGTTCGCGCTCCTGGCGATCCCCTGGCTCGTCATGTCCGCGACGGGCGGGTCGATGATCGCGCTGATGTCAGACATCCTGCCGCCCGACGCGTTCATCCTCGGGCGTTCGACCATCAACATCGCCGTCGGAGTCATGCAGATCGTCGGCTACGGCCTCGGCGGGATCCTGCTGCTGCGTTTCACGACCACCCAGCTGTTCCTCGGCGCGGCCGTCGCGAGCCTCGTCACCCTCGTCATGGTGCGGTTCGGGCTGCGTGACCACCCGCCTCGGGTCACCGGGGCGAAGGTCGTCGGACGCACGCGCGAGGTGAACCGCCGCCTCCTCGGGTCGCGGCTGCTCCGCCCGGTCTTCCTCACCGTGTGGGTGCCCAACGGCCTCGTCGTCGGATGTGAGGCGCTCTTCGTGCCGTATGCCGGTGAGCGGGCCGGGTACCTCTTCGCGGCCGCGGCCTCCGGCATGCTCATCGGCGACATCGTGGTCGGCCGGTTCGTCAGCGAGCCGGTCCGTGAGCGGCTCATCGAGCCGCTGCGGGTGCTCCTCGCGGTGCCCTACCTCGGCTTCCTCTTCGTGCCGTCTCTGCCGGTCGCCATGGCGCTCGGCTTCGTAGCCTCGGCCGGGTTCGCCGCGAGCCTCCCGCTGCAGGAGCGGCTCGTGCAGCACACGTCCGGCGAGGTGCGCGGGCAGGTGTTCGGGCTCAACAGCACCGGGCTCATGGTCGGCCAGGCAGTCGGCGCCTTCCTCGGTGGCGTCGTCGCCCAGCTGCTCGGGCCGGCCCACGAGGACGTCGCGCTCGCGATGACGGTCATGGCGGCCCTGTCGCTCGTGACGACGGTGGCCCTCACGCCCGGTCTGCGCCGCTCGCGGCCCACCGTCTTCGCCGGCGCGGGGGTCTAGAGCTCGCTGCTCTCGGCGATCCGCTTGATGGTCGCCAGGCGGCGGTCCCAGTCGGCCGCGAGGGCCGACATCCAGCGGGCGGTGACGTTCAGCGCATCGGGCCGGACGGCATACAGCACCTCGCGCCCGACCTTGCCCCGCGAGACCAGCCCCGCGGACTCGAGCACCGCCAGGTGCTTGACGATGGCCTGCCGAGACACCGGGAGGCGCTCGGCGAGCGTCGTCGCCGTGACCTCACCCAGGGCCGCCAGCAGGTCGAGCAGCTGCCTCCGGGTGGGGTCGGCGAGGGCGACGAGGACGCCGTCGACCGCATCCGCCGGGTCGGATGGGTGGTCCGTCACACGGAGGCTCGTTCGGCCCGGGCGACGAGGTCGTCGATGACCTGCTTCCAGCCGCCGGTGTTGTCCGCGTGGGCCTTGGCGCCCACCTGCTCGCCGCCGACCAGCGCCGCGAACCCGCTCTCGACGACCTTCAGCCGGGTCTGGTCCCCCTCGGACGCGAGCGTGAACTCGATGAGGGTGCTGTTGTCGTCGCGGACCGGCTCGCCCGGGAAAGCGCTGGCCCACCGGTAGGCGAGGTAGGTCTGCGGCTCGACCTTGACGACCTCGACCGGGAAGTCGCCGTACTCGGGGTGGTTGACGACGACGGACTGGCCCTCTGCCGCCACGACGGTGTCGTCAGCGGACTGTGGTGCCTTGTCGTACACCCAGAAACCGGGTGCGGCGACGAGCGACCAGACGCGCTCCAGCGGGGCGGAGATGAGGGTCTCGCGTTCGATCCTGTCCTCGGTCATGAGGGACTCCTTCTACGTGGTTCGTGGGATCAACGTGCAACTCAATGGTTGCACGTTGTTCCAGAACCTGCAACCCCTCGGTTGCACATGGCCGATGATCGCGTGCCATCACGGCACCAGGCCTCGTTGCCGGGCGATCGCCGCGGCCTCCGTGCGGCTCGAGGCGCCGAGCTTGGCCAGCACGTTGGACACGTGGACGCTGACGGTCTTGGTCGAGATGTAGAGCTGCTTGCCGGCCTGGCCGTTGGTGAGCCCTCGCGCGACCAGCTGGAGCACCTCGAGCTCGCGCGGCGTGAGGTCGAGGCCCGCGGCGGCGCCCTGGCCCGGCTGCACCGAGTCGAGCTCCGCGAGCAGCGGCTTCGCCTCGAGCCGGACGGCGACCTCGCGGGCCCGCTCGGCCGCCGCGCGCGATCCCGCGCTGTCGCCGGCGGCCCGCAGCGCGGACGCCAGGCGCGCCCCGGACCGTGCGCTCTCGAAGGCGTGGCCGTAGCGGTCGAACGCCGCCACGCTGGCACGCCACGCCTCGACGAGCTCGCTTGCTTCCGGCGGGTCGTCGAGGTCGGCCGTATGCCGCAGGCGCAGCAGCTCCGCGTCGAGCCGGGCGAGCCACGCCCACGTCTCCCGGCTGGTGTCCTTGAGGGACTCGGCCGCGGCCCGCTCGAACTTGGGCCGGCTGGCCTTCTCGACCGCAGGACGCAGGGTCCCGATCTCGTGCGCGCGGTCGGCGAGGGTCTCGACGAGGCGCACGAGACGGCCCCGGAGAGCCGGGTCGACGCGTGGCGCCCAGGTCGCGGCCTGCCCGGCCACGAGCGCCGCGATGCGCACGATCGCGTGGTACTCGCCCCAGGCGCGGTCCAGGGCGGCCACCGCCGCCTCGACGAGATCGAGGGTCGCGTCCATGTCTCCCGTGTCGCCGAGCAGGTCGATGCCCGGCATGACCGTCAGCACCACACAGAGCCCGTCGACGTGCCACCACTCGCGCAGCTCGCCGAAGACGTCGCGGTTGACCGGCTCGCCGCGCCCGGCCTGCACATGCAGCATCGCGGCCGTGAAGATGGACCGGCCGGGCTGCGGCGCCGGCCGCCCACCCAGATCAAGCCGCCGCACCGCGCCGTCCCAGTCGCCGAGCTCGTAGGCCGTGAGGCCGCCGAGGTAGCGGCACTCCTGACCCCACGGCGCCCACTCACGGTGCATTCGCCGGGCGACCTCGGCGCCCGCGTCGTACTGTGCGAGGGCGCCCGGAAGGTCGCCGCGACGGTGCCGGATCGCCGCGAGCTGGTGCAGGACCCGCAACAGCAACGGGTCGTCCCGGTCGATGTCGGCGACGATGCTGCGCAGGTGCTCCTCGACCGAGTCGAGGTCCTCGTTAGCCTCGAGCACCCTGGCCAGGATCGTGCGAAGCTCGGCGAGCGAACCACCGAGCCCGAGGCGCTCGGCCAGGATCGAGACCTCGTTGCCGACGACCGCGGCCTCGACGAAGTTGCCGTTGTCGACGAGCGCCTGGACCCGGGCCACGAGGACCAGCACCCGCCGCTCGTCGGCCTCCTCACCGATGAGGGAGACCGCCTCGTCGGTCAGGGCGATCGAGTCGACCGGGAGATCGAGGATGCGGGACCGGCTGACGAGCGTGGCCAGCAGGTCGGCTCGCGCTCCCGGCGCCTGAGCGGTGCCGGGGTGGTCGAGGCGGTCACGGAGCAGGTCCATGGCCCGGACCGGCTCGCCCGCGACCATCGCCGCCGCCGACGCTCGCAGCGTCACCTCGTCGCGCTCAGGGTCGTTCTCGTCGAGCCAGGTCAGCGCGCGCTCGAAATGCATAAGTGCGTCCTGAGGGCCGCCGACCGTCATCGCCGCCTCGGCCGCGGCGCGGCTCGCCCGCACCGCGGTGGGCAGGTCGCCGATGGCGGCGGCGTGACGCGCCAGCTCGGACGAGGAGGCCAGCTCGGGGTGCTCGGACAACACTGCGGCATACGCCCGGTGGAGCCGCAGCCGCTCGCCGGGCAGCAGGCTGTCGGCGACGGTCTCGCCGAGCAGGGCGTGACGGAAGGTGTAGGCGGGCGGCCAGCGGGTCTCGAGGACGTGATGCTCGACCGCCGACGCGAGAGCGGCCTCGAGCGTCTCGTCGGGCAGGCCGGTGACGCGGGAGAGCAGCTCGTGCCCGATGTACTGCCCACCCTTGAGCGCGATGGCTCGCAGCACGCGCTGCGCGGTGTCGTCGAGCTGCTCGACGCGGGAGCGGAGCACCCGGCTCAGGCCGCCGGTGACGGTCTGGCCCGACGCGGCGCTGGCAACGAGCTCCTCGGCGAAGAACGGGTTGCCCTCGGCCCGCCGAGCGATCTCGTCGGTGGTGTCGGTGTCGGTCGGTGCGCCCTCGATGCCCGACACGAGCTCGCGAACCGCGGCGTCGGTGAGCGGGGCGAGGTCGACGTGCTCGAGACCGGCGATGCGGGCCCAGATGGCCAGCGTCTCGTGCAGCGGGTGGCGCCGGTAGAGGTCGTCGGACCGGTAGGTGACGACGAGTCCCACGGCCGTCGTGAATCCCCGGGTCAGCAGCAGCGTGAGCAGGTCCCTGGAGGAGTGGTCGGCCCAGTGGACGTCCTCGACGACGACGAGCGTCGGGACGGCGGCACCGAGGGCCGTCAGGAGCGCGTGCACGGCTTCAGCGACCTGGCCGGGGTCCGTGGAACGCCCGGGGGCGTCGGAGTCGTGCACCTCGGGCCGCCCGGGCAGCAGGTACCCGAGGCTCGGGTGGGACTCCAGCACCTTCTCGACGACCTCGGGGTGCGCCGCGTCGATCGCGCCGAGGAGCTCGACGAAGGGGAGGTACGCCAGGCTGCTGCCGGCCTGGCCGACGCAGTGGCCCACGGCGGTGAACCAGCCGGCGGCGTCGGCATCGGCGAGCGTCTGGCCGACGAGCCGTGACTTGCCGATGCCGGCATCTCCGGACAGCACGACGACGCCACCGGCGTCGGCACCCGTCGGGGTGCGCAGGCCGATGGCGTCGGCGAGTCGGGCGAGATCAGGGTCCCTGCCGATGAGGGCGCCGGTGCTGAGCGGCATACGCGAAATCATCGCGTACGGCGCCGACATCAGCAGGGACATATTTTCGGGATGGACCGGGCGGGCGGCCGACATGTCGGACGCTCACCGGGGCCGGTTCGGGCTGAGCTCCTCCCGAGCGGCGCGTGACATGGTGCGCCGGATCACTTCCAGAGACGAGTTGCGCGGGCCGCGGCGCCCATGGCGGCCGTAGCGGGCGTCCATCTCAGCCTGAACGGCTCGGAAGTCGAGGTAGTTGCTGTTCATGACCGTTCCTTTGTTGAGGGCTGCTCTGACTCCTCAAGGTTCGGTTCCTGAGGTAGCGCCCCACATCGGACGAGGTCCCTATTTCGTGCTCCCGTGACTACCTCAGACGGGCCGCCCGGTCGGCTGCGCGGGCCTGAGGTAGGTGCCTCAGGCGAGCACGAGGCTCGCGGCGACGGCGAACATCACGAGAGCGATGAGGACGTCGAGGACACGCCAGGTCACCGGGCGGGCGAAGAGGGGGGCGAGCAGGCGCGCCCCGTAGCCGAGGCCGCTGAACCACAGCACGCTCGCGGTGATCGCGCCGGCCACGAACCACCAGCGGCCCGACGCGCCGTGCTGGTTGGCAAGGCTGCCGATGAGCAGGACGGTGTCGAGGTAGACGTGCGGGTTGAGCCAGGTCAGGGCGAGCACCGTCGCCAGCACGCCGCCGCGCGACGGTGCCGCGGCGCTCCCCTCGAGGACCCGCGGGCGGCGGGCGCTCCACAGGCAGGTGATGCCGTAGCCGACGAGGTATGCCGCCCCCAGCCACCGTGCCCACGTGAGCAGTCCCGGGTGGGCCGTGACGAGGGCTCCGACGCCGAGCACGCCGGCGACCACGAGGACCGCGTCCGAGAGGGCGCACACCGTCACAACCATCCCGACGTGGTGGCGGCTCAGGCCGATGCGCAGGACGTAGGCGTTCTGCGCACCGATCGCGACGATGAGCGAGGCCATCGTGAGGAAGCCGGGAAGGAGCGAGGTCACGACATGACGGTAGGGCGGGCGCCAGCGATAAGGGAAGCGAAGGTTCCTACACCATCATTAGCATCGCTTCATGCGGCTCGACACCGACCAGCTCGCCACCCTCCTGACCATCGTCGAGGCCGGGACCTTCGACGGCGCCGCCCGGGCGCTTCACCTGACTCCATCGGCGGTCAGCCAGCGAATCAGGGCGCTCGAGGCCGAGGTCGGCCAGGTGGTCGTCGTCCGCACCACGCCGTGCCGGGCCACGACCGCTGGGGAGGCTCTCGTCCGGCTCGCCCGGCAGCAGCAGCTCCTCGCAGCCGAGGCCGTGGCGCAGCTGGCTCCCGATCCGAGTGCACGGGTGGACCTGCCGGTCGCGGTCAATGCCGACTCGATGGCGACCTGGTTCCCCGCGGTGCTGGCCGAGTGCGCGACCTGGGACGACGTGACCCTTCGGCTGCACGTCGAAGACCAGGACCACACGGCGCGGCTGCTCCGCTCGGGCGAGGTGCTCGGCGCAGTGACGTCGGACCCGGGGCCGGTGCAGGGCTGCTCCACCGAGCCGCTCGTGACGATGCGCTACGTGCCCGTGGCGACGCCCGAGCTGCTCGCGCGGCATACGACGCGTCGCGGGATCGACTGGGCTGCAATGCCGCTCGTCCGTTTCAACGACAAGGACGACCTCCAGCAGCGGATCCTCGACCGACACCGCGTGACGGTGACCCCGCCCACCCACACGGTTCCCGACGCGACGGGGTTCGTCGCTGCCGTCCGCGCCGGGCTCGGCTGGGGCGTGCTGCTGCCGACGCAGCTCGCACCCGCCGAGGAGCGGGGCGAGGTGGTCCGGATCGGCATGCGCGACCGCGTCGACGTGCCGCTCTACTTCCAGCGCTGGCGGCTGCAGTCGGTGCACCTCGACCGGCTCGGCGACATCGTGAGGCGCGCGGCAGCCACCGGGCACCCGCCGACCGGGGCGGTCAGGAGCCCGCGCGAGCCCGCCAGGAGCCCCCGCGAGCCCGCCAGGCGGCATACCCTCCGATGACGTCGGTGGCGCGGTGGATGCCGAGGTCCTGCAGCGATGCCGCGGCAAGGCTCGACGTGTAGCCCTCCTGACACAGCACGATCACCTGGAGGTCGTGGTCGGCCGCGGGCAGCGCCGCATCGCTCGTCGGGTCGAACCGCCACTCCAGGACGTTGCGCTCGACGACAGTTGCGATCGGCAGCTCTCCTTCGTGCGCCCGCTGTGCAGCCGGGCGGATGTCCACGATCACGGCGCCGTCGGCGTAGGCCGCCTCGGCCTCCTCCGGGGTGAGTCGCCTCAGGCGCGCTCTGGCCTCGGCCAGAACCTCGTCGATCGTCCGGCGATGCCCGGGGGTCTGGGCGCTCACCAGTCGACCCCGACCTTCGACTCCTCGACCAGCTCGAGCACGCCGTCGATCTCGTCGTAGCTTCTCATCGCGGTGAGCTTCGGGGCGTAGACGTGCAGGCTCACCGCCGGGTCCGGGCCGTGGTTGGTGACCCGGTGCAGGTGGCGCGTGCCGAAGGTGCGCTGGTCACCCGGCGTGAGGGTGATGCCAGGGCCGGTCGCCCGTCGCACGTCGTCGAGGTCGACAGCGGTGCGGTATCCCGCGACCTCTTCGGTGAGCACTCCCTGGAGCACGACGAACGAGCCGGCGCTGCCGCCGTGGTCGTGCCACGGGGTGCCCTGCCCGGGCAGCCAGGTCAGCAGCCACGCCTCGTGGTCGGCGTCGGCGAGCAGGCGGGCGTAGTAGCGGGTGACGGGGTCGAAGTCGACCAGGCCCTGCCACAGGGAACGCTGTCGGGACAGGTTCCTGGCGGTCTCGGCGAGCTTGACCGGGGTGCGGGATGCGCCGCGGGACATGGGAGTTCCTTTCGTCAAAGGGGAGTGATGTCGGCAGCGAGTGCCTGGCACGCCAGTGGTGCGCCAGGCAGGCCCCTGCGAGGACGTGGCTGCCCGGTGGCTCAGATGGACCGGGGGTGGGAGCGCAAAGCGGCAGTCTGCGTCAGCGGCAACGACAACAGGCCTCGGTCGCGACGGACATCGCGCGCGACGTGCTCTCGGTGGCCAGGGTCGTGGACCAGCCGGCGTCCATCCGAGATACATAAGTTTTTGTTGCCATAAGTCAAACCGTAACTTATGGATGTCGTGCTCGCAACGGCGCAGGGCGGGCATGGATCCGCCGAGCTTGCGATTAGGTAAGGCTTACCTATCTAATGAGGCGCGTGACTCTCGCGCCGACCACGCCCGCCCCGCCGGACACGCCCCTGCGTCCGCGGCTGCCGTGGTTCGACGTCCTCGACCGCGACCCCGAGCGCCGCGCGCTCGCCCTGCCCGGAGGACGCGAGATCACCCGCGGTGAGCTGCGCGACCTGGTCGACGCGGCCGCCGCCGAGCTCGCCGGGGCCCGGCGTCTCGTCATGGTCGAGGGGGCGAACCGGCCCGAGGCCGTCGTCGCGTATCTCGCAGCACTTCGCCAGGGCCACGCCGTCCTGCTCGTCGACGGCGGCAACCGCCAGGCCGGCATCGCGCTGCGCTCGGCCTACGACCCCGACATCGAGGTCGCGGCGGACGGCCGGGTCTTCGTCCACCGCAGCGAGCCCGCGGTCGACCTGCACCCAGACCTGGCCCTGCTGCTCAGCACCAGCGGGTCCACCGGGTCGCCCAAGCTCGTGCGCCTATCGTGGGCCAACCTCGCCGCCAACGCCGAACAGGTCGCCGACCTCCTCGAGATCCGCGAGTCCGACTGTGCCGCAACGTCGCTGCCGATGCACTACTGCTACGGCCTCTCGGTCCTGCACAGCCACCTCGCCCGCGGGGCGAGCCTTGCACTGACCGATCTCTCCGTCGTCGACGAGTGCTTCTGGGACCTCGTCTCCGACGTCGGTGCCACCTCTTTCGCGGGCGTGCCGTGGACCTTCGAGATGCTCGACCGGGCCGGGTTCGCCGACCGTGACCTGCCGAGCCTGCGCTGTGTGACGCAGGCGGGTGGGCGGCTCGACCCGGACCGGATCGTGCGCTGGGCCGAGCTGGGGCAGGCCCGGGGGTGGGACTTCCACGTCATGTACGGCCAGACCGAGGCGACGGCCCGGATGGCCCACCTCCCGCCGGACCTGGCCGCCACCCGGCCCACCGCGATCGGGCGACCGGTCGCCGGTGCCGAGCTGGTGGTGGAGGACGGCGAGCTGGTCTTCACCGGGCCCAACGTCATGCTCGGCTATGCGACCAAGCCCGCCGATCTCGCGCTGGGACGCACCGTCAATCGGCTCAGGACGGGTGACCTGGGCCGGCTCGCCGAGGACGGCCTCTTCGAGGTGACCGGGCGCACGAGCCGCTACGCGAAGGTGCTCGGGCACCGCGTCGACCTCGACCGCGTCGAGGCATCGCTGCGAGCACGTGGACGTGACGTCCGGGTCGCCGGCCGGGAGGGCCTCATCGCCGTGTCGGCCCGTGCCGACTCCGGACCGCGGGTGGCAGGCCAGGCGGTGAGAGGCCGGGGGCTCGATGCCGGCGCCCTCCGGCGCGCGACGGCCACCGCCGCGAACGCGCCCCTCGGTGCCGTCACCGTCGTCCAGGTCGACGACCATCCCGTGCTGCCGACCGGAAAGGTCGACCACTCGGCGATCGTCGCGCTCGCCGAGTCCACCGCAGCCGTGACCGTCGCGTCCAGGGCCGAGCCGAGCTCCGTCGCGACGATGTATGCCGCCACCCTCCACCGCGCGTCCGTGCGGCCTGGCTCCACCTTCGCGTCGCTCGGCGGAGACTCCCTGTCCTACGTCGAGGTGTCGCTGCGCCTCGAGGCCCTCATCGGCTGCCTTCCGCGGTCGTGGCACGTGACACCGGTGGCGGAGCTGCAGGCACTCGCCGACGCCGAGCGGGCGCGCCGTGACCACGCGGCGACCGCGCGTTCATCAGGGACTGTCGAGACGGCATACACGAGTGAAGCAGCGGCTCCGGTCGACGGAGTGACCGAGACCCGGCTCCGGCGCTGGACGCGTCCGCGGACCGTCGAGACCTCGGTGTGGCTCAGGGCGGTCGCGATCCTGCTCATCGTCGGCACGCATGCCGACCTCTTCTCGCTCCAGGGCACGGCCCACGCGCTGCTCGTGCTCGTGGGCTTCAACGTGGTGCGCTTCGCGTTCGCCGCGCCGGGTCGCCGCGGGCGCATCCGAGCGCTCGGGCGGGGGACCTTGCGGATCGTGCTGCCGACCCTGGCGGTGATCGTGCCGGCTCACGTCGTGTGGGGCTACTACGAGACGCGCAACCTGTTCCTCGCCAACTGGGTGTTCGGTGAGGCGCGGCTCGGGCCGCCGTGGCGCTTCTGGTTCATCGAGGCTCTCGTGTTCGCCCTGCTCGTCGCGATGCTGCTGACCGCGCTGCCGGCCTTTGCGCGCCTCGAGCGACGCTGGCCGTTCGGGGTGCCGGTCGCCCTTCTGTTGGCGGCCTTCACGTTCCGGCTCGACCTGTTCCAGCTGCCGGTGCCGAGGATGCAGGGCTCGGCAGTGGTCGTCCTCTTCCTCTTCTTCCTCGGGTGGGCCATCGCGCGGGTGGAGACGCGCCGCCAGCGGTGGCTGGTCACCGTGGCTGCTGTGGGAATGGTCGGGACGTTTTCCGGCAACCCGGCCCGCGACGCGCTGTCCCTGGCCACTGTGCTCGCGCTGATCTGGCTGCCCACGACGCGGATGCCGAGCGGGCTGGTCCCCGTCACCCAGGTGCTGGCCGCGAGCTCGCTGTTCGTCTACGTCATCCACTGGCAGGTGCTCGAGCAGCTGTGGGGCCGGCCGATCGCAGCGTTCGCAGGCTCGCTCGCGGCCGGGGTCGCGTACTGGTTCTTCTGGACCAAGGTGGCCACGCCACTCGTGGCGGCAATTCGGTCACGTCTGGCCGGAATGAGGGCGGCGGCTGTCGGTCCCGCGACCTAGGTTCGTCGGGTGACCCTCGACGCCCGCGACCCCAAGGACACCGCGACCGACAGCGCAACCGACACCGCGACCTCACACGACGGCGCGCTCGCGCGTCTACCGGGCATGACGCGCTCCTTCGACATCCCTGACACTGCCCCCACGCCAGATGCAGCGGCGCCGCCCGGCGGGAGGGAGCCCGCTCGCCGCAGCTCACGCGGGCTCGTGGTCGGCGCGGTGGCCGTCACCCTGCTGCTCTGGGCCTCGGCGTTCGTCGCGATCAGGCACCTGGGCCACAACGTCCCGCCGGGCGCCCTCTCGCTCGGCCGATTGCTCATCGCGTCCGTCGCCCTCGGGCTGTTCGTGTTCCGCCGCCCGCGTCGGTGGCCGTCGCGGCGCGACTGGCCGCTGCTGCTGCTGTGCGGCGTGGCCTGGTTCGGGATCTACAACCTCGCACTCAACGAGGCCGAGCGGCGCATCGACGCCGGCACCTCGGCGCTCATCGTCCAGATCGGCCCCATCATTGTCGCCCTGCTCGCGACCGTGTTCCTCGGAGAGGCCATGACGCGGTGGCTCGTCATCGGGATGGTGGTCGGGTTCGCGGGTGTGGTCGTCATCGCGCAGGGCTTCTCGTCCGGCGGCTCCGGAGACCCCGTGGGGGTGTGGCTCGCGGTGCTCGCGGCGGTGACGTATGCCGTGGGCGTCCTCGCGCAGAAGCCGCTGCTCGGTCGGTTGCCCGGGCTCGAGGTGACCTGGCTGGCGTGCATCATCGGGGCCGTCGTGTGTCTGCCCTGGGCCGGCGACCTCGTCGACGTCGTCCGCACGAGCGAGCCGAGCTCGCTGCTCTGGATCGCCTACCTCGGCATCTTCCCGACGGCCATCGCCTTCTCGACGTGGGCCTACTCGCTCGCTCGAAGCGACGCCGGGAAGCTGACGCTGACGACGTTCCTCGTGCCGTTCATCGCCACGCTCATCGCCTGGGCGCTGCTCGACGAGGTGCCGCCGCCGCTGACGTTCGCCGGTGGTGCGCTGTGCATCATCGGTGTGCTGCTCACCCGGCGGAAGTCTCGTGCCAAGGCCGGGTGAGCAGGCGGGGTGTGGCGCGTCACTTCGTGGGTGGCGTGTCGTGCAGGACCCGCGGGAGGTCCCGGTCGGACTCCACGTCGCTGCCGAAGGGTGCGTGCGGGAGGGAGTAGGTGCGGCGGTGGTGCGGGCTGAGCACCGCGATGATGGCCGCGATCATGAGGATGAAGAAGATGATGTCCATGGCAGAAAGTCTGCGCTCGTCACGATGCAGCCACGAGTGGCAGAACTGACGATGTTCGACAAGATCCCGCCATCGTGGGCATACTGACGGGATGCTGCACACCATCGCCGCCATCGTCGAGGAGCCCGTCGCCCCGTTCGAGCTGGCCGTGCTCTGCGAGGTCTTCGGGATCGACCGCACCGACGACGGCGTCCCACCGTTCGACTTCCGCGTGTGCGCGGCCGAGCCGGAGCGGGTGCTGAGGACGAAGACCGGCATGGGCATCGTCGCGACGCACTCGCTGGAGGCGGCACGCGATGCCGACCTCATCGCCATCCCCGGTGGCTCGGTCGACGGGCCGTTCCGCCCCGAGGTGCTCGAGATCCTGCGTGAGGCCGTCGACCGGGGTGCCCGGGTCCTGTCGGTGTGCAGCGGCGCGTTCTGGCTGGCGGAGGCCGGTCTGCTCGACGGGCGCGACTGCGCGACGCACTGGCGGTATGCCGGGCTCCTGGAGGACCGCTACCCCAAGGCGTGCGTCGACCTCGACGTCCTCTACGTCGAGGACGGCCCGATCCTCACCAGCGCTGGCACCGCGGCCGGCATCGACGCGTGCCTCCACATCGTGCGCGAGGAGCTCGGCTCGGAGGTCGCCACGCGGATCGCGCGACGGATGGTCGTGCCCCCGCATCGGTCGGGCGGGCAGCGTCAGTATGTCGAGACGCCACTACCGGCCGAGCAGTGCGACAGCCTCCAGGACGTCCTCGACTGGGTCTCGGAGCACCTCGACGAAGAGCACTCGGTGCCCTCGCTGGCCCTTCGGTCGAACATGTCCGAGCGCACCTTCGCCCGCCGGTTCACCTCGGAGGTCGGCACCACGCCGCACAAGTGGCTGACCAGCCAGCGCGTGCTGCGCGCGCGGCGCCTGCTCGAGTCGACCGACCTCGACATCGAGCGGATCGCGCGCGAGAGCGGGTTCGCGACGGCGGCCGTGCTGCGCCATCACTTCCAGCGGCAGATCGGGCTGCCGCCGGTGCAGTACCGCCGAGCGTTCGCTCGCCAGCCGGTGGCCTGACCAGCTCAACGCCGCTCCAGCACCTCCAGTGGGTCGAGCCGAGTCGCGCGCCAGGCTGGGTAGGCGCCCCCGAGGGCGAGCATGAGGGCTGCTCCGGCCACGAGCCGCGGCGTCACCTCCCACCGCAGGAGAACCAACGGGGTGCCGAAAGACCGCTGACCGAATGACTCGACGATCGGCCCTGTGCCGAGGGCGACGAGCACCGCCGCGCCAAAACCCGCGACCAGCACCAGCGCGATGTCGCTGAGCACGAGAACCGCGATGTCCTGCCGCCGCGCGCCGACGGCTCGGGCCAGCCCGAGGAACCACGTCCGGTCCCGGAGCACGATGAGCTCGGCCACGAGGATGCCGAGCCCGCTGATCAGCAGGACACCCCATCCGATGAGGAGGTATACCAGCGCGATCCCGTCAGACGCGGTCCGCACCTGCGATCCCGAGTCGACTCGGCTGACGGTGACGGTGCTCTCGTCAGGGATCCCTGCGCGCCTCGCGTCGTCGCTCAGCGCGCCGCGCAGGTCGGTGAGGATCTCGTCGCCCAGGTCGTCCACGCGCCCTGTCGTGATGACGACGAGTGTGCGGGTGGGCGCCGTGGAGGTCAGGCCGACGAGGTGTTCGTAGGCCGGCGCGAGCACGAGGCCCGCGCCGAAGGTCCGGGCCTCCTCCTCGGTGGTGCCTCGCAGCGCGGCACGCGGGACCGTCAGGCCGGCCAGGCACAGGTCTGCCTGTGTGGGGGAGCTGATCGCGTCGAGCGCTTTCGGAGTGCCGTCCGCATCGCGGATCACAAACGTGGCGAGGTCGCCAAGGGTGTCGAAGGGGGGACACTCCGGTCGGACGGGCGGGAGCGCGTCGATGACAGACATCGGCTGGGAGCTCAGGCTGCCGACCGCACGACCGATCTTGTCGACCAGCTCAGGCCTCGAGAGGCCCAGCTGTGGCGCTGGTTCGATCCGGTAGGTGCCCGCGGCGCCGAGGTCGCTGTCGATGGCGTCGTGGAGGCTCTCCGAGGAGGCGCGTGACAGCTCGGCGACCGTGAGGAACACCAGGACGCCAATGGCGATGAGCACCGTCAGCAGGGTGAACCTCACCTTTGCATGCCAGTTGGACGCCAGGGCCATTCGACCCAGGCGAGTGAGGGACCAGCGTGGCTTCATGCTGGGCATAGCTCGCCCCCTGAGAGGTGCAGCTGTCGCGAGGCGCGGGCCGCAATCCCTGCGTCATGCGTGACCACGACCACCGCTGTGCCCAGAAGGGCAGGCAGCGAGAAGATCTGGTCGCCGATGACCTCTGCTGTCCGCTCGTCGAGGTTGCCGGTGGGCTCGTCGGCGATGAGGAGTCGTGGCTCAGGAAACAACGCGCGAGCGATCGCGACCCTTTGCCGTTGACCGCCGGACATCTCGGTGGGGCGTCGCGAGGCGAGCTCGCCGATCTCCAGACAGTCGAGGAGAAAGGCGGCGCGTTCACGTGCCTCTCTTCGTGACGCACGTCCGCCGAAGTACCACGGCAGCATGACGTTCTCCGCCGCCGTCATCGCAGAGTCCAGGTGGAAGCTCTGGAAGACCGTCCCGACGAACTGCGCCCGCAGGCGGGCGAGCTGAGTGTCACCAAGGGCCGCGGTGGGCCTTCCCGACACCGTCACCCGGCCCGAGGTCGGCCTCCTCAGCAGCGCGATCACCGAGACAAGGGTCGACTTGCCTGAGCCAGACCGGCCAACGATCGCCGTCGATGATGCTGCGGGCACTGTCAGGGACACGGAGCGAAGTGCCCGGGAGATGTCGTGGCGAGAGCCGAACTCGACGCTCACCTCGTCCAGCACCACGGCGGCAGGCTGGTTGGTCACGAAGGCGCGGGTTGCACGATGTCGCCGGGCTCCAGGCCCGAGGCGATGACGCGTCGCACCCCATCGGTCGCGCCCACGATCACGGGCCGATCGACCCACGCCGTGTCGCTCTTGACCCGGACGACGTAGTTGTCGCCGCCGCTGTCCAGGCCGACGTAGATGGAGGGGAGGGCGACCACTCCTTTGCGCTCGGGGGACGTCAGGGTGAGCGTCACCGGCAGCCCGGGGACCGACTCGACGTCATCTGGCAAGCGGCAGTGCACCGTGCTTCGACTACCGTCGCCGGAGGCTGTCGGGTCGGGCTTCGACGACTCGACCCAGACGGCCCTACACGGAGCACGGCGCTGGCCGAGAACCGTTTCCACACTGACCTCGCCCACGAAGGTGAGTCCCCGGTAGCGCAGCTCCTGGAGCGGGGCGAGCGCCACCGTCGCATCCAGCCCGAGGCTGCGGATGCCTGGCTGGCCGTCAGGGTGCTGCGAGAAGGTTCCACGAACCCCGGCCCGGACGGTGCCCTGGCGTGCTTCGAGAGCCTGGAGACGGGATGACGCCACCGTCCCGCGCGCGGTTGTCGCCTCGAGCTCGTGCCTCACGCCCGGGGCAACCCGAAGGAGACCCACAGCGTCGCCCGGCGCCACCTGTTGGCCGGGTCGAGCGGACGCGATGAGCGACAGTCCGGTTGGGACGTCGATCCCTACCTCGGACGAGGCCTGCGTGGCGCCTTCCAGGCGGTACACCACCTGGAAGGCGCTCCGCGTCACAGCGAGTTCGACGGGGCTGCTGCTCGAGTCACGCTGAGTCGGGGTCGGCACCTGCGGCGTCGCGTTGCCGGCCGTGCATGCGGACAGCATGATGCACATCGTCGTGGCGGCAAGCACCGCGAACGGAGCGGCCGACCTCCCCTTCCTCACCCCTTGCCCCTGACGACGTCTGCGATCGTCGGACCGTTGGCGTCGCCAGTCCGCGCGGGGATCCAGGCGCCGCAACCTGAGTCGCTGGTGAGCTCCTCACGCAGCAGTGTGATGTCGCCGCTGGTGGCCTCCTTGACGAACTGGGCGATGTCGCTGTCCATGTCCCGCGCGGTGGCAGCTGGGTGGTCGGGTTGTGGCTGGCGCGGAAACTTCGGCGCCACGCCACCGCGGATCCATGCTTGGTAGACAGCGAGTGCGCTTCGGCACGCAACGAAGTTGCGGACCATGTTCTGGTAGCGCGCACTTGCGGTCTCCGCATCGTCGCCTTGCACACGTGACCGCGCAGCGGGTGAGGCCAGCACCTCCAGCACGACGCCCCGGTCCAGGCCTGCGAACACCGGGTCGTCAGATGAGGGCTCGCCCTCCCGGGACGGCGAGCAGCTCGCTGCCAGTACAACTGTGAGCAGGACCCAGCTCAGCACCCGAACGGGGCGACCGACCCTAGCGCCTTCCGTCATGGGTCAGACGTTGGTCCAGGCGGTGTACGACATCGTCGAGTTGCCGTCGCCCGGCCAGCGTCCTCGTCGAGATCTTCACACCGTCTCCTCTCGTGGTTCGGGCCCTTGGCCCATCGCGGGTCGAACCTACGATGCCTTTGGCGACTACGCAAGGGACTTCCACGTTCGGAACAGCAGCGGCGTCAAACAGCGCTAGCCATAATTGACCGAATTGTGGCAACCGGAACAACACATAGCTCCGGCAGTCTTGGCTCGCCGACCCCGTCGAGTGAGCGCCCTGTCGCAGGGGCACTGCACGCGTCATGACCGCCACGCGTCATGGGGCGGATGGGACCGAGCGCCCACTCGACCGGGGGGTGGTTGTGGCGGGGTCGGGGCGGGCCACACCCCCCTGGTCGAGTGGGCGCTCCCTCACAGGAGCACCACCCGTCATGTGGCGGATGGATGTGGCGGATGGGGCGGATGGGACCGAGCGCCCACTCGACCGGGGGTGGTTGTGGGGGGTCGGGGCGGGCCACACCCCTCTGGTCGAGTGAGCGCTCAGTCACAGGAGCACCACCCGTCTAGCGTTTTCGCTAGCCTTCGCGATACTCCCTGAGCGATCCGGAGGTCACCTGGTCACGCGGGCGGCGCGGTAGCGGGCGAGGGCCTCGCGGCGCTCGGCGTCGTGGTCGACGACCCGCTCGGGGTACCCGTTCGCGTACCCGTCCGGATGCCTCCACGGCTCGTGCACGGCCGGGCCGGGCAGATGGGCGAGCTCGGGCACCCATCGACGGACGTAGTCGCCGTCCGGGTCGAAGGTCCGGCCTTGCGTCACCGGGTTGAACACGCGGAAGTAGGGCGCCGCGTCTGTGCCGGTGCCCGCGACCCACTGCCACCCGTGGTTGTTCGACGCGAGGTCCCCGTCGACCAGGCGGTCCAGGAAGTGCCGAGCGCCGACCGGCCACCACACGTGAAGGTCCTTGGTGAGGAAGCTCGCCGTGACCATCCGGAGGCGGTTGTGCATCCACCCCTCGGAGCCGAGCTGACGCATCCCGGCGTCGACGAAGGGGTACCCGGTGCGACCGCCGCGCCACGCGTCGACCAGCCGCACGACGTCCGGGCCGGTGTCGTAATGGAGCCGCGACAGGTCGGATCGCCAGTCGTGCCAAGCGGACTCGGGTCGGTGCCATAGCATGTCGGCGTAGAACTCGCGCCACACCAGCTCGGTCACGAAACGTCGCGCGCCGGGCGACCGCGCATCCGGGTGGGCGTCGATGTCGGCCAGGAGGGTGCGAGGGTGGAGCTCGCCGCACGTGAGCGGCACTGACAGACGGCTCGTCGAGTCGAGGTCGGGCCGGTCACGCTCCCGGTCGTATGCCGTCAGTCCGGTCTCGAGGAACGCCCGCCACCGCTTCAGCGCGTCCGCCTCGCCGATCCCATCGCCGGCCTCCGGCAGGAACGCATCGCCCTCGACCCGACCCCGGAACCACGACACACGTCCCGGGCGTGGGGCCGGCGCCGGCCTGCCGTGCTCACGCCAGGCCCGAGCGAAGGGTGTGAAGACTTGGAACGGGGTCCCGCCGCGCGTGACGACCGTCCCCGGCCCGACGGCATACGGGGTGCCTGTCGCCACGAGCCGGCAGCCCTGTGCTGCAAGCAACGTGGCGACGGCTTCGTCCCGACGTCGCCCGTAGGGCGCCGTCTCGCGCGTGACATGGACCTCGGCGGCGCCGACCTCGGCGGCCAGCCGCGGCACCACCTCGCTGGGGTCACCTCTGCGGACGACCAAGGCACCGCCGAGGTCCTTGCCCAGTGCGGCGACGGAGGCGAGTTGCCGTCGAGACCTGGGACTCGTGCGGTCCAGCAGCCTCGGATCCAGGACGAACAGCGGCAGGACGGCCTGGGCGGCCTCGGCGGCCGCCAGCAGGGCCGGGTGGTCACCGAGCCGCAGGTCGCGCCGGAACCACAGGATGGCGACCCGGCGTCCCGGGGTCGTGGTCCCTCTGCTCACCGGCCCGGGGTCGTCTCTCGGGGCCGCTCGAGGCGAAGCTGGGCGACGGCGAGGTAGCCGGACGCGAACCCGGCCTCCGAGTACGCCAGGTAGAGCTCCCACATGCGGCAGAACGTCTCGTCGAAGCCGAGGGCGCGCACGTGCGGCCACGCTTCGGCGAAAGCCTCGCGCCAGCGCCTCAGGGTCGTGGCGTAGTCGGGCCCGAAGGCGTTTGCCGAGGTCACCCTCAGCGTCGTGTGGGCCGCCGTCACGTCGTCGATCGCCCGCCGGCTGGGGATGAGCCCGCCGGGGAAAATGTGCTTCTGGATCCACCCGTAGGACCCGCGCGTCGCGAGGTACCGCTCGTGCGACATGAGGATCGACTGGATCGCGACGACCCCACCGGGGGCGAGGCGCTCGTCGAGCACGGCGAAGTAGGTCGGCCAGAACTCCTCGCCCACCGCCTCCACCATCTCGACGCTGACGATCGCGTCGTAGCGGCCCTGCACCTCGCGGTAGTCCTGCACCCGGACGTCGACGAGGCCGCTGAGGCCCGCCGTTGCGACCCTGTGCCGGGCGAAGGCCGCCTGCTCGGTGGAGAGGGTCACCGTCGTCACGCTCGCACCTCGCCCGGCGGCCTCGACCGCAAGCTCCCCCCAGCCGGTGCCGATCTCGAGCAGCCGGGTGCCCGCGGTGACACCCGCGGTGTCGAGGATGGCCCCGACCTTTCGCCGCTGGGCCGTGGCGAGTGGCTGCTCGCTGACCGGCGGCGCCCCGGGCGCGCGGTCGAACAGGGCCGAGCTGTAGGTCATCGTCTCGTCGAGGAACGTCGCGAAGAGGTCGTTGGAGAGGTCGTAGTGCGCCTCGATGTTGCGGCGCGAACCGGAGGGTGAGTTGCGCTGGGAGTCGGGAATGGCGCGGTCGGCCACGGAGCGCAGGGCCAGCAGCCACGGCGGCAGCGCGGTCGCGACCCGCTCGGCGAAGGGCAGCAGGAGGTCGGCCAGGTCGGTGCCGTCGCCCGCGCGCCAGTCTCCGGCCATGTACCCCTCGCCGATGCCGATCTTCGGCGAGTGCGCGACCCGCTCGAAGAACATTGCAGGACGGACGATCTCGAGCAGGGGGCGGCCAGCTGTGCGAGTCTCGCCGCCGAGCAGCGTGCCATCCGGGAGGGCGATGTCGACCGGCACCCGACGGGCAGCCAGCGTCACGAGGTGGCGCGCGACGGCCGCGCGCAGGCAGAAGGGCCGCAGCGAAGGCCGTCTGAGGCAGATCGGCCGCGCGAGGTTCGACGGGACGGTAGTCATCGGACAGCCTCCTCCGGGTGGCTGGGGCGCGGCACCACCGGAAGCCGGCGCAGCCACAGCCGTATGCCGTGCGCCCGGATCAGCGCGGTGACGCGCTGGGTCATCGGGCCGTGACGTCGGACGAGCCGCATCAGGTTTCGGGGTGTGGCCGGCAGTGGCCGGCCGTAGGTGCTTGCGGTGAGCACGCGACTGCCGTCGCGGTCGAGCCGCACCCACACGCCGACGGCGTGTTCGTCGAGGAGGAGGCGGACGGCATACGTCCCGCTGAGGTCGTTGAACGGTGAGACGTAGAAGGCCTTCTCGACGGTTGCGGCGCCGGAGACATCCACGTCGAGGAGGTACGCGTGGCGCTCGCCGTACGTGTTGTGCACCTCGAAGACCGCGGCGACGAGGGTGCCGTCGGGACGGAGGCACCAGAAGACCGTCAGCGGGTCGAAGGTGTAGCCGAGCACCCGAGCGTTGGCGAGCATCAGGACACGGTCGCCGGGTGCCAGGGCGACGCCGCGGCGCTCCAGGAAGCGCTCGACGTCGCCGCGGATGCCGCCGCCGAGCCGACCGCTGTCGAGATGGTCACGCGGGCTGAACCTGGCGAACACGCTTGTGGGCCAGCGGAACCGAGGGAGATCGTCGATGTCCACGAGCCATTGGTAGTGGTGGTCGGAGAACGGGTGGTGGACCGGCGTGGCACGCACATGCGTCACGGTGCCCTCGACGAGCGCCGGGAGGGGCGGCGGGGTGTAGGACGCGCTCACCAGCGCACCCCGAACGATGCAGCGGCCTCGACGCCCGATCGGCAGCCGTCTTCGTGGAACCCCCAGCCCAGATAGGCGCCCGCGAACGCCAGTCGGCTCCCACCGGCGACGCGCAGCCGGGCCGCCGCCTCCACCGCAGCCCGCGTGAAGACCGGGTGCTCGTACGTCATTCGGGCGGTTACCGTCGACTCGTCGACCTGCCCGCCGGGGTTGAGCGTGACGAGGTGGTCGTCTGCGTCGTCGAGGGTGTGCAGCCGGTTCATCCAGTACGTCACGGCGACGTCGCGTGAAGGCGCGTCGCAGGTGCTCAGGCGGACGTTCCACGAAGCCCTCGCACGGCGGTCCCGGGGCAGGACCGACGTGTCGCGATGGAGCCAGGTCGTGTTGCGGGAGTACGAGACTGCTCCCAGGTCGTGCTTCTCCTCGGGCGTCGCGTCGGCCAGCAGGTCGAGCGCCTGGTCGGCATGGGTCGCCACCACCACCCGGTCGAACGTCGTCGCGCCCCCGGGGCACGAGGCGTCGTCGACCATGAGGTCGACGCCGTCGTCGTGGCGGGTGAGCGCGGTCACCCTGCTGTCGGTGCGCACCGCGGGGAGCTGGGCGGCCAGCCGATCGACGTACGTCGCGGAGCCTCCCGTGACCGTGCGCCACTGAGGCGACCCGCCGATCGAGAGCATCCCGTGGTGGCTCAGGAAAGTGAAGAGGTGCCGCGCCGGGTAGGCGGACGCGTCGAGCTCGCCGCACGACCACACGCAGGACACCAGCGGCATCGCGAAGTGTCGTACGAAGAAGCGCGAGAAGCCCTGTCCCGCAAGGAAATCACGCAAACTCGGATCGTCGCCGTCGTCGCCGTCGTGGTCGTCCAGGAGGCGGCGCGCCGCGCGGTGGAAGCGAGGCACCTCTCGGAGGAGCCGAGCGAAGCGCGGGTCGGCCAGCCGGCGGGGCTGGGCGAGGATCCCGCCGACACCACGCCCACCGGCATACGACAGGCCGCAGCCGTCGCAGGTGATGCTCATGCTCATCTCGGTGGGCTGGGTCGGCACGTCGAGCTCCCGGAACAACCGGAGCAGGTGTGGGTAGGTGCGCTCGTTGTGGACGATGAACCCGCTGTCGATGCGCAGCGGGGCGTTGGCGCCGGCGACCGTGTGAGTGTGGGCGTGGCCACCGAGGCGCGGGTCCGCCTCGAACAGCGTGACGTCGTGGCTCGCGGCGAGGACGTAAGCGGCGGTGAGCCCCGAGATCCCGCCGCCGACGACGGCTGCGGTCGAGCGCCGGCCGAGCCGGGCACGAGTCTGTCGTGTCACCCAGGCCTCCCATCGATGGCGTCGTGCTGAGCGTGTCCAACCTTTGTCCAACGCTAGAAGGGTGTCCAATGTCTGTCAAAGGTTGCGTCGAGGGTTTGGCCGCCTGCCGAGGCCTGCGCGTGACACGATGACCTGAGGTCGAATGCATACCGTGAGGAGCGGGTCGAGCGGGTGTACACCATCAAGCGCGCCGCGGAGCTGACGGGCATCAGCGTGCCCACGCTGCGCGCGTGGGAGCGCCGCTACGGCATCGTCCACCCGCAGCGCTCCGAGGGCGGCTACCGCCTGTACGCCACCGACGACGTGCGCGCACTTGCGATCATGAACTCCCTTGTCAATGAAGGCTGGTCGGCGCGCGAGGCCGCGACCGAGACCCTGCGGCAGCTTTCGGTGCACGAGCACCAGGATGGCGGTCTCGAGGCGGCGCGCCGCCGGGCCACGGATCGCTCCCGGGGTGGACGCCCGTCGACGCATCACCCCACACCACTCGTGCATCGCTCGGAGGACGCCGAGGCGTTTGTGAGGGCGGCTGAACGGCTCGACGCCGCTTCTGCCACAGCGGTTCTCGATGCTCGCTTCGCACTCGGGACCTTCGAGCACGTCGTCGACGACTGGCTGCTGCCGACTCTCAAGCTCGTCGGCGAGGAGTGGGCGCGCGGGCGCCTCACCGTCGCGGGGGAGCACCTCGTGTCGTATGCCGTCCAGCGCCGTCTCGCGGCCGCGTACGAGGCGGCATCCGGCCGCACCGACGGGCCAACTCTGCTCGTCGGACTCCCACCCGGAGCGCGTCACGAGCTCGGGCTGCTCGCCTTCGCGGTGGCCGCCCGCCGAGCCGGCTTCACCACCGTCTACGTCGGGGCCGACCTGCCGGCCACCGACTGGATCCGAGCGGTCGAGCGCCGCCACGCCGCAGGGGTCGTCATGGCGGTGCCACGCGAGAGCGACGTCCCCGGGGCGCGCGCGATCGTCGGGGCCATCGCCACCAGCCACCCGGAGATCGTCATCGGGCTCGGCGGCAGCCAGCAGAGCGCCGTCGACCAGGGCATCCACCTCGGACACTCGATCGCCGTCGCGGTCGGCGAGATGTCGCGACGACTGCGGGTGCCCGCGTGAGGGTCCTCGTCCTGGGCGGCACCGGCGAGGCGCGAGCGCTCGCTGCCGCCCTCGACGCAAGAGGTGACCATGTCGTGTCGAGCCTCGCGGGCCGTGTGAGCGCCCCAGCGCTGCCGGTGGGCGAGGTCCGCACCGGAGGGTTCGGTGGCGTCGAGGCGCTGGCGGAATACATTGGGCGCGAAGGCTTTTCGGCGATTGTCGACGCGACACACCCGTTCGCTGCACGCATCACGGCCAACGCGGTCCGTGCCAGCGCCCTCGCAGGAGTGCCTTTGGTCCGGCTCCAGCGACCCGGCTGGGAGCGTCATCCGCGAACGGGCTCGTTCGTGTGGGTCGACGACGTCGACCGCGCCCGCGAAGCGGCCGAGGCACACGGCATACGGCCCTTCCTCACGACCGGGCGGCAACAGCTCGAGGCGTTCGCGCGGTGGGACGACCGGTATGTGCTGGCCCGCGTCGTCGACCCGCCGGAGTGGACCGTCCCGGCGACCTGGGAGGTGCTGCGCGCCCGCGGGCCCTATGAGTACGTCGCTGAGCGCGAGCTGCTCGTGAGCCGGCGGGTCGACGTGCTGGTCACGAAGGACTCCGGCGGCGCCCTCACCGAGGCGAAGCTCGCCGCTGCCACCGACCTCGATGTCCCGGTCGTCGTCGTCCGGCGGCCTCCGGTGCCGAGCGGTGTGCCTGTCGTCGAGTCCGTTGCGGACGCAGTGGCAGCCATAGGCGCCGTTTGAGCAGCGCGAGACAGGACGGCGACAGTACCTTCGTCGCGTGACGACACCGCAGTCGACAAGCCCGCCGACGGGCGGCCCAGCGGGACCCACCCGCTGGGAGCGGCTGCTGCCCGGGGTCGCCGTGCTCCGGCGTTATGAGCGGGCCTGGCTCCGGGGTGACGTGCTCGGCGGCATCACCGTGTCGGCCTACCTCGTCCCGCAGGTGCTGGCCTACGCCGAGGTGGCGGGACTTCCTGCCGTCGCGGGCCTGTGGGCGGTCGGGCCGGGCCTGCTCGTCTACGCCTTCCTCGGTTCGTCGCGGCTGCTGTCGGTCGGCCCGGAGTCGACCACCGCCCTGATGACCGCAGCGGGCGTGGGCGCTCTCGTTACCGCGGCCGGAGGCGTGGCCATGCGGCAAGAGGTCGCCGCGCTGCTCGCCATCGCCGTCGGGCTCGTCTGCATCGCCGGCTTCCTGCTGCGTCTCGGCTTCCTTGCCGACCTGCTCTCCAAACCCGTCCTCGTTGGCTACATGGCCGGCATCGCGGCCCTCATGATCGTCAGTCAGCTCGGCAAGGTCACCGGGCTCACGGTCCAAGGAGAGTCGTTCATCCAGGAGGTGCGATACTTCCTCACGCACCTGGGGGATGTCGAGGTGCCGACCCTGGTGCTCGGGCTCGCCGTCGTGGCAGCGTTGCTCGTGTTCCAGCGCGCCGCTCCGCACTGGCCAGGACCGCTCATCGTGATGCTGGCGGCCACGCTCGTCGTGCACGTCTTCGGGCTCGACGAGTCCGAAGGGATCGACGTCGTCGGGCCCGTCCCGCAAGGGCTGCCGAGCATCCACATCCCGCATCTCGAGGGCGTCGACGTGTGGCAGCTGCTCCCCGCGGCACTCGGCGTCGCCGTCGTCGCGTACTCCGACAACGTCCTGACCGGCCGGGCGTTCGGCGCCCGTCGCCACGAGAGCATCGACAGCGACCAGGAGTTCCTCGCACTCGGCGCGGCGAATGTCGGCGCCGGACTGGTGCAGGGCTTCCCGATCAGCTCGAGCGGAAGTCGCACGGTCATCGCCGACAGCCTCGGCAGCCGGACCCAGCTGCACTCGCTCGTGTCGCTCGTGCTGGTGATCGCGACCCTGCTCTGGCTCGGGCCGCTCATCGCCTTGTTCCCCGCGGCCGCCCTGGGCGGTGTCGTCGTGTATGCCGCGCTGCGCCTGGTCGACGTCGCCGAGCTGCGTCGGATCGCGCGTTTCCGGCGAAGCGAGCTGGTGCTCTCGGTTGCCACCACGGCTTCGGTGCTCCTCGTCGGGGTGCTACCCGGCATCGGCGTCGCGATCGGCTTGTCGCTGCTCGACCTGCTGCGCCGCATCGTCCACCCGCACGACGGCGTGCTCGGGTACGTGCCGAACGTCGCGGGGATGCACGACATCGACGACTACCCGGACGCCGTGCAGGTGCCGGGTCTCATCGTCTACCGGTACGACTCGCCGCTGTTCTTCGCGAACTCCGACGACTTCGTCACGCGCGCCCTCCGGGCTGCCGATGCCGCGCAGGGGCGCGGCCCGGTGGAGTGGTTCCTGCTCAACGCCGAGGCCAACACCGAGGTCGACCTGACGGCGGTCGATGCGCTGGACACCCTGCGGACCGCTCTGACGGACAGGGGGATTCGGTTCGCGATGGCTCGCGTCAAGGAAGACATGAGGGTGCCGCTGGACGCCGCCGGCTTCATCGACAAGGTGGGGGCGGACCTGATCTTCCCGACCCTGCCGACAGCCGTGGCCGGGTATGCCGCGTGGTACCGCCGTGAGCACGGCGCCCCTCCCCCCGGACTGCAGGTCCCGCCGGTCAGCGGGTGAGTGCGAGTCGGTGACCGAGGGCACAGCCGAGCGGGGCCGGGGAGCCTTGAACCTGACGCGCCCTACCTGGTGCCCTGGCTGGTCGGCTTGCTCGTGCGCGTCGCTGCGCTGGGCTGAGCCACGCAGCCGAACGGCATACAGCGAGAGGCTGATTGCGGGCCGCGGCTCGACATACTGTGTGCAGCAACGTCAATGCACGGAAGGAGCCCAGCCATGTCTCTCGAGGCCCGCTCGGACACCGCCGCCGAGGACGGCACGGCTGCCCGCAAGGTCGTCGCAGGCTATTTCCTGTCTCTCGATGGGGTGGCGGAGGCTCCGGACACGTTCCTCACTGCCTGGGATGACGAGACTGATGCCAGCGGCGCCGATCTCATCGCCACCCAGGACGCGGTCATCCTCGGGCGCCGCAGCTACGACGAGTGGGCTGGGTTCTGGCCAAGCAGTGAGATCCAGCCCTTCGCGTCCTTCATCAACGCCGTCCCGAAATATGTCGCAACGTCGACACCGCTCGAAGTCGAGTGGGCCAACTCGCACGTGATCGAGGGCGAGCTGGTCGACTTCGTGCGGCACCTCAAGGCTCAGCCGGGCGGCGATATCGGCGTCCACGCCAGCATCTCGGTCACTCAGGCGTTGCTCGCTGCCGGCGTGGTCGACGAGCTCAGGCTCGTTGTCGCGCCGACGATCGTCGGGAGCGGGAAGAGACTGTTCGACGGCTTGCCTGCTATCCGGCTCGAGACGATCCGGTGCACCGCCTCAGCGAGTGGCCACCTTCTCGTGGACTACCGCGTGGTGCGCTAGGCGCTCTCCGAGCCGGGATCACCCGGACTCACGCGGGCAGATGGGTGCGTTGTGGTGACGGGGCGCTCACTCGACCGAGGGGAGGCCGTGTCGCGTCGGTGCGAAAGGGTGCAGCCCGGCGCGGGGGCGGGGGGTGCCTGTCAGCGCGTGAGCGCGGGCGCTGTCAGCGCGATGGCTCCGGCCACGAGCACGGCGGGGATCCAGGGCCGCATCCGGCTCCGGAGCGCCAGGAAAGCGGCGCCGAGGATGCTGACCGGTCCGGCCGGGAACGGCAACAGCACTCCCGCGAGCACGAGGAGGATGAACACGTTCCTCGGGCCGGCCGCGGCGCGGTTGTCGGGGGCGGTGGTGACGGCGCTGGCTGCCGTTGCGGCGGTCGCTGTGGTGGCAGCGGAGGCCGCGGCGGCAGGTGAGTCTCCGGTGGTTGCGGGCACGAGCCCACAGCATGCCCTACTCCGCACCGCCATGCCTCTCGGGCGATCACCCTGTCCACCAAATGGACAAGGCGTCCACATCGCGGATCCGGGGTGGCGGTGTCAGGCAGGTCGTGCACCGCGGCGGACCAGCGCGGCCACACCAACCGCGCAGACGAGGGCCCCGGTCGACACGAATCGTGCCAGGCGGGTGGTCGCGCGGATGTCCGCGCTCGTCGCCGCAGGGCCCGTGCCGAGCGTCCCGCGGTCTTCGGCCCTACCCTCATAGACGTTCGTGCCGCCGAGGGTCACGCCCAGCACGCCGGCGAATGCGGACTCGACGACACCGCCGTTAGGGCTGGGATGCGCAGGCGCGTCGCGACGAACTGCGTCCCAGCCCTCGCGTGCCCGGCTCGGTCCTCGAGTCCACCCTGCAGCGAGGGCCAACCCCGCTGTGACCCGGGCTGGCACCCAGTTCGCGGCGTCGTCGAGTCGTGCGGCGGCCCAGCCGAACTCGGCGTAGCGCGGCGAACGGTGGCCGACCATCGCATCCAGCGTGTTGACGGCCCGATAGCCGAGAAGCCCTGGGATCCCCAGGAGACCGCCCCACAGCAGAGGTGCGACGACCGCGTCGGAGGTGTTCTCTGCGACCGACTCGATGCACGCGCGGGCCACTCCGTCGGAGTCCAGGGAGCGGGTGTCTCGGCCCACCAGGTTGCGCACCTGCACGCGCGCGGCCGCGAGGTCGCCCGCAGCCAGCTGTGCGTCGACCGCCTCGGCCTCGCGGGTCAGCGAACGACCACCCAGCACCGCCCAGGTCGCCGCCGCGGTCAGCAGAGTGTGGGCAGCGCCGTGGCGCCGGGTCGCCCGCTCGGCGAGCACCCCGAGTCCGGAGGCCGCACCGACCAGCAGCGCGACGTGCGCGACGCCCGGGGCGCGGCGAGCGGCATACGTCCGTCCCTCGAGCGTCGTTGCGGCGGAGCCGAACCCGGCCACGGGGTGCCAGCGACGCGGGTCACCGACCACCTGGTCGGCAGCCCACCCGAGAGCCAGCCCGAGGGCCCGACTCATGCGAGCAGGTCGAGCGCGGCCACGGCGCCGACGACCACGACTGCGGGAGCTCCCAGACCCTCGCGCTGCGCCGTCTCGGCGACGTCCGCAAGCCTGGCGCGCACGCTGCGCATGCTCGGCAGACCCGCATCCGAGATGACCGCCGCCGGGGTGTCAGGCGAAAGTCCCTCTCGGACAAGGGTGTCCGCAAGCGTCGGGAGCGTCGCGACGCCCATCAGGACCACGATCGTCGTGTTGCTTCGGGCGACGGCGCCCCAGTCGACCGTGCCGCGAGGGTCTCCCGGCGGCACATGGCCGCTGACCACGGTGAAGCCCTGGGACAGCGCCCGGTGCGTGACGGGGATGCCGGCCAGGGCCGGCCCCGCGATGCTGGACGACACCCCGGGGATGACGACCACAGGGATGCCCTCGGCAGCACACGCCTCGGCCTCTTCACCTCCGCGGCCGAACACGAAGTTGTCGCCACCTTTGAGCCGCACCACGTTACGGCCCGCATGGGCCTGCTCGACCAACACCGCGTTGATGCGCTCCTGCGGAGTGAAGTCACCGCGTGGGATCTTGCCGACGTCGATGATGGAGGCGTCGTGCCGTGCCTCGTGGAGCGCGCTCACCGGGGCGAGCCGGTCGTGGACGATGACGTCGGCCGCGCGTATCGCGTCGCGACCTGCGACCGTGAGCAGACCCGGGTCGCCGAGCCCGCCACCGACGAGGGTGACCGTCCCCGTCGCGACAGCCTCGACGGGCAGGTCGCCGGGAGGCGTCGCCTTCGGCCCGAATGCCGCATGGTGCGTGGGAGATTCGGATCCCTGGGCGCGGGCGCGGATGACGACGTCGAACGCGGACTCGTCCACGTCGGTGGCGACCGCGACGATGCCCCGTTCGGCGAGGTCGCGCACGGAGGTGGGCAGGTCGCTCGCGTCGGCTCCGTGGGGGAGCGAGACGGTGACGGCAGCGCCGTCCCGCACCAGGGCGTCGATCGTCGCGACCGTGCGGGTGTCGGCACCGGCCAGCAGGACCGACCGCCCGGAGAAGGTCAGGTCAAGCGACATGCTGTGACCTCCCCAGGTCCGCCAACGCGCCGGCGACGGCACGTGACGTGGCACGGTCCCGCACGGCGAGGCGGATCCACGCGGGCCCGAGGCCCGGAAAGGTCTCCCCGCGCCGGACCGCGAACCCGCGGCGTCCCAGCGCCTTACGCACCGAGCCAGGCCCCAAGGCGGAGGTGTCGACCAGGACGAAAGGCGCCCGAGACGAAGCGACGGGTCGGAGCCCGATGGCCTCGAGCTCGGCGACGAGGACCTCCCGGTCACCCGCAAGCTCGCGGGCCGCGGCCGCTGCCTCGGCCAGCGCAGCCTCGCCGAGGCACGCGACCGTCGCCGCCAGCGCGGGCGTGGACACCGACCAGGGGGGCTGAGCTGCGCGCAGCCGTGCCACGAGGGAGGCGTCCCCCACGACGTAGCCCGCCCGCAGCCCGGCGAGGCCCCACGTCTTGGTCAGCGATCTGACCACCAGCATCCCCGACAGGTCTCTGCCGATGACCGACTCAGGCTCGCCCGGAACGGAGTCCATGAACGCCTCGTCGACGACGACGACCCGGCCCGGCCGCCGCAGCGACTCGATGGTGTCGGCGGGGTGCAGGACCCCAGTGGGGTTCGTCGGGTTGCCGACGACGACGAGGTCTGCGTCCTCGTCGGCCCCGCCGGGCCCGAAGGCTCCGGCGACCAGTGTGAAGCCGGAGCCCGGTGTGAGGATGTGCCGGTGAACCGCCCGACCGGCGGCCCGCAAGGAGGCCTCTGGTTCGGTGAACTGCGGGTGGACCACGGTCGAGCGGTCGCCGGGCACCCCCCGGGCGATCAGGGTGAACGCCTCCGCAGCGCCGGCTGTCGGCAGGACCTGCTCCGTCGGGACGCCGTGGCGGCGGGCGATGGCCTCCGTCGCCGCAGCAGGATCCGGGTAACGCGCCAGGTCGGCGACCGACCTGCAGACCACCTCGGCGAGCCACGGAGGAGGCGCGGTGAGCCGGACGTTGACGGCGAGGTCGACGAGCCCGGGCGCGATGTCGCGGTCGCCGTGGTGGAGCAGGTCGACGTTCATCAGTCGGGCCCGTCCGCACCGGCAGCGGCGAGCGCTGCGACCTCCGGCGACCGCGAGAGAACCTCGTGCTCGTGCACAGCCGCTGCGAACCGTGCTGCGAGCTGGGGATGCCCCGCCCAGTGGGTGTGCAGGTACGAGGCGTGCAGGGTCGGCCAGCCGGTGAAGGCGGGGTCGAGGGCGAACCCGTCCGCGTGGCCGTCGAGCAGCCATGCGGACGCCGAGTGCCCTCCGTCGTCGAACGTCACCGCGGTGCGGTGGAACTCGTGGCCGGTCACGCGGGTCCCGGCCGCGGCCAGGATCGAGTTTCCGGGAGCGACGGCGGTGCGGTAGCCGAGGGTGAGGCGCGAGCCCATCGCTGCGGCCGCGGGGATGGCGCCGACCATCGCCGACCCGTCGACAGAGTCGCAGAGGTAGAGCATCCCGGCGCACTCGGCGACGGTCGGCACTCCCGCCTCGATGGCGCGCCAGATCGACTGGCGCAGAGAGTGGTTCGCGGCCAGTTCCTCTGCGTGGACCTCGGGGAAGCCGCCGCCGAGATAGATGCCCGCAGTGCCCTCTGGGAGGAGGCGGTCACGCAGGGGGTCGAAGACCGTGGGAGCCAGCCCGGCGGCATACATCAGCTCTTCGGTCTCCGCGTAGCGGAAGGTGAACGCGCGCCCGCCGGCGACCGCGACGACGGGTCGTACGCTGTCGGGCCGGGCTGCGCGGCCGAGCGCGGCCGACGGGTCCCACGGCTCACCAGCGAGGTCCGGTGCGGACCGCGCGATCGCCAGTACGCCATCGAGGTCGATGTGCGTTGCCACCCGTGCGGCGAGCACCTCGAGAGCCTGGGCGGACTCGTCGCGCTCCGCCGCGGGGACCAGCCCGAGGTGCCGCGACGGCGCCTCGATCTCCGCGTCGCGCGGGAGCACTCCGAGCACCGGCACGCCCGTCGCTTCGAGCGCCGACCACACCTCGCGCATGTGCCGGCCCGAGGCCGCCTTGTTGAGGATGACTCCGCTGACCCGGGTGGTCGGGTCGAATGTCGCCAGCCCGTGCACGATGGCCGCTGCCGTGCGGGCCATCTGGCTGACGTCGAGGACCACGACGACAGGGCTGCGGGTCAGCCCTGCGACATGGGCCGTCGAGGCGAAGCCGTCTCCGCCGATCCTCCCGTCGAACAGGCCCATGACGCCCTCGATGACGGCGACGTCAGTGTGCCCATGAGCGCTCGCGCCGTGCAGCAGGAGCGGCCCGACGAGGCTCTCGGAGGTGAGGAAGGGGTCGAGGTTGCGTCCCGGACGCCCGGTGGCGAGCGAGTGGTAGCCGGGGTCGATGAAGTCGGGCCCGACCTTGAAGCCGGACACGCCGAGCCCGCGGTCGCGCAGGGCGGCCATGAGTCCGGTTGCGACAGTGGTCTTTCCGTGGCCCGACGCGGGTGCGGAGATGACGACTCTCGGAAGCTTGGTGCTCATCGGTTGGTTCACCATTCGATCCCTCGCTGGCCCTTCTGGCCGGCGTCGAAGGGATGCTTCACCTTGGTCATCTCGGTCACGAGGTCGGCGGCCTCGAGCACACCGTCGGGGCATCGCCGCCCGGTGATGACGACATGCTGGTGACCCGGCCGGTCGGTGAGAGTCTGCACCACGTCGTCGACGTCCACCCACCCCCATGCCATCGGGTACGTGAACTCGTCCAGCACGTAGAGCGTGTGGGTCTCCGCGTGGAGGCGCCGCTTGATCTCGGCCCAGCCCTCGCGGGCGGCGTCGGCGTGGTCGTCCTCGGTGCCGTCCTTGCGCGACCAGGACCAGCCGGATCCCATCTTGTGCCACTCCATCGGGCCGCCGCGGCCGGTGTCGCTGTGCAGGTCGGCGAGGGCTTCGACCGCGCTCTGCTCGCCGATTCGCCACTTCGCGCTCTTGACGAACTGGAACACCCCGACCGACCAGCCCTGGTTCCACCCACGCAGCGCGAGACCGAAGGCCGCGGTCGACTTGCCCTTGCCCTCGCCCGTGTGGACGATCACGAGGGGCCGGTTTCGGCGCTGTCGAGTGGTCAGTCCGTCCTCTGGGACGGCGGTGGGCTGCCCGCGCATCAGGCGACCTTCCTCGTGGCTTTCCTCGTGGCTGTGGCCGTGTCTCGGCGGGCCCTCGCGACGTCGACGATCGCCGACGCAGCCAGCTCGCCAACCGGAACGTACTCGGCCCCGAGCTCTTGTGCGAGCCGGGTCGCCAGGGCGAGACGGAACCGTCCCGACTCGCAGTCGACGACCACTGAGTCGACGCCCTCGTGGCGCAGCTGGACGGCCACCCGAAGGGCCCGTGGCAGCGCGTCAGGACCCGCGGTCGCGCGGCCGTCAGTGACCACGACGAGCAGCGCGCGCCGCCTCGGGTCGCGCAGCCGCTCGACGCGTAGCGTGTCGTATGCCGTGAGCAACCCTTCCGCGAGCGGCGTACGTCCGCCGTGGGCCAGAGTCTCCAGCCGCCTGGCGGCGACGTCGACCGAGCTGGTCGGCGGCAGGACGAGGTCGGCGGAGTCTCCACGGAAGGTCACCAGGCCGACCTTGTCTCGGCGCTGGTAGGCATCGAGCAGCAGCGAGAGCGCCGCCCCTTTGACGGCCTCCATGCGTCGGCGTGCGGCCATCGAGCCGGACGCGTCGACGCAGAGCAGCACGAGGTTCGACTCCCGGCCCTGCAGCACGGATCGCCTCAGGTGCTGCGGCCGGATCACCAGCCGGTCCGCTCGCACCGGTTGGTGGGGAGCGGCTGCGCGGATCGTGGCGGGGAGGTGCACGGCGCCATCGGTGCTCGCCGCGGCGCCGATGCGGCGGCCGACCCGCGTCACGGCGGACGACCGTCGTCCGGGATCACCCGCGCCCAGGCCCTTGATGGTGAGCAGCCTTGCGCCATAAGGCTCTTTGGGTCTGCTGACCCCGGTCGCAGGGGCCGCGCGGTCGGAGCTCTTGAGGTCGCGCGCTGGCCCTCCCTCCGGATCCGGATGAGCGCGGGCACGGGCCTCGTCGGTGGGTGCGCCGGTCGGCGAGTCAGCCCCGTCACGAGCGGGGCGATCGAGAGGCGTGCCGCTCGGCGTGTCGGGGGGCGTGCCGAGGGCCGGGCCCGTTGCGCTGTCCGGTCCGTCGTCTCGACCGGGGTCGGGCTGGGCGTCGGGATCGGGTTCCGGCTCGTCGTCGCCCAGCACTGCGTCCAGGAGGTCCTCGTCGAGGCCGGGGGAGTCGAACGGGTTGCGGCGCCGGCGATGGGGCAGGGCGAGCCGGGCGGCCGCGCGGACATCCTCACGGGTCACGGCCAGGCGGCCGGACCACGCGGCATGGGCGACCGCAGCACGCGCCGTGACGATGTCCGCACGGAGCCCGTCGACCTCGAAGGCCGAGCACACCCGGGCGATCCGGGTCAGCTCCGAGTCCGGGAGGACGACCTCGGCCAGGCTGATGCGCGCCCCGACGATCCGCTCGCGCAGCTCGGACTGAGCAGGGGCGAACCGCAACGCGAACCCGGCCGGGTCGGCGTCGAAGGCCAGGCGCCGGCGCACGACCTCCGCCCGCAGGTCCGGGTCTCGCGGGGCCACGACCTCGACGGTCAGCCCGAAGCGGTCGAGCAGCTGCGGACGGAGCTCACCCTCCTCGGGGTTCATGGTGCCGACGAGCACGATCCTGGCAGCGTGGGACACCGAGACGCCGTCGCGCTCTACGGTGTTGCGGCCCATCGCGGCCGCGTCGAGGAGCAGGTCGACGAGGTGGTCGTGCAGCAGGTTGACCTCGTCGACGTAGAGGATGCCGCGGTTGGCGGCGGCGAGCAGGCCGGGCTGGTAGGCCGTCTCGCCGTGCGTCAGCGCCCGCTCGAGGTCGAGTGACCCGACCACCCGGTCCTCCGTCGCCCCGATGGGCAGCTCCACGAGCCGGGCGGGCCGGGCACTGACCTCGCCGAGCGGGTCGTGCGGCCCGTCGGGGCAGTGGTCAGCGCGCCCCGGGAGGCCGCCGACGGCATACGCCTCGCCCTCGGGCACCGCGGCGGGCGCGCACCCGAACCGGCATCCGGCCACAACGGTCTGAGGGGGCAGCACCGCGGCGAGGCCGCGCACCATCGTCGACTTCGCGGTGCCCTTCTCGCCGCGGACGAGCACCCCGCCGACCTCAGGTGACACCGCAGTGAGCACGAGCGCGAGCGCCAGGTCGTCCGACCCGACGACGGCGGTGAACGGGAAGGACATGGGGTCGGTCGAGCCGTCGTACATCGTCGAGTGCCTCCTGCGGGTGCCTCGCCCGCGTGGTTGACCGGTCCCGCCCGGCGGACGCGACCAGCGGCGGGAGATGCCCTGGCTGGCACGGGCCGACGGGCTGCTGTCGGTCGTGCATCACAGTGGCGGGACCGCTCCGGACTCTCACCGGATTCCTCTCCCCGTCGCCACTGCGCAGTCTGCCAGACCCCTCGACCCGGACACCCCGCTAGGGTCGCGGACGTGATCGAGGTGGTCGGGGTCGGCGCGTCCGGTCTGGGTTCTCTCGGCCCCGACGAGCGTCGGCTCGTGGACGGGGCCGAGGTCGTCGTGGGCGGCGAGCGGCATCTGGCGATGCTCGACGGGACGCCTCGCGTCGAGCGCATCCGGTGGCCGTCCCCGCTTCGTGCGGGGCTCGACGCGCTGCTGCCCCGACTGCTCGGGCGGCGCGCGGTCGTGCTCGCGAGCGGCGACCCGCTGGTGTCCGGTGTGGGGGCGACCCTGCTCGACGCGTGGGGTTCCGATGTTGTCCGCATCCATCCAAACGTCTCCTCCGTCTCGCTGGCGCGCGCCCGAATGGGCTGGGCGGCAGAGGAGTCCGACGCCGTGACCCTCGTGGGCCGCGACGTGGACCGCCTCCGTCGAGACCTGTCGCCGCGTGCGAGGGTCATCGTGCTCACCTCGGGCGAGGACGGTCCCTCCCGCATCGCGCGGCTCCTCGTCGAGGAGGGGTATGCCGCCAGCCGCCTCACGGTCCTCGGCGACCTCGGCGCTGCGGAGGAGTCGCGCACCGAGTGCGTGGCCGCATCGTGGGACGGCCGTCCCGTCCCTCGGCTGCATGTCGTGTGCATCGAGTGCCGCCCCGACCCCGCTTCGTCACCGCGGTCCCTGGCGCCGGGTCTCGACGACACGGCATACGAGAACGACGGGCAGCTGACGAGACGGCTCGTACGCGCCGCAGCCCTCGCACACCTCGCGCCGCAGGCCGGGGACCTCATGTGGGACCTCGGCGCGGGCTCCGGCTCGGTCGGCATCGAGTTCGCCCGCCAGCACCCGCGCATCGTCGTGCACTCGGTGGAGCGCGATCCCGAGCGCGCGGAGCGGATCCGGCGCAATGCGAGGCGACTCGGCGTGCCCGGGCTCGTCGTCCACGAGGGAGCGTCGGTGGACCTGGCGAGCGGACTGCCCGCGCCGGACGCCGTCTTCGTCGGCGGGGGCGCGACTGCGGACCTGATCGACCGCTGCTGGGCAGCCCTGGTCCCCGGCGGACGCCTCGTGGTGCACGCGGTGACGGTCGAGACGGAGCGGGTGCTGCACGACGCGCGCGCGAGGCTCGGCGGTCGAATGTCCCGGGTCGCGATCGAGGACCTGGAGCCTCTGGGCTCGCTCAACGGGTGGCGACCCGCCCGAGCGGTGATCCAGTGGTCCGCGGAAAAGACTGTGCCACAAGCGATTCGACAGGAGCGCGCGTGACGATTCACTTCATCGGAGCAGGCCCCGGCGCGGCCGACCTGCTCACCCTGCGGGCCGTCGGTCTCCTGGAGCGGTCCGAGGTATGTCTCTATGCGGGGACCTACATCGGACCCGAGGTGCTCGCTCACTGCCGCCCAGACGCGATGCTCGTCGACACGCAGCACCTCCACCTCGACGCGATCGTCGAGCACTGCATCCGGGCCCACGAGACGGGGCACGACGTGGCTCGACTCTGCTCCGGAGACCCCTCGATCTACTCCGCGATCGCGGAGCAGACCCGTCGGCTGGACCGGGCTGGTGTGCCATGGGACGTGACCCCGGGCGTGCCCGCCTATGCGGCCGCGGCAGCCCTCATAGGCCGGGAGCTGACCGTCCCGGAGGTCGCCCAGTCGGTGGTTCTCACCAGGGCGCACCGTGACTCGACCCAGATGCCCGCCACCGAGGCGCTCGCCGAGTTCGCCCGCACGAGAGCCACGCTCGTGCTCCACCTCGCCATCCGGCAGACCCGGCGGCTCGCGGGCGAGCTCGTCGGCGACTACGGCGCCGACTGCCCGGTGGTCGTCGTCGCGAACGCCGAGCAGCCTGGCCAGCTCGTCCTGCGCGGCACGCTGGCGGACATCGCCGACCAGGTCGAGGGCGCGCGGCTCCGTCAGGCGGCGGTGATTCTCGTCGGCCGGGCGCTCGGCGCGAGGGAGTCGGACGACTTCGTCGAGTCTCATCTCTACGGCACGCGGGTGGCCGGGCGGCCCTGACCTGTGTCAGGATGCGGCTGCCGCAGTGCACGGGAAGTCGGTGTGAGTCCGACGTGGTCCTCGCCACTGTGACCAGGGAGCAAGTCCCCACCATCGCCACTGGTGACCGCAGGTTCGTAGCCGGGTCGCTGGGAAGGCTGGGGAGGCGCGGCGATCTGGAAGCCAGGAGACCGGCTGCGGCGTGATCTGTCCACGAGGCATGGAAAGAAAGGGTCAGTCCGCCATGGCCAACGTTTCGTCGTCCGCTGTCGCCACCGTCGCCACCTCGCGCGTCCGCGTCCCCCTGTGGGCGTGGGCGCTGCTCGCGTTCGCGGTGTTCACGCTCTACTTCCTCTCGCAGGAGAACGGGGCGCTGCTCAGCGCACCTGCTGCGCAGATGCTCCACGAGCTGACCCACGACGCCCGTCACGCCCTCGGCGTGCCCTGCCACTGACGTCGTGGTCGGCTTCGGAGCGATCCTGCGGCGCGGGGTCGCCGCAGGTGCTGCAGCCGGTCTGGCCGCGGCACTCGTCATCTGGCTCGTCGTCGAGCCGGTCATCCGCAAGGCGCTCGCGATCGAGGACGCCCGAGAGACCAGACACCTCGGAGGGGGCCGGTCGGCGCCGCTCGCGCTGCCGGTCCACACCGGTGGCGAGCCGCTGGTGTCACGTTCCGCCCAGGTCGTCGGGGGCGCGCTGACCTCCGTCATCGTCGGCATCGCCTTCGGGGTGATCTTCGCGATCGTCTTCGTCAAGGTCCGTGAGCGCCTCGGCGGCACAACGGACTTCGCGAAGTCGGTGGTCCTCGCTGGGGTGGGCTTCGGCGCCGTGAGCCTGCTGCCCGCGCTGAAGATGCCCGCAAACCCACCGGCCGTCGGCGACCCGGCCACCGTCGGCCGCCGCACGATGCTCTATGCCGTCGTCCTCCTGCTCGGGGTCGCCGTCGTCCTGCTCGTGGCGGCGCTCGACCTGTGGCTGGCAGCGCGTGAGGTCGCGCCGTCACTCCGCTGGGCGGCCGACATCGCAGCCGGCGTCGCCGCACTCGCGCTGGTGTTCGCCCTCGTGCCGGGCTCGCCTGACACGATCCCGAGCGACGTCCCCGCGGCGCTGATCTGGGAGTTCCGGCTCGCTTCGCTGGCCCAGCTCGCGGTCATGTGGCTCGTCCTCGGCGTGAGCTTCGGGCTCCTCATGGAGCGGGCCACGGTCACCCGGCGCGCGGTCGCACCCGCGCCGGCGTGACGGCATACGGGCAGGGCGAGCCGGCTCCGGCGGGCTGCATCATCCGGGTCTGCCGCGACTGCTGTTGTGGCACCGCGCGCAAGCACCCGGGTGTCGACCACGACCGCCTCCTGGCGGAGCTCGAGGTCGGCACCCGGGGCACCGCGCGGGTCCTGCACAGTGCGTGCCTGCTCGCCTGCGACGAGTCGAACGTCGTCGTGGTGACGCCGTCGCCGGAGGGCAGGCGGCGCGGCGCCCGGCCCGTGTGGGTCGGTGGCGTGCTCGACGACGAGGCCGTGGACGACGTGGTGGCCTGGGTGCGTGCGGGCGGCCCGGGCGTCTCGCCCCTACCGCCTCGCCTCGAGAGCCGAGCCTTCGCGCCCAGCGGGCTCTCGCTCACCTACGCCCACGTCGGCTGACGGTCAGCCCGCGAGCTGGGCGCGGGCGAGCGCCACGAGCTCATCGTTGGTGTTCGCGTGTCCTGCGATGCCCCAGGCTCCGTCGTAGGTCTCGGTCAGCAGCACCCAGGTGCGGTCCGCGAGCGTGGGGTCGCCGGCCGCCTCCACCACGACGTCGGTCAGGCGACGCACCGCGGCGAGCTGCTTGTCGCGGTCGAGCGCGCCCGCATTGGTGAGCACCTGGACCCGGACGTAGTCGTCGTCGCCGTTGACGTTCGCCAAGGTCACCTCGTGCACGAACGCAGCGGTGTTCTCCTTGAACAGCGCGATCGGCGGCACCCCCTCGACCTCCATCAGGGTCGCGGCGAGCTTGCTGGCCAGGGCGGTCGGGTCGCCGAAGCGACCTGGCTTGGCGTAGACGTCGATCATCGGCATGATGCGCTCCTTCAGAGAACTAAGGTGATCTGCATAGTAGACAAGGAACTATGGTGATGTACATAGTTCGTCCGGGAGGTGTGGACATGGCGAAGGGCGAGGTCAGGGCGCGGATGGTCTCCGGGGCCGTGCGACTGCTCGCCGAGCATGGCCCGGCGGGCGCGTCCTTCGGTGACGTCCTGGAGGCCACTGGCGCGCCGCGCGGCTCGACCTACCACCACTTCCCCGGCGGGAAGCGAGAGCTGTACGTCGCGGCCCTCGACCTCGCGAGCGACCGCGCACGCGACGTGCTCGAGGAGGTGAGGGGTCAGCCGGCGGGGGCAGTCGTCAGCCGGTTCTTCGCCATGTGGCGCAGCCTCCTCACCGGCACCGACCTGCGTGCCGGATGTGCCGTGCTCGCGGTCGCCGTCGGAGGCGATGACGACGAGACGGTCACTCATGCAGGCGTGGTCTTCACCGCGTGGCGGCGGCACCTGGAGTCCCTGCTTGCAGAAGGTGGACTGACCACCGAGCGCGCCACGGCCCTTGCCGCACTTGCCATCTCGTCGGCAGAAGGGGCGGTGGCACTCGCCCGCGCAGAGCGCAGCCTAGAGCCGTTCGACCTCGTCGCCCGGCAGGTGACGGCGCTGGCGGCCGGGAGCGTCTGAACCGGCCTGCGTCACGAAGCGGGGCGTCCAGACCTGACCCAACCGGGTGACCCGGGTGCTGGTCGCTCCGACGATGACCAGGCATTTCATGTCGATGCTCCCCGGGTCCAGATCCCCCAGGGTGGTCACCGTGACGGACTCCTCCGGGCGTCCGACGTCGCGGCCGACCACGACGACGGTGTCTGCACGGCGGACCTCGAGGAGCGCCTCGCGGGCCCGCGCGACCTGGTGTGTGCGGCTGCGTGAGGCCGGGTTGTAGAGCGCGATGACCAGGTCCGAGGCCGCCGCGGCCCGGAGCCGTCGCTCGATGACGTCCCAGGGCTTGAGCCGGTCGGAGAGCGACATGACCGCGTAGTCGGCGCCCAGTGGCGCACCGGCGCGGGCGGCAACGGCCTGCGCCGCCGTGAGGCCCGGCAGGACGCGAACCTGCACGTCCGAGCAGCCGCGCGTCTCTGCGGCCTCGAACACCGCGGAGGCCATCCCGAAGACCCCGGCGTCGCCGCCGGAGACGACCGCGACGCGCTCGCCCCTGCGGGCGAGCTCGAGCGCGAACCGGGCGCGGTCCACCTCCACCGTGTTGCCCGACGCGTGCCGCGTGAGTCCGGTCCGCTGGGGCACCCGGTTGACGTAGGGCGCGTAGCCGACCACGTGGTCGACGTCGGCAAGGGCGGCAGAGACTTCGGGCGTGAGCCACCGGTCGGGGCCTGGGCCCAGACCCACCACGACGACCTCCCCGGAGGCGGGCCGCTGGTCGACGACCGTATGCCGTGTGGCGGCGCCGGGCGGGTCGGACACCCCGGCGGACCCGGCCGCACGACCCGCCGAGTCGGCCCGCAGGTCGCGACCCGGCACGACAACCATGGACATGTACGGCACCGTCGCGGCGTCGACCTCCGCGACAGGCAGGACGCGTTCGGCATCCGAGCTCGCCCGCTCGACGTAGCGCGCGTCGTCCAGCCGTCCTGCCTGACGCAGCGCCTCGCGCACTCCCTCGAACGTGCGGCCGAGCTTCATGACGACGGCCGCCTGGGTGTCCGCGAGCCGGCGCGCGAGCTCAGGGACGGGCAGGGTCCCGGGCAGGATCGTCAGGACGTCCTCGTGCCGGCAGAGTCCCGTCGCAACGGCCGCGGCCGACCCGCTGACCGACGTCACGCCGGGCACGACCGCGGTGTCGTAGCGGTCCGCGAGCCGGTCGTGGAGGTACATGAACGTGCCGTAGAAGAGTGGGTCGCCTTCGGCGAGGACGACCACGTTGCGACCTGAGTTCAGGTGGGCCGCAAGGCGATCGGCGGACTCGTCGTAGAAGTCCGACATGAGCCCGTGGTAGCCGAGGGGGTGGTTGCTCTCACCTGTGGTGACCGGGTAGGCGAGCAGCTCCTCGACGACACCTTCCCGGAAGTACGAGGAGGCGATCCGCCTCGCGATGGAGTCACCGCGCGGGCCGCTGTGGAAGGCCACGACGTCGGCCTCGCCGATGAGGCGGGCCGCCTTGACAGTCACCAGCTCCGGGTCGCCGGGCCCTACACCTACCCCGCGAAGCCAGCCGGGATGGACTGCGGCAGAAGGCATCCCGTTCACAACTCCTCCTCGCGCGCGAGCGCGTTCACCGCGGACGCCGCCAGCGCGGACCCGCCGCGGCGGCCGTGGACGACGAGCCAGGGAATGTCGAAGGGGTTCTCGGCCAGCGCGACCTTCGACTCGGCCGACCCGATGAACCCGACGGGGATCCCAATGACCGCGGCGGGTCGCGGGCCGCCGTCGGCGACCAGCTCGAGCAGGTGGAAGAGGGCGGTCGGCGCGTTGCCGATCGCGACGACGGCACCGTCGAGCCGGTCACCCCACAGGGATACGGCAGCGGCGGATCTCGTTGTGCCCCAGAGCTTTGCCAGTTCCGGGACCTTCTCGTCGCGCAGCATGCAGACGACGTCGTTGTCGCGCGGCAGGCGAGCGCGGGTGATGCCCGAGGCGATCATATGCGCGTCGGTGAAGATGGGTGCGCCCGCCTCGAGCGCGGTCCGAGCCGCGGAGACCAGGCCGGGGTGTACGGCGATGTGGTCCGTGAGGTCGACGTCGCCGCTGGCGTGCACCATCCGCACCGCGACGACCCTGGCATCTTCGGGCAGGTGGTCCAGGCGCGCCTCCGCTCGGATCGTCGCGAACGACCGGCGGTAGATCTCCTGGCCGTCGTCCTCGTAGTCGTACCGCTTGCGGGGCCGCGTCGGCGCGGTCATGGAGCCTCCTGGTCCAGCAGGGTGAGGGCTGCCCCGATGCTCGTCGGCGACAGCAGGTCGACGTATGCCGTGCGCGGCGTCCCGCATCGCCGCTCGCACCCGCTCACGTGGACCGGCACCTGCCCGGCCGGCAGCACCGGGGCGAGCGCGGCGGCGAACGAGCGGGTGTCCAGAGAGGACCGTGCGCAGCCGGGCAGGCCGGTGCAGGCGTGCAGGCGCTGCCATGGCGAACCCGGCCCGGTGACGAGTCCTGCGTCTTCGAGCGCGGCTGCCGACGTCGCGGCACTCTCGACCACGAGCGAACGCCAGGGGGTGACCACGACTCGCTCGGTGACGGCATACAGCGCGTCGACGTGGCGGCGGGTCAGCAGCCCGAGCGGGACCCCGACGACGATGTGGTCCCCGACCGCTCCGGTCGGTCTCGGGCCGGGGTCGGGCAGGATCACCGGACCGGCCGTCGGCGGCGGGCCGATCGGCCCGGCCAGCTCGGACACATGCCACACGCCCTGTCCCGGCACGCGGTCGAGGAAGTCGTGGGCGAGGGCGACGATGCGCGGCACGGCGCTGTCCAAAGACGAGTTCCAGCCGTGCGACCGGCCGCCGGCCAGGACGATGCATCGCCCCGGTCCGGTGGCCAGCACGCCGAGGTCGAAGGGCTCGCCGATGACGTCGCCCCTGCCGTCGTCGAGCACGAACAGGAACCGCCCCGGCAGCGTCGCGAGCCGCGCGTCGGCGCACAGCGCGGCGTCCAGCGCGCGGGCGACGGGACGAAGGTCACAGTGCCCGAGGTCGTCGAGCCCCGACAGCGGAGACGCGACGACATTGCGGACCAGCTCATGGGTCGGCGACGGGACGAGCCCGGTGGCGCGGAGTCGCTCCCGCAGCGTCGGGTCGAGGGGGGACGGCAGGCCGCGCAGCTGGAGGGCTCCACGCGAGGTGAGCTGGATTGACGGATCTTGTTGTGTGGCAACGATATCCAGGAGCTGGGCCAGCACTGTGACCGGCACCGGCTGAGCCGCGGGACGAAGGCGGACGATCGACCCGTCAGCGGCCGCGAAGGGTCGCGACACGGCAGGGCACGCATCAGGGGTCTGCCTCTCGCGGGCTGCGGCACTCACGCGGGGATCGTAGACAACCCCGCCCCACCGCTGGGCCAGGCGGGGTGTCAGTGGGCCGACCTACCGTTGACTGCATGAGTGACCCAACGTCTCCTACGGCCTCGAGCGAGAAGGCCGCAACCCTCCGAGCCCTCCACGTCCCGGGCACGCCGCTCGTGCTGCCCAACGCGTGGGATGCCGCGTCGGCGCGCCTGGTGCAGGAGGCCGGCTTCCGAGCGGTGGCCACGAGCAGCGTCGCGACCTCGGCAGTCCTCGGGTGGGCCGACGGTGAGGCGACACCGGTCGAGGAGGTGCTCGCCGCAAGCGCTCGCCTCGCCCGCGCGGTGGACGTGCCCGTGACCGTCGACTTCGAGCGCGGGTACCGGCTCCCGCCGGACGAGCTCGTCGAGCGCCTCACCGGGACCGGTGTGGTCGGCGTCAACCTCGAGGACTCGGACCCGGCGACGGGCGAGCTGGTCGACGCCGATGTGCAGGCCGGATTCCTGGCGGCGGTCCGCGCCGCGGCCGAGGCACAGGGTGCCGACCTCGTGGTCAACGCCCGCACCGACTCCTTCATCCGCGGCCAGGGCACTCTCGACGAGCAGGTCCGGGCCTCGATCGACCGGGGACGCCGCTACCTCGAGGCCGGGGCCGACTGTGTCTACCCGATCGCCACCGACGACCCGAAAGCGATCCGAGCCCTCGTCGAGGGGATCCCTGGTCCGGTGAACATCGGCTTCGGCTCGGGCCGGCTGACCCTCGCCGAGCTGGCGGCGTTCGGCGTTGCCCGCGTCAGCTTCGGCCCGAGGCTGCAGCGGCATCTCTATGCCCGGCTCGCCTCGGTCATGCTCCCGGCGCTCGCCTCGGGCGCTGACCCGTTCGCCATGTGACGAGCCGCATCCCAGCCTCCGGCGCGGCAGGCAGCGCCACCCGCTAGGCTGCGGCCAGCGTTGTCGACCAGGAACCCGGTGCGAGTCCGGGACGGTCCCGCCACTGTGAACCCGACCCGCAGCACGGGGAAGGGTGAGTCAGGAACTGCCGGCGACGTCTCGTATCCGACCGGCCGCGGGGCGTGGACACCCCGCCGAGGAGACCCCGTGGCACGCATTCTGCTGCTCAGCACGTCCGACACCGACCTGCTCGGAGCTCGGGCCAGCGGTGCCCCCTACTCGTGGGCCAACCCCACCCGAGTCGACGGCTCGGCGCTCGCAGACCTGCTTGCCGCGAGCGACCTCGTGGTGTTCCGGTTCCTCGGCTCGGCGCAGGCCCTGCCACCCGCCTTCGCCCAGGCGCGCGAGAGTGGCCTCCCGCTCGTCGTGCTCGGCGGGGAGCAGGCCCCGGACGCCGCGCTGATGGCCCACTCCACCGTGCCGCACGGCGTGGCCGCTGAAGCCCACCGCTACCTCGCCGAAGGCGGACCCGCCAACGTCCGCGGCCTGCATGCCTTCCTCGCCGACACCGTCCTGCTCACCGGAGACGTCTTCGAACCGCCCGAGCCGCAACCGCTCTGGGGCCGGCTCGCCCGCCCGGCCCCGGCGGACCCGAGTGCTCCCGAGGTCGGGATCCTGTTCTACCGCGCCCAGCACACCGCAGGGAACACCGCCTACGTCGAGGCTCTCGCCGACGCGGTCGATGCCGCGGGAGGGATCGGGACCCCGATCCACGTCACGTCGCTGCGCGACGCGCCGCCCGACCTACTCGCTCACCTGACGGCATACGACGCCCTGGTGACGACCGTCCTGGCGGCAGGCGGCACCCGGCCCGCGGAGGCGGGCGCCGGGGGCGACGACGACGCCTGGGACGTCCAGGCGCTCGCTGCGCTCGACGTGCCGATCATCCAGGGCCTGTGCCTCACGTGGAGCAGGGAGCGGTGGGAGTCGAGCGACGAGGGCATGAGCCCGCTCGACGTCGCGACGCAGGTGGCGGTGCCCGAGTTCGACGGCAGAATCATCGGAACGGCCTTCTCCTTCAAGGAGACCGACGCCGACGGCCTCCCGCACTATGTGCCCGACCTGGAGCGGTGCGGTCGTCTCGCGACGCTCGCGGTCAACCACGCCCGCCTGCGCCGCACCCCGCCCACCGAGCGACGTGTCGCGATCGTCCTGTCGGCCTACCCCTCGAAGCACTCGCGGATCGGCAACGCCGTCGGGCTCGACACGCCTGTCTCGGTGATCCGGCTGCTGCGCGCCATGCGTGACGCGGGATACGACCTCGGCGCACCCGGCGAGATCCCGGGCACCGGTCCGCTCGACCCCGTCGACGGAGAGTCGCCCGACACGACCGCCGGCAACGCGCTCATCCACGCGCTCATCGAGGCGGGGGGCCAGGACGAGGACTGGCTCACCCAGGAGCAGCTCTCCGGCCAGCCCGTGCGCATCCGCGCCGACCGCTACCGCGAGCACTTCGAGGCTCTCCCAAAGGGGCTGCGCGAGGCGGTCGTCCACCACTGGGGCGAGGCCCCCGGTGATGTCTTCGTCGACCGTCACGGTGACCTGGACGGCGAGATCGTCGCGGCGAGCCTGCGCGCCGGCAACGTCGTGATCCTCATCCAGCCGCCTCGCGGTTTCGGCGAGAACCCGATCGCCATCTACCACGACCCGGACCTCCCTCCCTCGCATCACTACCTCGCCGTATACGACTGGCTGGCAACGGATTTCGGGGCACACGCGATCGTCCACATGGGCAAGCACGGCAACCTCGAGTGGCTGCCGGGAAAGACCCTCGCCCTCTCCCCGTCGTGCGGTCCCGATGCGACGGCCGGCTCGGTGCCGCTCGTCTACCCGTTCCTCGTCAACGACCCGGGGGAGGGGAGCCAGGCCAAGCGGCGTGCCCACGCGACGATCGTCGACCACCTGGTGCCACCCATGGCCCGCGCCGAGTCGTACGGCGACATCGCGCGGCTCGAACAGCTGCTCGACGAGTACGGCAACGTCTCGGTGATGGACCCCGCGAAGGCGCCTGCCCTTCGCGCCGAGATCTGGGCACTCGTGCACGCGGCGGCGCTCCACCACGACCTGGGGCTCACCGATCGGCCGGACGACGATGCCTTCGACGAGTTCGTCATGCACGTAGACGGCTGGCTGTGCGAGGTCAAGGACGTCCAGATCCGCGACGGCCTGCACGTCCTCGGAGAGGCGCCCGCCGGGGAGACCCTGGACAACCTCGTGCTCACGGTCCTGCGAGCCAGCCAGGTCTTCGCCGGCACCGCCGGCGCCGTGCCCGGGCTGCGGTCCGCGCTCGGCCTCAGTGAGGGGGAGGCCGAACGCGCCACCGTGGATCGGATCGAGGCGCAGGCGAGCTCGCTCGTCGCCGCTCTTGCGGCCACGGGGTGGGACGCTGCCGCGGTGCCGTCAGTCGTGCGGGACATGCTGGGTGACCCCGACGACGACGTATGCCGCTCGCTGACCTTCGCGTGCGAGGAGGTCGTCCCACGTCTGAGGGCCACGAGCGGCGAGATCGACGCGGTGCTGCACGCCCTCGACGGTGGGTACGTCCCGGCCGGACCGTCCGGCTCGCCGTTGCGCGGGCTCGTCAACGTGCTCCCGACCGGACGCAACTTCTACTCGGTCGACCCGAAGGCCATCCCGTCCCGGCTTGCTTGGGAGACAGGGCAGTCCATGGCCGAGTCTCTCTTGGAGCGCCACCGTGCCGACACGGGCGAGTGGCCTCGGTCGGTCGGCCTGTCCGTGTGGGGCACCTCGGCCATGCGGACGTCCGGCGACGACATCGCCGAGGTGCTCGCCCTCATCGGCGTCCGTCCGCGCTGGGACGAGATGTCCCGCCGGGTCGTCGGGCTCGATCCCGTCCCGCTGGCCGAGCTCGGGCGCCCGCGCGTCGACGTGACCGTGCGCATCTCCGGCTTCTTCCGAGACGCCTTCCCGCATGTCATCGCCATGCTCGACGACGCCGTGGCCCTTGTCGCCGGCCTCGACGAGAGCGCCGAGGACAACTTCGTCCGTGCCAACGTCCAGTCCGACCTGGCCGACCACGGGGACGGACGACGGGCCACGACGAGGATCTTCGGCTCCAAGCCCGGATCGTACGGCGCCGGCATCCTCCCGCTCGTCGAGGCAGGCACCTGGCGCTCCGACCAGGATCTCGCAGAGGTCTACGCGACGTGGGGCGGCTTCGCCTACGGGCGGGGACTGGACGGCATACCCGCTCGCGGGGACATGGAGCGCGCGTACCGGCGCATCGACGTCGCCGCCAAGAACGTCGACACCCGAGAGCACGACATCGCCGACAGCGACGACTACTTCCAGTACCACGGCGGCATGGTCGCCACCGTCCGGGCGCTGACCGGACGCGAGCCCCGGGCGTACGTCGGGGACTCGACGATGCCCGATGCCGTGCGCACCCGCAGTCTCACGGAAGAGACCGCTCGCGTCTTCCGGTCCCGCGTCGTGAATCCGCGATGGGTCGCGGCGATGCGCCGGCACGGGTACAAGGGTGCCTTCGAGCTGGCGGCCACCGTCGACTACCTCTTCGGCTTCGACGCCACGGCCGGGGTCGTCACCGACTGGATGTACGAGCAGATCGCACAGACCTACGTGCTCGACAAGGAGAACCGCGACTTCCTCCAGCACGCCAACCCGTGGGCGCTCCAGAGCATGGTCGAGCGGCTTCACGAGGCGGTCGACCGCGGCCTCTGGGCCGAGCCGGACGCCCAGCTGCTCGCCGATCTCCAGCAGGCGTACCTCGATGTCGAGGGCGAGCTCGAGAGCTGACCACCCCCGAGGCTCCGTCGCTCACACGCGTGGGATCCAGCGCTCGCCCAGCTCGGCGTCGGTGGGCGGGGGCCCGGGCAGCTCCCGTGGATCGGCAGCTGGATCGGCAGCTGGATCGGCAGACTCAGGCCGTGACCCACCAGCGCGGATCGCGGCCAGCGTCAGGGCCAGGTAGCGACGGCGCAGCACGACGGTCCGCTCGGGGTCGGACACCCGCACGGCGGTCGCCTGCTCCAGCACCATCCCCACGTCGTTGAACACGAACCCGGCTCGCAGGGCGCCCGCCTCGTCGGCGCGCCGGAAGACCTCCGCCCCGAGGGCGGTGGCGCTGGCCGCCTTGGCGCCGAGCTCGGGCGTCGGCCGGAACGTCCCGGCAAGGCGCACCGTGAGGGCGTGGACGTCCTCGTCGACGACCTCGGTGACGAAGCCGGCGAAGGCCTGCCACGGATCTCCCTCGGCGGCGAGGGCCCGCTCGGCTGCAGCGGCATACCGGTCCAGCCCTTCCGCGCACAGGCTGGCGACGAGGGCCTCCTTGTTGGCGTAGCGCCGGTAGAGCGCGCTGATGCCGACGCCCGCCTCAGCAGCCACGGCGGCGATCGGAGCGGAGGGGTCGCGCAGGAAGACCGTGCGAGCCGCGTCGAGGATGGCCGTGTCGTTGCGTGCCGCCTGCGCCTTGCGGCCGGAGAGGCCGGAGAGGCCGGTTGATGCCGTCGCCATGGTTCCCATCCTAGGGGTTGTGCGGAATGAAGCGTTCCGTTATTGTGGAACGGAACAGTTCATTCCGTTTGAGATGGAGAGCATCATGAGCACCGAGATCCGCCCCTTCCGCGTCGAGGTCCCGCAGGCCGACCTCGACGACGTCGCTGACCGGCTGGCGCGCGCTCGCTGGACCGACGAGATCCCCGGCGCCGAGGATGACTACGGCGTCCCGGTCTCGCGCGTCCGTGAGCTCGCCGAGCACTGGCGCACCGCGTTCGACTGGCGGGCGCTCGAGGCACGCCTCAACGCGTACCCGCAGTTCACCACGACGATCGACGGCCAGACGATCTACTTCATCCACGTCCGCTCCGAGCAGGACGACGCCACGCCGCTGATCCTCACGCATGGGTGGCCCGGCTCCGTCGTCGAGTATCTCGACGTCATCGAGCCCCTCACGGCAGCGGGTTTCCACGTGGTCATCCCGTCCATGCCGGGCTATGGCTTCTCCGGCCCCACGACCGAGACCGGCTGGGACAACATCCGGATCGCCAAGGCCTGGGTCGAGCTCATGCGCCGGCTCGGCTACGAGCGCTACGGCGCGGTCGGCAACGACGCCGGCTCGATGATCTCCCCCGAGGTCGGTCGGCTGGACCCGGAGCACTGCATCGGCGTCCACGTGACCCAGCTCTTCTCGTTCCCGACCGGCGACCCCGCCGAGCTGGTCGACCTCACGCCGGACGAGCAGGCCGCCATGGCCAAGCTCCAGTGGTTCTGGGAGAACATGGGCGCCTTCAACCTGCTCCACAGCCAGTCTCCGCAGACGATCGCGCACGCCCTGGCCGACTCGCCGGTCGCACTGCTCGCCTGGAACAGCCAGCTGATGCTCGACCAGGACGACGACTTCGTCGTGGCGAACGTCGCGACGTACTGGCTCACGGGCACCGCTGGGTCGGCGATCAGGCTCTACCGGGAGAACCAGCTGGCGCAGCACCGGCCCGAGGGCCCCACGACGCTGCCGGTCGGGCTCTCGTCCTACACCAACGACTTCCAGTCGATCCGACGGTTCGCCGAGCGGGACCACGCCGACATCCGCATGTGGAACGTCCGGGAGGGCGGCGGCCACTACGCAGCCCACGACGACACCAAGGTCCTGGTCGGCGACGTCATCGACTTCTACCGCAGCCTCTGACCCCTGCCGGCGGGAGCCAGGCCAGCGGGAGGAGTGCTGTGTGCAGGTATCGGGGTCAGGACCCCGATACCTGCACACGCCCCCTCGAAGACACGGGCGGATTGCTAGCAGAGTGCTAGCATGAGGCATGAAGACCCTCTACATCCGGGACGTCTCCGACGAGGTCGCCGAGACGCTCAAGGAGCGTGCGGCCGCGGACGGGATGTCGCTGTCGGCCTACGTCGGGGCTGAGTTGGCCAAGATCGCGGCACGGCCGACGAACGCTGAGATCGTCGCCCGGCTCAGGGCCCGCGACCGGTCGGCCGGCCCGACCTCTGAGCAGATCGTCGAGGCCGTGCAGGCCGGTCGCCGGTGATCGTGATCGATGCCTCCGCCATGGTCGAGGCGCTGATCGGGCACGAGGCCGACGACGACCTGCTCGACGCCCTCCAAGGCGATGTCCACGCGCCCCACCTGCTCGATGTCGAGGTGATCTCGGTCCTCCGCGGGCTCCGGCTCGGTGGAAAGCTTGCGCCGGCCTCCGCTGAGGTGGCACGCCAGGACCTCTTTGCCTTCACTATCACCCGATACGCCACCCAGCCGTTGGCTGACCGGATCTGGACACTGCGTCACCAGTTCACGAGCTATGACGCCTGCTACCTGGCGTTGTCCGAAGCGCTGGCTGTGCCGCTCTATACGTGTGATGCCAAGCTCGCACGCGCCGGCCACGGAGCCGATGTCCGCGTCCTTCTATCCAGGCCGTGACACCAGCCAGGCCAAGCGGAGGGCCGTGTGCAGGTCTCGGGGTCAGGACCCCGAGACCTGCACACGGCCCGGCGAGGCGAGCTGGGCGCGGTCGGCCGCGTCGGTGATCCGCACGACCACGGCATACCAAAGGACGTAGGCCGCAACCGCGACCCCGAGGCGCCACCAGGCCACATCGACATCGAGGACGGCTCGAAGGAGGGGCGCCCCCATCTCGCCCAGCCCCCGCGGGCTCCACAGCCGCGTGTCGGCCATCAGCACCCAGACTGCCGCCCAGGCCCACAGGGCGAACGGCTGGTCCCGCCAGGATGTCCGGGGCCTCAGAGCGCGGTCGAGCCGGTTGATGCGCACGACGGGCAGGATCCAGGTGACGATCGGCAGGACCCACATGACCCAGAAGCCCAGGTCGGGGACGACGCGAGTCAGAGCGCCGCGTCGCACGAGCGCGTACTGCAGCCGCACGAGCCAGATGCAGGCGAACACGCCCGCGACCACGAAGGTCGCCACGCACGCGTTCGCCCACCACTGCTCGATGTCGTTGGCGGGCAAGGCGAGGACGGACCCGCTGTCAGCCGCAGCTGCCCGCTCGGCGTCGAGGGCCGCGGCGTTGCCGGCGCGCACCCCCATCGGGACGAGTGACAGGCCACCGAAGAACAACGCCCAGCGTGCCGGGCCGCGTGGGTCGGGCACCGGGCGGTCGACGAGCCGGCCGGTGGCGGCGTTCGGCTCGGTCGGCGACGGCGCTCCCTGCACGCCGCGATGCTAGGGCATCCTGGGGTGCCCGGGGAGGCGGGCTGGGCGCAGTCGCTCAGCGAGTCCGGTCAGGGCGCCGGAGCAGGTAGGTGTCCATGACCCAGCCGTGGCGCTCACGCGACTCACGGCGCACCCGCCGGACCTCGTCGATGACGTCGGCGAGCCGGCCTGAGACGAGCACCTCGTCGGCCGACCCGAGGTAGGCGCCCCAGAAGAGCTCGAGGTCCGGGTGCGTGTCCACCAGCCCGGCGCACGCGAGCCCCCCGTCGAGCATGACGACGACGTCGCCGAGCGCCGGGTCGTACTCCTCCACCAGGCGCCGGCCCGTCGTGATGTGGATCGAGGCGCCGATCCGGTTGAGCGGGATCCGGTGGCGCGCCGCGAGCAGCTGGGGGGCGCTGACGCCGGCGATGACGTCGTGCTCGACGGCATACCGCTCGCGCAGCGCGTCGACGACGCGGATCGTCGAGTCGTAGAAGGCCGGGTCACCCCAGACGAGGAAGCCCACGGTCTCCTCACCGTCGGCCAGCCCGTCGATGACCTCCGCGTATGCCGTGACGCGCGCTGAGTGCCAGTCGCGCACTCCATGCCCGTATGCCGTCACGTCACGCTCCGCGTCCGGCCCCCTCCGCGGGTCGGGCACCTCGACGACGCGGTAGGGGCGGTCGGGCGGGATGAAGGCGTCGCAGATGGCCTGCCGTGCGGCGACGAGGTCGGACGCCCGGCCGCCCTTGTCGGCGACGAGGAAGACGTCCACGGTGCGCAGCGCCCGGATGGCCTCGCCGGTGAGGTGCTCGGGGTCGCCCATCCCGATCCCGATCACGCGAACTCGCTTGATCACGAAGCGCGCCCGGCACGGGTCAGGGACACCAGGGCGTCGATGTCGACGTGCTCCTCGAGGGCGTCCGCCAGGGTGTCGAGCATGTGCTCGCGTCGGGCCGCGAAGCCCTGCGCGGTGGGGTCGGCCCGCCACTGCGAACCGGCGGCGGCCGCCACCTCAGCCAGCCAGGCGCGGCGGAACCCGTCGCTCTCGAAGGCGCCGTGCCACATCGTGCCCCACACCTGACCGCACCGCCAGCCATCGAGGAAGGGCTCGGTGTGGTGGCCGTCCACACGCCGGGCGATGCCGTGGTGGATCTCGTAGGCACCGTCGACCTGCTCGCCGCGCCACGCCCCGCTCGGCCGGGCCAGGACCTTGGACTCGCCGAACTCGACGGTCGTCGGCAGCAGCCCGAGACCCGGCACCTCGCCGACGCGCCCCTCGATGTCGTCCGCGATCCGGTGGGCGAGCATCTGGTAGCCGCCGCAGATGCCGAGCACCGGACGGCCCGCCTCAGCGCGCCGGCTGATGACCGCGGCCAGGCCGCGCTCGCGCAGCCATTCGAGGTCGCTTGCGGTGGAACGGGATCCGGGCAGCACGACCACGTCGGCGGCCTCGACCACGGCTGGGTCGACGGTCACGAGCAGGTCGACGCCCGGCTCGACCGCCAGAGCGTCGACGTCGGTGGCGTTGGAGATCCGGGGCAGCCGCACGACGGCCACCTTGAGCCGGTCGCGGGCGGTCGCGGACAGCGCAGTAGAGGCCCGCCAGTGCCCGACCTCGAGGGTGTCCTCGCTGTCGAGCCAGACGTCGAGCAGCCACGGGACCACTCCGAGGAAGGGCACGCCCGTCCGCCGGGTGATCTCGTCGAGCCCCGGCTCCAGCACGCTGACGTCGCCTCGGAACTTGTTGATCACGAAGGCCTTGAGCAGCGACCGGTCGGCCTCGTCGAGCAGCGCCCAGGTGCCGTAGAGGGAGGCGAGGATGCCGCCTCGGTCGATGTCGCCGATGACGACGACCGGCAGCCCGAACGCACGGGCCAGGCCGAGGTTGACGTAGTCCCCGGCCCGCAGGTTGATCTCGGCCGGAGACCCGGCGCCCTCGCACACCACGAGGTCATAGCAGGCCTCGAGCTCGCGGTAGGCCTCGAAGGCGGCCTCGGCCAGATGAGCCCGCCCGACGGCATACTCTCCGGCCTCGAGGGTGCCCGCGGGGTGCCCGCGGACGACGACGAAGGCGCGCCGGTCGGTGCCCGGCTTGAGCAGGACGGGGTTCATCGCCGTCGTCGGCACGACGCGGGCGGCCTGGGCCTGGAGGTACTGCGCCCGGCCGATCTCGCCGCCGTCGGCGCAGACCATCGAGTTGTTCGACATGTTCTGCGCCTTGAACGGCGCGACCTTCAGCCCGCGGCGCACGAGTGCCCGGCAGAGGCCGGCGACGACGACCGACTTGCCGGCGTCGGACGACGTCCCCGCCACGAGCAGGCCGGAGGGTGCGGTCGTGGACACCGGGCCATCCTGCCGGATCGCTCGCCGACGGGACCCACCGCCCACGGCCATGGAGATGCGGTAGGAGCTGCCGGGCCCGGGGGTGATCACCCCCGGGCCCCGCAGGTTCGGCTCACTCCGGGTCGCCCTCGGCGAGCAGCCGGTAGAGCTTGCGCCGGGTCTCGGTGAGGATCTCCGTGGCCTCGGCCCGCTGCTGCGACGTGCCCGTCGTGACGATCTGCCACATGGCGCTCATCACCTGGCCGACGATCGGCATCGGGTTGGACTCGGAGCTGTCGTCCGGGCGGGTCGCGTTGGCCCACGGGCCGTCGCCTCCCTCGTCTGCCTCGTCGAAGGCCCGCCACGTGGCAGCCATCTCCTCGGCGTTCTCCTCGACGTAGCGGCGCCCGGCATCGGTGAGGCGCAGCATGCGCCGGCCCTCGACGTCGCGGCCCTCGACGAGGCCTTCGTCCTCGAGCTGCTGGACGGTCGGGTAGACCGAGCCGGGGCTCGGCTTCCACGCGCCCTTGGTGCGCTCGGAGATCTGCTGGATCAGCTGGTAGCCGTTCATCTCGTCGCCCGCGAGGACGTCGAGGATGGCGGCGCGGACGTCACCGCGCCGGGCGCGGGGCCCGCGGCGGTTGAACTCGGGCCCGAAGGCCGGGCCGCCGAAGTGGCGCACGATGTCCTGCACCCACGGCGGGGGACCGGGCCGGCCGCGGCCGCCGCCCTGCCAGCCTCCGCCCCAGCCGCCACCCCACTTGGGGTCCCAGCCGCCTCCGCCCCAGCCGCCTCCGCCCCACTTGGGGTCCCAGCCCGACTCGTGTCTGGTGTGTCTGTGTCCGTACATGAGGGTTCTCCTCCTTCTTCGCGCGACTCACGAACAGTCGCGATACAGTCACGATATATCGTGAGTGTTCGGCTTGCAAGAACCTGGGAGGATCTGGGTACGTCCCTGACCGCGCGTGTCCCGGCCGCCTATCTGGCGCTATCGGAAAATCTTGTGAAATCTCTAGATGGCAGCAGATTCATGAATGTGCAGGTCAGGGCCGCGAGGATTTATCACATCGTTCATTGAGCTATGCCCCAGGTTTGGCTACCGTGCTCGCGGGGGCGTGGCATTTCGCCCGAAGGAGGCTGTACGCGTGGCGACCAACCAGGGGAGAGGCTTAGTGCCCACGACGGGCACCGATGCCGGACGGGCCGCGGCAGCGATCGGCAGGAGACCCTCGATGAGCAGCATGCCGGCGGCACCGATGAGCGAGAAGCGGACGGTGCGCATCCAGTGGGCGCCGTCCGCGGCGCCGCGGATCCGTCGCGAGCTCGTCGAGGACCTGCTCGCGCGCCAGGTGCCCGCTCAGGTCATCGATGAGGCCGAGATCGTCGTGAGCGAGCTCGTCGCCAACGCCATCCGCCATGCCAAGCCGCTGACCGACGGCGCCATCCGGGTGCACTGGAAGGTCAAGAACAACGTCGTCGAGGTCGAGGTCTCCGACGGCGGCGGGTCGACCGTTCCGCGCCCGTCGCCGCCGACCACGTGGGGCCCCGGGGGACGCGGCCTGCGGATCGTGCGCTCGCTGGCCCACGAGTGGGGCGTCATCGAGGACCCGAACGGCCGCACCGTCTGGGCCTCCCTGGGCGGCCCGTCGCGCCGCCGGTCGCACTGACCGGCCGGCGCAGGACCCGATGCCCGGCGAGCCACCGCCCGGCCCACCGCCCGAGCCAGTGTCCGAGCCACTGCCTGAGCCACTGCCCGAGCCACTGCCCGAGCCACTGCCCGAGCCAGTGCCCGACCCCGCGCTCGTCGTGCTTGTCGGAGCGGCCGGCTCCGGCAAGTCGACCTGGGCAGCCGAGCGGTACCGCGCCACGGAGATCGTCTCGTCCGACGCGCTGCGCAGCGTGGTGGGCAGCGGCGAGAACGACCTCGACGCGTCCGTCGACGCGTTCTCGCTGCTCGAGCAGGTCGTCGCTGCCCGCCTGGGTCGTGGGCTGACCACGGTCGTCGACACGCTCGGGACCGACGCGGGCCGCCGTGCCGGATGGCTGGCCGCCGCTCGTTCCGCGGGCCTGCCCGCGGTCGTCGTCGTGCTCGACACCCCTGCCGCCGTATGCCGCTCTCGCAACGCCGCCCGCGACCGCCCGGTCCCAGCGCGGGTGCTGACGGCGCAGCTCGCCTCGGTGGCTGCGACCCGCGCCCAGCTCGACTCCGAAGGCTGGGACCTGGTCCACACGGTCCGCCCCGCAGCCCCCGAGCCCGGCGCCCCCGAGCCCAGCGCCCCCGACCCCAACACACCCGGAAACAGCGAACCCTCGACGGTTGCAACTGCGGGTGGTTCGCGGTTTGCGGGTGTGTTGCCGGGTCGGCTGCCTGGGGGTGGGGGTGGGGGGCTGCGCGGGGGCGTGGTGCTCCAGGTGTCACGGTTCCCGGTCGAGGGCGACCTCATGGCCTGGCTGCGCTCCGTCGCCGTCGCAGCAGAGGAGGCCGGGTTCGCAGGCCTCGCCCTGATGGACCACCTGATCCAGATCCCCCAGGTCGGCCGGGCCTGGGACCCGATTCCGGAGCCCTGGGTCACCCTCGGTGCGCTGGCCGCCGTGACCAGCCGTCTCCAGCTCGGGACCCTCGTCTCGCCCGTGACCTTCCGCGCCCCGGGGATCACGGCCAAGGCGGCCGCGACCCTGTCGGCGCTCTCCGGCGGACGGGTCTTCGTCGGGCTGGGGGCCGGATGGTGGGAGCGTGAGCACGCGGCATACGGGATGGAGTTCCCCACCCCCGCGCTGCGCCTCGACGCGCTCGAGCGCGGGATCGAGACCGTGAAGGCGCTGTGGGCGCCGGGCACCAAGCCGTATGCCGGACGGCGCGTCTCGCTGCCCGAGACGACCCTCTACCCGCGGCCGGTGGGCGACATCCCGGTCATCGTGGGCGGCGGAGGCGAGCGGACGCTCCGGATCGCGGCCCGCCTCGCCGACGGCTGCAACCTCCCGTCGGACGAGGCGGGCCTGGCGAAGGTCGAGCGCTACCTCGCCCTGGCCCACGAGGCCGGACGCGAAGTCGGCGACCTGCACGTCACGGTCCTCGACCTGCCGCTCGTGGGGCACGACCGCGACGACGTCTGGGCGCGGGTCGAGAGGCATCGGGGACGGGTGTCCGCGGCCACGTTCGCGCAGCGGCACCACGCCGGCACCGCGTCCGAGCACGCCGCGAGGCTGCGTGGCCTGGCCGGGCTCGGCATCACGACGGTGTTCGTCTCGCCTGTCGACCTCGCCGGACCCGCCGACGTCCACGCCCTGGCGCCCCTCGCCGCCGCTGTTGCGACTGGCTGAGCGGGGTCACGGCAGGCCCGCAGCTCGCCCCGCGGCATACGTGGTCCCTGAGTGTCTCCCGGGCGTCTAAGGTTGCGCGCATGGGTAAGGCTTCACGTCGACCGCGCGGCCAGCGCGCAGACCGCACCACACGTCCCGTCCCGGCTCCGTTCGTGGCGCGCCCCTTCGAAGGGCTGCCCAACGAGACCGACTGGGTCGCGATGCGTGAGATCGTCCCGGCCGCGACGGCCACCGTCCGGTTCGCGTCCGGCAAGGCACCGGACGGCGGGCCCGAAGAGGTGACGATCGCCACGGTGCTGCCGCTCGCGTGGCCGGGGCTGCACCGCGACAGCGGCGAGGTGCTCGTCGGCATCCAGTCCGGCAACGCCAGCGGCGACACCAGCAGGGACATCGCGCAGGCGATCGGCCTCGCGGTCGCCGCCGAGCCCGGCTCGCCCGTTGCGACGCTCCCGGTGTCCACCGAGGACACCCCGCGCCTGCAGGACCTGCTCGACACCGACACCCCGCTGGACATGCAGGTCCACGACGGCTTCGACTTCTGGGTCGCTGAGGCCGAGCTCGACGCCGACGGCGAGGAGTCCCTGCGACGCGCCAACGAGTCCGCCATCCCGACCGTCAAGCTCGACTCAGCACCGTCTGCCTTCTGGTGCCGCATCGGTGACCGCACCTACGTCCGCTGGGTGCTGCCCTTCGACGAGGACATCGCGACCAACGCGCTCGCACGGCTGCACGCGGCCGGCGAAAGCCACCTCGGCGAGGACGGCCGCCTCCTCGGCTGCTTCCGGTCCAGCGGCCTGCTCATCCCCGTGTGGGAGGTCAGCCCCGACGCGGACGCAGCGGACTTCGAGGACGCTCTCACCCAGATGAAGCAGCGCATCGACGACGCGGCAGCCTCCACCGAGCCCCTCAACGCCGCCGAGCGCGGCGCCCGGGCCGGGCTCACCAACCGCCAGGTCACCCTGCGCTGACGGCCGGCCCCTCGATGACGACGACCTCCGCGCTGCCAGTCGCCGTCATCATCCCGGCGAAGGACGAGTCGGCGCGCATCGCCGAGACGATCCGCGGCGTCCGGACGATCCCGGGCGTCGTGACGGTCGTGGTCGTCGACGACGGCTCGACGGACGGCACGGGCAACATCGCGGCTCGCGAAGGCGCAGAAGTCGTGCGTCACCCGCGCAACCACGGCAAGGCCGACGCCATGATGAGCGGCCTCGGCCGGGTCAACGGTCTGCGCCGAGTCGGCCGGCTCGACGGCAGCACGTCGGTCCTGTTCGTCGACGCCGACCTCGAGGCCTCCGCGCAGGCCGTCGGCGCGCTCGTGGCGCCCGTGGCGCGCGGCGAGGCCGACCTCGCGGTGGCCACGCTGCCCGTGCAGGCCGAGTCCGGCGGCGGTCATGGTCTCGTCGTCGGCCTCGCGCGCCGGGGCATCGAGGAGCTCACCGGCTGGAGCCCGGCACAGCCGTTGTCCGGCATGCGGTGCCTGTCGCCGGCCGCGATCGCCGCGGCCACACCCTTCGCGCGAGGCTGGGGAGTCGAGGTCGGCATGACGATCGACGTCCTCGACGCCGGCCTCACCATCATCGAGGTGCCGTGCGACCTGCACCACCGGGTCACCGGCACCGACTGGCGCGCGCAGGTGCATCGCGCCGGGCAGTACCGCGATGTCGCCCTCGCGATCGGCGTGCGCAAGCTGCGCCGCCGCCTCGGCCCCGGCTGAGCGAGCCCAGGTGTCACGTTCGGCGCGCGTCGCGCGTGGACTGACGAGCGATGCGAGCGCCAGCGAGCGAGCCGAGGAGGGAAGGCGCGACGTCTGGGCGCGCCGAACACGGGCGAGCGGAGCGAGCCCAGATGTCACAGGTGGTGGCGGTCGCGGCGGCGGCGGACCGGTGCTCTTCGGGCCTCGATCGACAGGAAGTGCATCACCGCGGACACGACGAGCGGCACCGTGAACAGCGCCGCCACCGGCGGGATCGCGGCTCCCGAGTCGTTGGTGAGGAACCCGATGACCGCCATGATGATGACCGAGTAGAGGCCGCGGTGCAGCAGCGGGGCCTCCTCGAGCAGGCGCTTCAGCGCGTCGGTGTGCATGACGCCCGGACGCACCACGATGATCACGGCGATGACCGTCAGCACCGAGACCACCGCGAGAAGCACCGGCAGATGCATGGCGAGGTCGACGTTCGCGAGGAGCTTGCGTGACATGACGTCCCACGCACCGCCGTCGATGACCGTCTGCAGGAACCGGCCCGGGTGCGACCGCTCCGCCTCCGGGCGGCGCCAGTCGAGGTAGGACACCAGCCCGACGACGAGCCCGGCCGCGAGGAGCACGAGGACCACGCTGCGCAGCGTCGTCCGCCAGCCCAGGACGCCGAGCAGCAGGAAGCCGAGCGCGGGCACCAGAGCGATGGGGCCGCCGAAGTCGGCGCCCCAGGCCGGCAGCACGTCGACCGCCAGGGCGACACCCCCGACCACGATGACCGCGACGACGGCCAGGCGCGGGGCGTCCCGGCGGACGAGGGCGTGCGCGAGGGAGGCGCACAGCAGCAGGACGGCGGCGGCATACAGGGCGAAGGCGACGTTGCCCATGCCGTAGAAGCGCCCGCCGACGAGCGGCTGCAGGCCGAAGATCGAGGAGATCTGCAGGTGTGAGCCCGTGAGCAGGTCGATACCGATGACGCTCGCCGTGATCGCCGACATCGTCGCGAGCGGCCCCAGAGCGGACGAGCTCCACGGCCCGTGCAGGCACACGGCGGCGAGCAGGCAGCTGATGGCGAAGACGAGCGCCAGCAACATCGCCACGTTGACGCTCGTCATGGTCGACCACCGCCACCACGGCACGAGGTTGGCCAGGAACGTCGCGGCCGGCATACCGGCGGCCACCAGACCCACGAGGCGCACCATCCGGAGCACGCGTTGCCGCGTGAGCCGGGCGTTCCAGGGTCGCGAGCGGCGCAGGACGATCCACAGCACGAAGAACGCGAGTGCCGTGCCGGAGAGCCAGATGATGAGGAACGGCGCGACGACGCGATGCATCGCGTCGGCCTTGTTGTCGATGTCCGTGAGCACGGTCAGCTTGCTCGCGGCGGTCGCCTCGCTGTTGTTCGGCGACGGCACGACGGAAAGGGCGCGGCCACCGATGGCCGTGACCGGCGTGACCCCGCCGCGTTGCAGGGTCGTGGCGGTGATGTCGGACAGCTGCGCGACACCGGTGGTGCGGGTGGAGGCCGAGGCCAGCAGGCCGGGGCCGTAGTGGGGGCCGCTCGCGGTGAGCAGGCGCAGCCGCTCCTGCTGGTCCCGGTCGGCCAGGCCCGTGACGATGAGGTCGGCGCCGTTGGGCATCGCATCCATGACGAGCTGGATGCGGCGCTCGATGCCGTTGATCTTCTCCAGCTGCCGGGTCGGGTTGGGGTCGGTCTGGTCGATCCCACCGACGTCGACGATTGTCACCGGGCACTGAGCCAGGTCGTCGACGAGCGTGGTCGCCTGGAATGGCGCGTACTTGGCCACCTTGCCGTCGGAGGTGGCCGCGGCCAGCCCGGCGCCGGGCCCGATCGCCTGGATGCACGTCTTGTCGGCGGCGAAGCTGTCGCCGAGGTTGCCGAGGCGCGCGCGGTACTCGGCGTCGCGGGAGGCGCGCAGGATGTCGCCGTAGCCGGTCACCTGCCAGCCGGACTTCGCGTCACCGGTCACCGCGGGCAACGGGGTGCAGGCGGGGCGCGCGGAGGCCGACTCCGGTCCGGCCGCCTCGCCGGCCGACACCGTCGACCATCCGTCGGTCGGGCACGTCGTCAGGTGCAGGCTCTTGACCGACACCGACGCGGCCGACCCGTCCCGCAGCAGGCCCCAGAGGACCGGGGTGTCCTTGCTCGACACGTCGTCCCACGAGAGTCCCCCCAGGCCGATGACCACGAGCGAGTCACCCGGCTTGGGCTCAGTCGTCGGCGGCACCGGAACCTCGGTTCGCTTGACGTAGGCGAGGGACAGTGCGGCCACCAATATCACGAGGAGGACGACGAGCGTCTTGACGGGGTGGCGGCGAATCACGGGGGACAGAGTACGCATTAGAACTGTCTGCATCGGCCGAGGTCACAGGCTGGAATCCAGGAACCCTTCGGCTCCCCCCGAGGCTACCCTTGCCGATCGTGGACGACACGACGCGCAGGATCGTGGCCATCTCGGCCGCGGCCGTCGCGCTGCTCGCCCTGCTCCTGGCCGTCGGGGCGCAGATCCGCCTCGCCAGGGTGCGCCGCGACTTCGCCGCCTTCTCCGGTGACGGCACGACCGACATCGCCCGGGTGGCGGCCACCCAGAACCACCGGATCGACCGCCTGACCACCGAGGCGCAACAGGCGCTCACGTCAGCGGCAAGGGACCAGTCAGGCCACCCAGGCAACCAGCACCGTTCGAAGGACGCGTCGTGACACCGCCGCCCCGCACCCCAGACGAGCTCCATCGCTTCGGCTACCTCGGACCACGAGGCACCTTCACCCAGATGGCGCTCGACGCCTGGGACGCGGCCGAGGGCCGGGAGCACATCCCGTTCGGCTCCGTGGACGCTGCGCTGGCCGCGCTGCGCCTCGGCGAGATCGACGCCGCCATGGTGCCGATCGAGAACTCCGTCGAGGGCGGCGTCTCCGCCACGCTCGACTCGCTCGCCACCGGCGACCCTCTCGTGGTCATCGGCGAGGTCCTCGTGCCGATCACGTTCGTGCTGTGCGCGCGGCCCGGCACCGAGCTGGCGCAGGTCCGTACCGTCGGCACCCACTCGCACGCGTGGGCCCAGGTCCGCAGCTGGATGGGCAAGAACCTCCCTGACGCGGTCTACGTCCCCACGCTCTCGACCGCGGCGAGCGCGGCGGCGCTCGGCGCCCCCGGCGACGTGATGTTCGACGCCGGCGTGTGCGCGCCGGTCGCGGCATCGAGCGAGGGCCTGGCGATCCTGGCCGACGACATCGGCGACAACCGGTCTGCGGTCACGCGCTTCGTGCTCGTGTCGCGCCCGGGCACCCTGCCCGAGCCGACCGGCGCCGACAAGACCACGGTCGTGCTGTTCCAGAAGGAGGACCACGCGGGCGGCCTGCTCGAGCTGCTCGAGCAGTTCGCGGTCCGCGGGGTCAACATGACGCGACTCGAGTCGCGCCCCACGGGCGCGGCGATGGGGTCGTACTGCTTCTCGATCGACTTCGAGGGCCATGTGCAGGACGCCCGGGTCGGCGAGACGCTGATGGGGCTGCGCCGGGTGTGTGCGCAGGTGCGCTTCCTCGGGTCCTACCCGCGCGCCGACGGCGGCCGTCCGGACCCGCGGCCGGGCACCTCCGACCGCGACTTCGACTCGGCGAAGGACTGGCTCGACTCCCTCAGGGCCTGACCGCTCCCCTGGTCATGGGCATGGCGCGGGCGTGCGGAAGGGGCGTCGGCTGCTGCCTGCCGACGCCCCTGCGGGCCGTGGGCGGACCCCTTGACCGCCCTGGCCCCCGCCAGGTCACCGGGCCTGCTGCCCCTCCGCAGCGCCCCTGTCGGCCCGGTGACCACGTTCCCCCTGCCCGGACAGAGACGGGATCGTCACGCCTGATACATCCCGGGCGGAAAAGTTTCGAATGCCCGATGTATCAAAAAGCGCCCCCGGCGTACTGAGGCGATGTAAGGGTTAGTGGTCCAGTTCAACAGCGTCGTCCAGCAGGGTCTCTGCTGCTTCGAGGAGGTCGGTCATGCCGTCGCAGGGCACCAGTCGCAACGGGGGACGTCAGAAGAAGAAGAACCCGGTGTCGCAGCTGGCAGGACCTCGGCCCGTGCGTGCCCTGAACCCCACCACGGCCTGGCGTCCGACCGGGTCGCCGACACCACGGCCCACCCTGTACGTCGCCGACCGGCTGCTGCTCAAGGGCTTCCCGCTCGGTGTCCGGTCCACTCGGCTCAGCGACCTCGAGGCCGCTCTGAAGCGGATCGGCTACACGTCGGCCATGACGGAGTCCAGCGAGGCCCGCGCGCGGTCGGTCCTGCAGAGCCGGCCCCGCAGCGCCGATGGCCCCGACACCCCGGACATCCGCGAGGACCTCTGGGTCAGCAGCATCGAGGTGCGCTCGGCGCAGGTCGCGCCCTCGCCCGTGGACGCGTGGACCGTGCTCCAGCAGCTGCGCTCGGGCGGGGAGAGCATCGCCGCCGACGTCAGCCTCGAGCACGTGCTGCGGCCCTGTCCGTTCTGGGACGGGATCGGGTTCTGGGACGGCATCGGGTTCTGGGACGGCATCGGGTTCTGGGACGGCATCGGGTTCTGGGACGGCATCGGCTCGGGAGGGCCGGGTGAGTACGCCCGCCCCGGACGCGGCGGCCGTATGCCGGTCAGCGTCGTCATCGAGGACCCGGCGCTGCGCGCCCGGTCCCTTGACCGGCGCCCCGTGGTGGCGATCCTCGACACTCCCGTGGCGGCCCACCCGTGGTTCCCCTACGCCGGCCCCAGCGCGACCGGGACCGCGCCGGCCGCCCCGCGGCTGCGGCGATACCGTGTCGAGGGCACCGACCTCGTCGAGGACGAGACCGGCCGCCCGACGGCCGTCACCGCGCCCAGCGCCCAGACGGGATCCCGCGCCAAGCTCGAGGGCCACGGCACCTTCATCGCCGGGCTCGTCCGCCAGGGCTGCCCGGAGGCCGACATCCTGTCGATCCCGGTGATGGACAACGACGGCCTCGCCGAAGAGGGCGACGTCCTCAACGCGCTGCTGGCGCTGTTCAGGCGTCACGCCCACGCGCAGGACAACGACATCCCCGAGGACGTCGTCGACGTCCTGTCCCTGTCACTGGGCTACTACGCCGAGGACGACTCCTACACGACCGGCCCGGTTGCTGCGGTCCTGTCGCGCTTCGCCGAGCGCGGCGTGCTCGTGGTCGCCGGCGTCGGCAACGACGCGACGACGAACCCCTTCGTTCCCGCTGCGCTGGCGGCCAGGCTGAGCAGGACGGCTCGACCCGGCGCGGCGCCCCCGCTGTCCAGCGTCGGGGCCGACAATCCCGGCCGCCACACCGTGGCCCTCTTCTCCAACGACCTGCGGGTCGTCAGCGCGTCCCGGCCCGGTGTCGCGCTGGTCAGCACCTTCCCACCCATCGACGGTGCCGGCAGCGCCTCGGTCGCGCTGCCCCGCCGCGCCGGACAGGTGCGTGCCACGATGGACCCCGACGACTACCGCAGCGGCTTCGCGGTCTGGAGCGGCACGAGCTTTGCCACGCCGGTCCTGGCAGCCGAGCTCGCATCCGCACTCATCGCCGAGGGCGGCCTGGCCGACATCGGGGACGAGGCGATGACCGGCCGTGCCGTGAACGCCCTTCGCAGCACCCTCAAGGAGACGCGATGAGTCCGACACCGACCGCGTCAGACGGACTCGGCACGCTCGCTGGGAAGGCGTTCACGGCATACCTCGCCGGGGAGCGCGAGCGACTCTCCGAGCTCGTCGACATCGTCTCGCCGGTGCTGTGGAACGCCGCGCGCGCCCAGGGGGCCACGCCGTCGAGCTGCGAGGACGCCGTGCAGACCGCGTTCCTGCAGCTGGTGGACCGCGCAGAGACGATCCACGAGCCGGCGGCCGTGCTCGGGTGGCTGGTCGTGGTCGTCAAGCGCGAAGTCTGGCGGCTCTCGCGTGGGTCGCGCCGCGAGATCGGGGTCGAGGAGGTGCCCGAGGCGCCCGCACAGAGCCTGGACCCCGAGGCGGAGTCGATCCTCAGCGAGCGCCAGCGAGCCCTCTGGAGCCACATCTCCTCACTGTCCCCGCGTTGCCAGGAACTGCTCCGTGTGATCGCTTTCGCCGACCGGCCCGACTACTCCGCCATTGCCACGGCGCTGGGTATGCCGGTGGGCAGCATCGGCCCGACCCGTGGCCGCTGCCTCCAGAAGCTGAGGGTCGCCCTCGGCTCGGACCCGGGATGGGCGGCCTGACATGACCTCGCACACCGATGCCATCGACGAGCGCGACGTCGCCAACCTCCGCGCGATCCGGGACCTGTTCGACCACGCGGACCCGGTGCCGGCGGACCTCGGAGAGCGGATGAAGTTCGCCCTGACCGTGCAGGCGCTGCACGCCGAGGTCGCCGAGCTGATGGACTCCGCGCTGCTGACGACCCGCGGGTCGGACCTGCAGGCCGAGCCCACACCCGTGGAGTCCGTCACGTTCACGGCCGCGAACGTCAGCCTCATGGTGAGTGTCGGTGCCGCGGAGAACCCTGAGCGTGCCCGCGTCGACGGCTGGGTCACCGTGCCCGGTGCGACGGTCGATGCGGTCACGGCTGAAGCGACCACATCCGCGATTTCGGATGCGAATGGCCGGTTTGTTCTGGATGATCTACTTCATGGGCCGGTGCACTTCGTGATCTTCACCGACCCGGGCAACAAGGAGATTCGACCGGTCATCACCCCCACGATCCAGATCTGAGGGGTCGGCCGGCGACGAGACGTCGGAGCCGAGCCATAGACCCGTTTGAACAAGCCCGCGCCCTTCGGGAGCACGGGGTCGTCCACAACAGCGCGGGCCGGCCTGCGGAGGCCGCGCGGTCGCTTCAGGCGGCCCTCGACCTGCTTGACAGCATCGAGGTGCCCGACACCGTCGAGATGCTCGGCAGCCGTGGCGGCCGCCAGAGCGCGCCTGGCTCCGGCACTCAGCCCGGCGGTCCCGGTGCCGCCCGTGCGACTGCCGTCGAGGTCGGCACGCTGCGGGTCAACACCCTGATCACCCTGGCGCTGTCCGACTTCCTGCTCTCCGGGCTAGACGCCGCACGAGCCCGGCTCGACCACGCGTCCTTGCTGGCCGAACGCCTCGGCCGGGACGAGCTGAAAGCTCGGATCGCCTTCCAGCGCGCCCAGATCCACGGTCGCGCCGGAGAGCTGGCAGTGGCGTGGCAGCACATGCGCCAAGCCGTGTCGCGGCCCGAGGCGTTCACGGCACGAGAGCAGTGCTCGGTGCACATCAGCCGCGGCATGCTCGCCCTGTCGCTCGGTGAGACGAGGGACGCGGAAGAGGCCTTCGCGCAGGCCGCCGAGGTCGCCCATGAGCACGGCTACCCCCAGCAGGAGGTCATGGCGCGGCACAACGAGGGGTATGCGGCATACCTGCGGGGCGACCTGCCTCAGGCGCTGACGCTCATGCGGGCCGCCGAGCGGCTGTCCGCCGACCTGTCGGCTCAGGGGCTGGAACCGACCTTCCGGCTCGACAAGGGCCGCGCACTCCTCGAGGCCGGCCTCGTCGCGGAGGCCATCGACCAGCTCGAGCGCAGCTGCGCCGAGCTCGACCCGGAGCAGCACCTGGAACGGTTCGCCCAGCACGAGCTCGAGCTGGCCCGCGCCTACCGGCTGTCCGGGCGTGTCGACCAGGCGCTCGCGGCCGCCAACGAGGCCAGCGCCGCCTTCGAGCGGCTCGGCGCGGCAGCATGGGCCGGGCGCGCGACCCTGGCCGGGCTGCGCGCAGCGCTCGACCAGCGCAACGTCCCCGACGACGTGCCGGACCGGGCGGTCAGGACCGCAGACGGGCTGACCCGAACCGCATCGGACCTCGGGGACGCCGAGCTCGCCGACAACGCGCGTCTCGTGGCGGCGCAGGGTCTGCTCCTTCGGGGCGACGTCGAGCTGGCCCATCGACGGATGCTCGACCGCACGCTCGTGGGCACCCTCTCGGACGAGCTCGACTCAGACGCGATCCTGGCTGCCGTACTCGTGGCGCAGGGCAACGGGACGAGGGCCAAGCAGGTGGTCGTCCAGGCTGCTCGGCGGCTTGCCGCGGGGCAGCAGTCGAGTGCGAGCCTCGACCTGCGGACGGCCCGCGCGGTCCACGGCTCCCGCCTCGCGGACCTCGACCTGTCGCTGGCGTTCCCTCGCGGGAGCGGCGCGGTCCTCGAGGCTCTGGAGCGCTGGCGAAGCGCGACCGACCGGCTGCCGTCGCTCGGACGACCGGAGGACGAGCAGCTCGCGGTGCTCACCGAACGCCTTCGCTCGGTGCAGGCGCGGCTGAGGAGCGCTACCGACCTCGAGCGTCTCGCCGCGCTCCAGGCGGAGGCATCCCGCCTCGAGCGCGACATCCGGGACCGCGACTGGGCACTCACGCGCAGCGGTCCCGCGGCTGGTGCCATTCCGATCCGGGTGCGGGAGGCGAAGGAGCAGCTCGTCGCGGCGGATCGCGACCTCGTGTGGTTCTTCCGCTACGAGGGTCGTCTCTGCGCCGTGGCCGTCATCGGCGGGCGCGCGTCGCTGCGCGACCTGATGCCGATCCAGCGGGCCAGCGAGCTCGCGCAGCGCATCCGCATCGACCTTCGCGCCGCCTCGACCCGACATCTCGGACCGCTGAGCTCGATGGTGTGGGGCTCCTTGAGAGCCAGCGCTGCCGAGCTCGACGACGCCATCCTGCGCGGCTGGCGCTCCTCGCGCGGGCTCGTCCTGGTCACGTGCCCGGAGGTCTCCGGTCTGCCGTGGGCACTGCTGCCCTCGATGGCCGGCCGGCCCTTCACGGTGGCCCTGTCGCTGACCTCGTTCGCGCGGCGGACAGCGCCCCGCGACCGCACCGCAGGTGTTCCTGGCAACGGCGCGCAGTCGCCGCAGGTGCACATCACGGTGGGTCCGGCGGTCCCTCGGGCAGGCAGCGAGGCGTCCGAGATCGCGACGACGTGGGGCGACCGCTCCGAGGTCCTCCGGCCGTCGCGACGAGATGCCCTGCTGGCGGCGCTCGGCCGGCCGGGAGTGGTTCACGTCGCGGCCCACGGCCATCACGAGACCGAGTCCCCGCTCTTCTCGTCGCTCGCGCTGCACGACGGTCCCGTGTTCGCGCACGAGCTCCAGCGTCCCGGCGTCCGGGCCGACCACGTGGTGCTGTCCGCGTGTGACGTCGGACTCGCCACGTCGCGTCCCGGACACGAGTCGCTCGGCCTCGCCCTGTCGCTGCTCTCGCTCGGTGCGCGGTCGACGGTCGCGGCTGTCGCTCCGGTGCCCGACGACGTCGCTGCGGCCGCGATGACGCGGCACCACGCGCTGCTCGCGTCGGGCCGGGCCAGTGACGAGGCGCTCGCGACGGCGATCTCCGACACCGACCCGGTCGCGTCCGCCTTCCTCAACCTCGGCGGCCGCGTGGTGGCGCCCTGAAAGCGGACCGTGCGGGCTACCGGCGGGCGGCGCGCTTGGCCAATGCCATGGACAGGGCGATCTTCTTCGCGTCGATGGCGATCTCGCGAAGCATGCCGGAGATGGGGTTGGTGAAGCCGGTGTACCAGAGACCCTCCGCCCCTCGCGCTGTCCGGCCACCGGTGACGACGGGCCGCCCCAACGGGTCGAGGACCCCCAGGTGCCCGACGAGCGGCTCGAGACCCTGGCTGTAGCCCGTCGCCAGGACCACGGCGTCGGGCGAGATCCGGGTGCCGTCCGCCAGGAGCACCTCGTCGCCGTCGAACGCCTCGAGGGCCGCCACCGGCTCGACCGTGCCGGACCGGATCGCCTCGACGATCCCGACGTCCTGCACCGGGATGGCGTTGTCGTTGACGACACGCGAGAGCAGCCCGGTGTCCGGGCGGGGCATCCCGTATGCCGTCAGGTCGGGCATCGTGGCCCGCTCCATGAGCGCTGCGGCGCGGTCGACGAGCGGCACCGGCAGGCGGCGGACCGCGATCCCGGTGTACTGGGCGGCATACGGCCCGGCTGAGCGACGCAGGATGTGCGGCACCGTCCGGACGGCGAGGCGGACCCGCGACGCACCGTGCTCGACGAGGTCGACGGCCAGCTCGGTGCCGGTGTTGCCGGTGCCGACGACGAGGACGTCCTTGCCCGCGAGCGACGATCCGTTGCGGTAGTGCCGCGCAAGGACCACGTCGCCTGAATAGCTTTGCAGGCCAGGCACTTCCGGCTCGCGCGGAGTATGGTTGAACCCGGTGGCGACGACGGTGTACGGCGCCTCCACCGTGCTGCCGTCGGCGAGCGTGAGGGTCCATCCTCGGCCGCCCGGGCCGGAGTCGACCCGGCGCACCTCGGACCCGAGCCGGACGTCGAGGTCGTGGTGGGCGGCATACAGCTCGAGGTAGCGGACGACGTCGTCGCGGGCGACCCAGCGGCCCATCTCCTTCGGGATGGGCAGGCCCGGCAGCCCGGAGAGCTCGCGGGGCGTGTGCAGGTGCAGGCGGTCGTAGTGGCCGGTCCACGAGCTACCGATCGTGGTGCCCTTGTCGAGCACTACACCGCGGAGGCCGCGGCGCTTCATCGCTGCTGCGGTGGCGAGGCCGGCGGGGCCGCCGCCGATGAGATAGGCGTCGACAGGTGCGTTGGGGCTGGTCACACGACGGAATCTAGTGCCGGACCCACGGCAGGTTCACCCAGACCCGGCGACGACGCCTCCCCGAAGCACGCGCACCGGCCGCAGGAGCGCCTCCGGGTCCTGGTCGAGCCGCCCCGCGACGACGAGCACGTCGGCCGGCTGTCCGCCCCGGAGCCGGCCGGCCCGGTCGCCGAGGCCGAGCGTGTCCGCCGCGCGTGACGTCGTCATGACGAGGGCCTGCTCGATCGGGATGCCGATGAGCTGTCCGGACTGGATGATCGCGTGGACGAGGATGTCGTGGGGCTTGGCCGGGCCGATCCCGGCGTCGGTCGACAGGATGCCGGTGACGCCCGCGTCGAGCAGCCTCCTGATGTGCTCCATCAGGGCCGGCATCCGCACCGCGATGGCCGGCGGCAGGATGCCGCCCGGGGTGCTGCCGCCCGTGAGCGACACCGGGATGCCCGAGCTCGCGAGGCGGTCGACGAGCGCCGGGTCCTGGCCGATGCCCTCTGCGGTCATGAAGCTGCAGTGCTCGATGGTGTCGACGCCTGCCCCCACCGCGTCCGCCACACCGCTGGTGCCGTGCGCGTGCGCGGCGACGGGCACGCCTGCGTCGTGGGCCGCGGCGACGACGACTCGCAGCTCGGCGAGCCCGAACTGCGACTCGTGCGGCATGGAGCCGGCGGTGACGTTGCCTCCCGTCGCCATGACCTTGACGACGTCGACCCCGGAGCCGGCGAGCTCGGCCACCTTGAGGCTCAAGGCGTCGGCATCCGCGCACTCGCCGCCGAGGAACCAGCAGTGACCGCCGGGGGTCGTCAGCGCCGGACCGGCCGCAAGCAGGGCCGGACCCGCAGACACCTGGCGCGCGAGCTCGTCACGGAGAGCGAGCGTGACCGCGCCGCGACCCCCGAGGTCGCGAACGGTCGTGACTCCCGCTGCGAGTGCCCGTCGCGCGTTCGCGCGGGCCCGGTCGAGCAGGGCGTCGTCGTCGTTGTCGCGGTGCCACCCGGCCGGGTCGGGTGAGCAGTCCCAGCTGAGGTGCTGGTGGGCGTCGACGAGCCCGGGCAGGACCGTCACCTCACCGAGGTCCTCGACGGCCACGTCGGACGCATGCTCTCTTGGTGGCACGACGTCGACGACCACCCCGTCCCCGAGCACGACGTCGGCCGCTCCGATGAAACGCTCCCCGTCGAACACCTGCGCCGCACGGATCACGTGCATGGCACCTCCTGTCTGAAATGTGGAGGCCTGAAGTCGCTGGGGCGGCGACAACCCTCCACAACCATGGCGCCTCTCAGCGGCCCCGCGCCCGGGACTCGCCGGGCTCGGCCGGTCCGACGTGCTCGGTGACCCATTCGGTGAGGGGCCTGATCGCGCGCCAGGCGTCGCGGACCTCGGTCAGAGCGCGCTTGGTGCCGACCCACTTCGGGTCACCGAAGTCGCGGATGATCATCAGCTCCTTGTAGCGCAGCGTCTCGATGCGCGGGTGGTCGGCGGCATACCCCTTCGGCGCGGTCTTGACCTTCTCCCCGTGGACGTCGAAATGCTTGCGGCGCAAGTCATCCAGCAGTCGCTCCACCTCCGCGCCGGTGGACTCGGCGTCGACGGCCTGCCGCAGCCGTGTCGTCTGCGCGGGTGTGTGGGCGTGGAAGCCGCCACCGGCCTTGAGGCCGGCCGCGCTGATCTCGACGTAGTAGCCCGTGCCAGGGCTGGCCGCAGCGAACGCGCCGAGGTGGGTCTTGTAGGGCGACTTGTCGGCGCTGAACCGGATGTCCCGGTTGGGCCGGAACATCTTGGCCTCGCCGAACTCGTCCTCGAGGGCGTCGAGCAGCGCGAGCATCGGCTCGCGGACGTCGCGCTCGTAGTCGGCCTTGTGCGCGGTCCAGTAGTCCTTGGAGTTGTCCGCCTCGAGGCCCGAGTAGAACGTGAGTGCGGCAGGTGGGAAGCCGGAGAAGCCGGGGGGTGTGCTCATGTGGGGACTCTCGCACTGGACCCGGCTTGTTAGGCAAGGCTTACCTGTGCTTTCCTGAATTCCGTCACGCCAGCGTGGCGTAATTCCTGTGGACATCCTGAAAGAAGGCCCCTGTGATCGCGAGCAACGCGCTCATCGGACTGCGAGAAGGGCTCGAGGCCGCGCTCGTCGTGGTCATCCTCGTCGCATTCCTGGTCAAGACGGACCGCCGCTGGGCGCTGCGCTGGGTGTGGACCGGCGTCGGAGTCGCCGTGGCGCTGTCCGTCGCGATCGGCGCGATGCTCACCTACGGCACGAAGCAGCTGACGTTCGAGGCTCAGGAGCTCATCGGTGGTCTCGCCTCGATCGTGGCCGTCGTCTTCGTCACCTTCATGGTCTTCTGGATGCGCACGGCCTCACGCACCATCTCGGGCGAGCTCAAGGGCCGGCTCGACAAGGCGCTCGACCTCGGCCCGCTGGCGGTGGCGATCGTCGCGTTCCTCGGCGTGGGACGCGAAGGCCTCGAGACGGCGATCTTCTTCTACGCCACCACCGAGGCGGCCGGCCAGGGCAACAACCAGCCCCTCGTCGGCTGGGTCATCGGCCTCGGCGGGGCGGTGCTGCTCGGCTGGCTCATCTACCGCGGCGCCGTGCAGATCAACCTCGGCAGGTTCTTCCGCTACACCGGCATCCTGCTCGTCCTCGTCGCGGCGGGCATCCTCGCGTACGGCCTGCACGACCTGCAGGAGGCCCAGTTCCTCCCCGGCCTCAACACCCTCGCGTTCGACGTGAGCAGCGCCGTCGACCCGGGCAGCTGGTACGCCACCCTCCTCAAGGGCATCTTCAACTTCACGCCCGCGACGACCCTCCTGCAGGCGATCGCCTGGGTGCTGTACGTCGCCGTCGTGCTGACCCTGTTCCTGCGGCCCGTCAAGACGCCGCCGAAACCCCGGTCGGTCGCGCCCGCCGAGGGCGGGCAGCACCGGGTGGCCGCCTGAGGCACGGGCCGCGCGAGCCGCGCGAGCCGCGTTACGGCGCCAGCCGGCATACGCCCGGGCGCCCGAAACCCTTGAACACCCCTGACCCCATCGCCGAACACCTCCGTAGGAGCACCATGTCCCGCCCCGCCCTGCGCGCAGCCGCGCCGCTCGCGCTCACCGTGCTGGCCGGCCTGGGCCTGGCCGCCTGCACCGACAAGGCCGACCCGAGCGCCGGCTCGACCGGCACGGCCGGTGGCCCGATCGTGGTCACCGCGACCGACACCGCCTGCCAGCTCTCGGCGACCTCGGCCACGGCCGGGACGGTCACCTTCCAGATCCAGAACACCGGGTCCAAGGTCAACGAGTTCTACGTGTATGCCGCGGGCGACCGCATCGTCGGCGAGGTGGAGAACATCACGCCGGGCCTGAGCCGTGAGCTCAAGGTCGAGGTCACCGAGCCGGGCATGTTCACGACCGCGTGCAAGCCGGGGATGGTCGGCGACGGCATCCGCGGCGCCTTCACGGTCACCGGCACGGCGGTCGCCGGCAGCGCCGACCAGAAGGTCGCGAAGGCCATCGCCGACTACAAGACGTTCGTCGCGGCGGAGGGCAAGGAGCTCAAGGAGGGCACGGAGGCGTTCGTCGCGGCGGTCAAGGCCGGCGACATCGCCAAGGCCAAGCAGCTCTACCCGACCGCCCGCCTGCCGTGGGAGACGATCGAGCCGGTCGCCGAGAGCTTCGGTGACCTCGACCCGCGGATCGACGGCCGCGAGGACGTCGTCGACGAGGGCATGAAGTTCACCGGCTACCACCGGCTCGAGAAGGACTTGTGGACCACTGGCCTGCAGAAGGACTCGGGCGCCATCGCCGACCAGCTGCTCGCCGACGTCAACGAGATCGTCGCCAAGAGCACGACCGTCGAGCCGACCGCGCTGACCATCGCCAATGGCGCCAAGGCGCTGCTCGACGAGGTCGCGACGGGCAAGATCACGGGCGAGGAGGAGCGGTACTCCCACACCGACCTCTGGGACTTCTTCGGCAACCTCCAGGGCTCGCAGTCGGCGCTCGACACGCTCCGCCCGGTCGTCACCGAGCGTGACCCCGCGCTGCAGAAGAGCCTCGACGCCCGCTTCGGCGAGCTGAACACGCTGCTCGCCACGCATCGGGTCGACGGCCGCTTCAAGACCTACACCAACCTGACCGACGCCGACATCAAGGCACTCACGGTGTCGCTCGACGCCCTGTCGGAGCAGGTGGCCAAGGTGCCCGGGGTCGTGGAGGCCAAGTGAGCGCGGTCAACCGCCGTCAGGTCCTCGGCGCGACCGGGGCCGTCGCTGCCGCAGGCGTCGCCGCGTATGCCGTGGGGCGGGCTTCCGAGGTCCAGTCCGCCGCCGCGGCGGCGCCCGCGGCGACTGCCGCGAACGGCCTCGACGCGCCCATCGAATTCCATGGCGAGCACCAGGCCGGCATCATCACGCCCGCGCAGGACCGCCTGCACTTCGTTGCGCTCGACGTCGTCACCAAGGATCGGGCCCAGCTCGTCGAGATGCTCCAGACCTGGGCGCGGGCGGCCGAGAGGATGACCGCTGGTGCGGAGGCCGCCCCGGGCGGGCTCGTCGGCGGTGGCCCGAACCGCGCGCCGGAGGACACCGGGGAGGCGTATGGTCTGCCGGCCTCCGGGCTGACCATCACGGTCGGGTTCGGGCCATCGCTCTTCGACCGCCGGTTCGGCCTGGCGGCGAAGAAGCCGGCGGCGCTCGCGGAGCTCCCGGCCTTCCGTGGAGACCAGCTCGACCCCAGCCGGTCCGGCGGTGACCTCTGCATCCAGGCGTGCGCCAACGACCCCCAGGTCGCGGTGCACGCCGTCCGCAACCTCATCCGCCTCGGCTCCGGCGTCGTCGCGGTCCGGTGGTCCCAGCTCGGGTTCGGCCGCACCTCGTCGACCTCTACCTCGCAGGCGACGGCCCGAAACCTGTTCGGGTTCAAGGACGGCACCAACAACCTCAAGGCCGAGGACCCCGACGGGCTGGCCGAGCACGTCTGGGTGGCCGACAGCGACGAGACCGGCGGCGGGGCCTGGATGGCCGGGGGGTCGTATCTCGTCGCGCGCCGGATCCGGATGCACATCGAGGTGTGGGACCGGACCACCCTGCAGGAGCAGGAGGACATCATCGGCCGGGACAAGAAGGAGGGCGCCCCGCTCGGCCAGGCCAAGGAGTTCGACGCCCCTGACTTCGCCCGGAAGGGCCCGGGCGGCGAGCCGGCCATCCCGGTGGCCGCTCACATGCGGCTCGCCCACGCGAGCCACCTCGGCGGCATACGCATCCTGCGACGCGGCTACAACTTCATCGACGGGTCCGACGGTGTCGGGCATCTCGACGCCGGGCTGTTCTTCCTGGCCTACATGCGCAACCCCGAGCGTCAGTTCGTCCCGATGCAGAAGGCCTTGGCCAGCAAGGACGTGCTGAACGAGTACATCGAGCACACGGGCTCGGCGGTCTTCGCCTGCCCGCCCGGCCTGAAGTCGGGCGAGTTCTGGGGCCAAGCCCTCTTCGCCTGAACCGTGCCTCCCGGGTCGGCTGGCAGGACGCTGGCCTGGGCTCGGCCGGTCCCGTGCGTGCGCCGTTTTCGCCCTGCCTGTCACTTGACCCCTGAGGTTGGCTGGAATAAGTTGTACGGGTAAACAAATAGGACTTGCTCGAGGAGGAGCCACATGGTTCGCACCCCCACCGCTGATGACCGGTTCTCGTTCGGTCTCTGGACCGTCGGCTGGGAGGCTCGCGACCAGTTCGGCGACGCCTCGCGGCCGCACCTGGACCCGCTGGAGTCCTGCCGCCGCCTCGCCGACCTCGGCGCCTGGGGCGTGACCTTCCACGACGACGACCTCGTCCCCTTCGGCAGCTCGAGCGCCGAGCGCGACCGCATCATCGCCGACTTCCGCAAAGTGCTCGACGAGACCGGCCTCGTCTGCGAGATGGTCACGACCAACACGTTCAGCCACCCGATCTTCAAGGACGGCGCGTTCACCTCGAACAACCGTGAGGTGCGCCGCTACGGCCTGCGCAAGGTCGTCCGCAACGTCGACCTCGCCGCCGAGCTCGGCGCGCAGACCTTCGTCATGTGGGGCGGCCGCGAGGGCGCCGAGTATGACGGTGCGAAGGACCAGAACGCCGCGCTCGACCGCTACCGCGAGGGCATCGACACGGTCGCCGGCTACATCAAGGAGCAGGGCTACGACCTGCGAATCGCCCTGGAGCCCAAGCCGAACGAGCCCCGCGGCGACATCCTCCTGCCGACCGTCGGCCACGCTCTCGGCTTCATCGCGCAGCTCGAGCACGGCGACATCGTCGGCCTGAACCCGGAGGTCGGTCACGAGCAGATGGCCGGGCTCAACTACACCTCGGGCATCGCCCAGGCGCTGTGGTCGGGCAAGCTCTTCCACATCGACCTCAACGGCCAGCGCTCGATCAAGTACGACCAGGACCTCGTCTTCGGCCACGGCGACCTGCTGTCCGCGTTCTTCACCGTCGACCTGGTCGAGAACGGCTTCGTCGGCGGCGGCCCCCGCTACGAGGGCCCGCGCCACTTCGACTACAAGCCGTCGCGCACCGAGGACATGGACGGGGTGTGGGCCTCGGCCGCCGCGAACATGAGCACGTACATCGTCCTCAAGGAGCGCGCCGCCGCCTACCGGGCCGACCCCGAGGTGCAGGCCGCCTTTGAGGCGAGCCGGGTCCTCGAGCTGTCCCAGCCGACGCTGGGCGAAGGGGAGTCGCTCGCTGACCTGCTGGGCAACCCGGCGGCGTTCGAGGACTTCGACGTCGATGGCGTCGCCGAGGCGGGCTACGCCTTCGTCGCGCTCAACCAGCTCGCCGTCGAGCACGCGCTGGGCGCCCGCTGACCGCGTCCCAGGCCAGCTCTGCAGTCGAGCGAGCGCCCCGCACCACCAGCCACAGGATTTCCGGTGTGCTGGAGGGGCGGGGCGCTCACTCGTCTCTCGGGATCCATGCAATTCGGTGGAGTGTCGATACTTTTCGGTTCACCGGGATTCAGGCGTCTCGTCACCAGGTCGCGTGGTTGGTTTCATGCCCGTTGGGTTCCGCCTCGCGAAAGGACCTACGAACGTGACCAGCCTCAACACCGCCGCACTGGCCCAGCTCGGCACAGCCATCCCGTCGTACGACCGGTCGGCGGTGTCGGTGGGCATCGTCCACTTCGGGTTCGGCAACTTCCATCGCTCCCACGAGGCGATGTACATCGACCAGCTGATGCGGAATGGGTCCGGGTTCGACTGGGGCATCTGTGGCGTGGGTGTTCTGCCTCGCGACGGCACGATGCGCGACGTCATGCGCGCGCAGGACTGCCTCTACACCCTGGTGGAGCGCCACGCCGACGGCTCGCTCGCCCCCCGGGTCATCGGCTCCGTCGTCGAGTACCTCTTCGGGCCCGATGACCCCGAGGCGGTCTACGCCCGGCTCGTCGACCCCGACGTCCGCATCGTGAGTCTGACGGTCACCGAGGGCGGATACCTGAGGAATCCCGCGACAGGCGAGTTCGACCCCGGCAGCGAGGCAGTGGTCCACGACGTCCAGAACCTCGACAACCCGCGCACGGTGTTCGCGTACATCGTCGAGGGCCTGCGGCGGCGGCGAGCGGCGAACCTCCCGCCGTTCACCGTCCTGTCGTGCGACAACCTCCAGGGCAACGGCGACGTCGCCCGACAGTCGGTCTCCGAGCTCGCGAGGCTCGTCGACGACGGACTCGCTGACTGGATCCGGTCGGAGGTCAGGTTCCCGAACTGCATGGTCGACCGGATCACCCCGGCGACGACGGAGGACGATCGCGCGGTCCTGGCCCGCGAGTTCGGTCTCGACGACGGCTGGCCGGTACCGGCCGAGCCGTTCAGCCAGTGGATCGTCGAGGACCACTTCCCGCTGGGCCGGCCGGCGCTCGAGACGGTCGGCGTCCAGTTCGTCGAGGATGTGCGGCCGTACGAGCTCATGAAGCTGCGCCTGCTCAATGCGAGCCACCAGGCTCTCGCCTACTTCGGTGCGCCCCTGGGATACGTCCTCGTCGACGAAGCCATGCGCGACGACCGCATCCGGGAGTACCTCGAGCGCTACATGGCGAAGGAGGCCGCCCCGACGCTGGGTGACCTGCCTGGCATCGACCTCGACACCTACATCGCCACGCTGCTCGAGCGGTTCGCCAACCCGGGTGTCAAGGACACGCTCGTCCGACTCGCGACCGACGGATCGAACCGGATGGCGACGTTCACGCTCCCCGCGGTGCGAGCGAACCTCGCAGCGGGCAGGCCGGTCACGCTGGGCGCCGCGATGTGTGCCGCGTGGGCGGAGTACTGGGCGCTCATCGGGCGGGGTGAGATCTCGGGGCGGGAGGTCCCGGAGGACGTCTACTCCGCCACGCTCGCCGCGTCCGCCCTCGACGACGACCCGGCCGCGTTCATCGAACTGCGCTCTCTCTGGGGCGATCTCGCCGACGACAGCCAGTTCCGCGCGGCATTCCTGGAAACACGTGACTGGCTGGCCGAGCGCGGCGTGCACGGGACTCTGGACGCCCTGCTCGGCCGCTGACGGCATACGCGGTCGCAGCCTGCAGCGTCAGTCCTGATGGGCGTGCCGGCCGAGGCTGAACAGCTCGGGCGGGGGCTTCTGGGTGTTCTCGAGCCGGCGGTAGAACGTGGGCGTCGTGCCCACCTCGGCGAGGAACTGGCGGTTGAAGTTGGCCATGTTGTGGTAGCCGCTCATCACGGCGACCTGGGCGACAGCATGGTCGGTCGTGTCGAGAAGCCTGCGGGCGTGGGCGATCCGGAGCTTCTTGACCATGCTGCTGAAGGTCATGCCGGTCGCCGCCTTGAAGTACTTCGAGAACGTCGGCTCGGACATGTACGCGAGGTGCGCAGCAGTCGACAGCCGGATGTCGCCCGTGAGGTTCTCGAAGATGTAGCTGAGTCCGGCCTCGACCGCCTGCTGTGACCCGACGCCGGTCGGGCGGCCCATCCACTCGCTGGCGAGCACCTCGAACTCGTCTGGCGGCGCCTTGGCGAACAGCGCCAGCACCCTGAACAGGTGGCCCATCTGCTCGACGCCGGTGCTCTGCACGACGGCGAGGATCGTCTCGGCGGCGCGCCAGGCGGTGGCTCCCGTGAAGACGAGCCCGCGGCTCGACCTCTGGAGCATCTCGGTGACCTCGCCGAGCTCGGGGATGTCGGCCATGCACTTGTGGATCCACTCGTCCGTGAACTGGATCACCGCGTCGCGGTCGACGGCGACCTGGCCGGCCGGGAGGTCGCTGACCCAGTCGTGGGGGAGGTTCGGGCCCATGATGCTGACCTGACCCGGGCCGAACGTGCCGATGTGGTCGCCGGCGATGAAGCTCCCGTGGGTCTTGGTGATCAGGTGGATCTCGTACTCGGGGTGCGATCCCCAGCCACAGATCTCGCTCGGGAAGTCGTGGGTCAGCACCCGGATCGACTGCTGCGGGTGCGGTGGGATCACCTCGCGACGCAGCGTCGGCGACCGCGGGATGTGGAAGAGCAGCTCCCGGGGATCTGTCGGGTCAGGCTTGGCCGGATCGACCGCGACACCGGTGCTGGGCTGGTACGAAATCGTCATCCCTCCCTGCTTGGAACTGGGCTGCTGGTCGCCTTCTGGGCGCTTGGTCGCAGGTGGTGCCTCTCAGACGGAGACCACCGGGCCGATCGGGGGTGCGAAAAATAGTACCGAAACTGCGCGCCCGATGGTGCTTGTCGGTCACTGGGGGTCTGCCTAGGTTTCCAGCATTCCGGTGCGGACCGACGCAGCGACGTCCGTGCGTGACGGGCCTCCAGGGCCTGGACAGCCGTCCCGTCAGGTCGGCCGCGCCGGTGTCTCGATGAAGTCCCTACCAAAGGAGTTAGGTATGCGAGGGAACAAGCGCATGGTGAGCCTCGGGGCGGGCGCGATGGCGTTCGCGGCGGCGCTCAGTGCGTGCTCGTCGGGGGCTGTCTCGTCGGGCGGCGGCACGGGAGCTGCCGGCGGCAACGTCACCTTGACCCTGGCCACCGTGAACAACGGCCAGATGAAGGACATGGAGAAGCTCAAGACCGAGTACGAGTCGTCCCACCCCGGCACCAAGGTCAACTTCCAGGTCATGGAGGAGGGCGACCTGCGCGCCGCGGTCACCGCCGACGTCGCGAGCGGTGCCGGCCAGTACGACATCGTCACGATCGGCGCCTACGAGACGCCGCAGTGGGGCGCCAACGGGTGGCTCGTCGACCTCACGTCGGACCTGCAGTCGGACTCCTCCTACGACCTCAACGACATCCTCCCGCCCGTCCGTGACGTCAACACCTACCAGGGCAAGCTCTTCGCGGTCCCGTTCTACGGCGAGTCCTCGATCCTCATGTACAACAAGGAGGTTCTCGACAAGGCGGGCGTCACGATCCCGACGAACCCGACCTGGCAGCAGGTCGCGGACGCCGCGAAGAAGGTCAACACGCCCGACATGGCCGGCATCTGCATGCGCGGCAAGCCCGGCTGGGGTGACCTCTTCGCGCCGCTGACCACCGTCGTGCAGACCTTCGGGGGCAACTGGTACGACAGCAAGTGGAACGCCACCGTGAACACGCCGGAGTGGAAGCAGGCCCTCACCTTCTACAAGCAGCTGCTCGACGACTCCGGCGAGAAGGACCCCGTGTCCTACAGCTTCAACGAGTGCCTGACCGCGCTCAAGGAGGGCAAGGCCGCGATGTGGGCCGATGCGTCGGTCGCCGCGTCGTTGCTCGAGGCCAGCGACTCGCCGGTCAAGGGCAAGATGGGCTACGCGCACATGCCGGTGGACAAGACCAAGGAGTCCGGCTGGCTGTGGAGCTGGAACCTCGCCATCCCCGCCACGACGAAGAACAAGGCCGCGGCGCTCGACTTCGTCAAGTGGGCCACGAGCAAGGACTACATCAAGCTGGTCGGTCAGAAGATCGGCTGGTCGAACGTGCCGCCGGGCTCGCGTACCTCGACGTACTCCATCCCGGAGTACAAGGAGGCAGCGAAGGCCTACGCCCCGATCACGCTCGAGGTCATGAGCGCGGTCAACCCGAAGCAGCCGGGCGTGAACCCGCAGCCCTGGGTCGGCATCCAGTACGTCTCGATCCCCGAGTTCCAGGACGTCGGCAACAAGTGCGCGCAGTACGTCGCGGACTACCTGGCGAACCGCTCGTCCGTCGACGACACGCTGAGCAAGTGTCAGTCCGACGCCCAGGCGGCAGGCGAAAAGCACAAGTGATCCTCACCTCCTGACGTGCATGCCGGGCTCGCCCTCGGGCAGAAGCCATCCTCGGCGGGCCCGGCATCCGCACCCCGTTCTCCCATCCGGTCGCACAAGGGAGTGTCGACATGACCACGACCATCAACCCGACCCCGTCCACCGACCTCGACGACGTCGAGGCGCGCACCGCGACGGACCGGCGCCGACTGCAGCGCAAGGAGCTGATGACCAACCGGGGCCTGCTGCTGCCGGCCGTCATCTTCCTCGTCCTGCTCACGCAGATCCCGTTCCTCGTGACGGTCGCCTTCTCGTTCATGAAGTACAACCTGCTGTACCCCAACGACCGCGGGTTCAGCGGTCTCGACAACTACAAGGCAGCCCTGACCTCCGGTGAGCTGTGGTCGTCCGTGCGCGCGACAGTGCTCATCACCGGGTTCTCCGTCGTGCTCTCCCTGCTCTTCGGGCTCCTGTTCGCCATCCTGCTGGACCGGAAGCTGCCGGGTCGGCCCATCGCGCGCACGCTGATGATCACCCCGTTCCTGGTCATGCCGGTCGCCGCGTCACTGATCTGGAAGTACTCGATGTTCGACACGAACATCGGGATGATCAACTGGCTGCTGCGGACGCTCGGGCTGGGCGAGGTGTCCTGGATCACGGACTACCCGATGGCCGCGGTCGTCATCGTGCTGACCTGGCAGTTCACCCCGTTCATGATGCTGATCCTGCTGGCCGGCCTCTCGGGCCAGTCCAAGGAGACGCTCGAGGCCGCGCAGGTCGACGGCGCAGGAACGTGGCGGACCTTCACGTGGATCACGCTTCCGCACCTGCGGATGTACATCGAGATCGGTGTGCTGCTCGGGTCGGTCATCCTCCTGCAGGTCTTCGACCCCATCGCGATCCTCACCAAGGGCACCGGTGGCACCAAGACCCTGGCCTACCTGCTCTACGAGCGGGCCTTCATCGGCCTCGACGTCGGGCAGGCGGCGGCATACGGCGTCGTCACCGTCATCCTCACGATCATCGTGGCGACGATCGCCCTTCGAACCCTGTTCAAGGTCTTCATGGCAGGAGGAAGTCGATGAACTCCGCAGTCAGAAACCCGGCACTCAGGAACACCGCTCTCAACATCCTCACCTGGGCCCTCGTGCTCATCTTCTTCTTCCCGGTCTTCTGGATGTTCATCAACGGCTTCAAGCCGGAGTCGGTCGCGTCGTCGGTCAACCCCACGGTCTTCTTCACGCCCACGACCGAGGGCTTCCAGACCGCGATGGACCGCGGGATGGGCGCCTACCTGCAGAACTCCCTCACCGCGTCCGTCGTCGCCACGATCATCGCGGTCGGCCTCGCGATCCCGGCCGCGTACGCGCTGAGCATCCGGCGGGTCAAGAAGGTCGAGTCGTCGCTGACCTTCTTCATCTCGACCCGGTTCATGCCGCTGGCTGCCGTCGTGCTCCCGCTGTTCCTGATCCTCAAGAACATCGGGATGCTCGACAACATCTACGCACTCGCCATCGTCTACGGCGCGATGAACCTGCCGGTGACCGTGTGGATGATGCGGTCGTTCTTCCTCGAGGTCCCCTACGAGATCATCGAGGCGGCCAGGGTCGACGGCGCCGGGCTCTACCGCGAGATCGTGCGGATCGTCCTGCCGCTCGTCCTGCCCGGGATCGCCGCGGCGGCGCTCATCAGCTTCATCTTTGCGTGGAACGAGTACTTCCTCGCCCTGTTGCTCACGAGCTCCGCGGCACGCACGACCCCGCCGTTCCTCGGCAGCTTCGTCAGCGGGCGCGGCCAGTTCCTCGCGGTGCTCTGCGCCGCGTCGACGATCGCGGTGCTGCCGGTCATCCTCGCCGGCTGGATCGCCCAGAAGCAGCTCGTCCGCGGCCTGTCGATGGGCGCGGTGAAGTGAGGAGTCTGCACCCGCGAAGCCTCGACGGCACGGTCGTCGTCGTCACCGGTGCCGGAGGAGGCATCGGTGGCGCGACGGTCCACGCGCTGCTCGAAGCGGGTGCCCGGGTCGTCGCCGGGGACGTCAGGGGAGATGCCCTCGAGCCGCTGCTGGCGGCGGGCGGCGACCGGGTCCGTGCCGTCGTCGGCGACGTCCGTGCCGAGGCGACCAGTGACGCGCTCGTCGCGCGGGGGGTCGAGGCCTTCGGGCGGGTCGACAGCGTCGTCGCGAATGCCGCAGTCGGCTTCTACGGCGGCCTGCTCGACTACTCCGCCGGGCAGGTCGAGCTCATGGTCGACGTCAACGTCAAGGGCACGGTCTGGCTGGCCCGGGCAGCGGTCAGGCAGTTCCGGGCCCAGGGTGACGGTGGCGACATCGTCATCATCGGGTCCGTGGCCGGACTGCTCATCGGGGGCGGCAAGGAAGCGGTGTATGCCGCCACGAAAGGCGCGCAGGTCAACCTGGGCTACGCGCTCGACCGCGAGCTGCGCTCCGAAGGGATTCGAACCACCGTCATCGCGCCGGCCGGCGTCAACACGGCCTTCGCCGCGGCCGACGGGCGGTTCGGCGATGCCGACCCCGCCGATGGTCCGTTCATGGAACCCACGGACATCGGCGGGGCGGTCCTCTACGCCCTGCGGCAGCCCCGGCGGATGCGCACCGAGCTCTGGACGATGCGGAGCCTGGCGGAGAGCAGCTGAGGCCGCCGATCCGGTGGCTTCAGTGCTCTTCGCGTGCGGGGACTCAGACCTGGCTGACGCGGACCGTCAGGGCGGCCGGTCTCACCGTCGCCGTGATCTCCGTCGCCTCGCCGATGACGTCGCCGTCGATCTGGACGGGCACCGGGCGATCGGTGCGGACGCGAATCTCCTTGCACACCTTGTGGTCCAGGGTCGGGTGACCCTTGCGGCTGCGCGTCACGACGCGGGTCGCGACCGGCACCCACCCGACGACGCCTCGCGGCGACGCGATGACGGCGTCCAGCTGGGCGTCGTCGACACGCGCGTTGGGCATGAGGACGAGGCCGCCGAGCAGGCGCCCGACGTTGCCGATGACGACCATGCGCGCGCGGCGCCGGAACTCCAGCTCGTCGTCCACCTTCACCGAGATCCGGAACTCGGGCGAGACGAGGTGCTTGAGCCCCGACACCATGTATGCCGGCCAGCCCACCTTGTTCTTGAGGTTCTCGTTGGTGCCGGCCATGATCTCGGCGTCCATCCCCAGCCCGCTCATGACGAGGAACGGGTGGGTGGTGAACGGCTCTGCCTCGTCGAGGGTTTCGTCCTGCACGGGTGCCGGGTCCGTCGGCCCGCTCGAGATGACGATCTCGCCCACGTCGATGCGCCGGTTGCGCCCGGTGAGGGCGACGGTGACCGCAAGGTCGAGCGCGACCGGCAGGTCGAGGTTGCGAGCGAGCAGGTTGCCGGTGCCCGCCGCGAGGATCCCGAGCGGAGTCTCGGTGCCGATCAGCGCCCGGGCGACATTGCGCACGGTTCCGTCGCCCCCGAGGCTGCAGACGATGTCGGCCCCGTCGCGCAGCGCCTGCGCCGCCTGGCCGGCACCGGGGTCGTCCGCTGTCGTCTCGTAGAACATCGGGTCGCCCCACCCGCTCGCGTGGCAGGTGGCGGTGATCCGCTCGCGCAGGTTGGGCAGGTCGGCGAACTTCGTCGGGTTGACCACGACCGCCGCGCGCTTCAGCTGGACGTCCGGAATGTCCCCGCTGCGGAAGTGCCCCCGGGGCGGGCGAGGGCGGCTGCGGCGGCGGAAGGTCGCCGTCGTCGCCGGCGAGACACGGTTGAGCACGACGCCGCCGATGACCAGCGCGAGCACCACAGCGCCGGCGATGATCCACGGCAGGTAGTCCTTGAGCACCTGAGAACGTTATCGTCACGTGCGTGGGCGCCCGGAATCGCCGGGCCGTCGGGGCCTAGGCTGTGGCGCATGACCGAGCCGACCGCGCCGACCACAGGGCCGATCACCGACCCGGGGCCCGCCAGCCCGGACGACTCCGACTGGACCTGGGTGCTGTCGCGCGCGTGTCCGGACTGCGGCTTCGACGCCGAGGCGCTGCGCCCCGAGGACGTCCCGGCCCGCCTGCGTGAGGCGGCCGCACGGTATGCCGCTGTGCTCGTCCGCGACGACGTGAACGCCCGGCCGGCGCCCGGCGTGTGGTCGCCGCTGGAGTACACCTGCCACGTGCAGGACGTCTGCGACGTGATGCGGGGGCGGATCGAGCAGATCCTGGCCGGTGGCGGCGCTGTCGTACAGTTCGCCAACTGGGACCAGGACGAGACGGCGAACGAGAGGCAGTACTGGCGCGCCGACCCGGAGGTCGTGACGCGTGAGCTGGCGGAGGCGTTCGAGGCTGCGGCGACGGCATACGAACGCCCGAGCGGCGACCAGTGGCAGTGGCCGGCGTTGCGCAGCAACGGCTCCGAGTTCACCGCGGCCACCCTCGCGCTCTACTTCCTGCACGACGTCCAGCACCATCTCTGGGATGTGAACGCATGACACTGCCCATCGACGTGCAGCTGCGGCTGCCCGAGGCACGCACGCCCGACCCGCACGCGGCGCCGCCGATCCGGTGGGGCATCCTCGCTCCGGGCGGTATCGCGCACACGTTCGCCGACGCCGTCGCCGTGGGCACCGCGTCGCAGGTCGTGGCCGTCGGGTCGCGGAGCCGGGAGCGGGCGCAGGACTTCGCCGACGAGTTCGGGATCGGCCGCGCCTATGGCAGCTACGAGGACCTCGTCGCGGACCCCGACGTCGACGCGGTCTATGTCGCCTCGCCCCACTCCGAGCACCGGGCGCACGCGCTGCTCGCGATCGAGGCCGGCAAGCCGGTGCTTGTCGAGAAGGCGTTCGCGCGCAGCGCCGACGAGACGCGCGAGGTGTTCTGGGCCGCGCAGGAGCGCGGTCTGCTCGTCGTCGAGGCCATGTGGAGCCGCTTCATGCCGCAGTACGACGTCGTGCGGCACGTCGTCGAGTCCGGCCTGATCGGGGACGTCGTGGCGCTCTTCGCCGACCACGGCCAGCGGCTGCATCCCGGCGGCCCGGCGCGCCTGGCCGATCCCGAGCTCGCCGGAGGCGCGCTGCTCGACCTCGGTGTCTACCCGGTCTCGTTCGCCGACCTCGTGCTCGGCGCCCCGGTCTCCGTCTCCGCCCACGGCACCCTGACCGACCTGGGTGTCGACGCGACCACCTCTGTGACCGTCACCGGCGAGAGCGGCGCCCAGGGTCTGCTCTCGTGCACGATGGCTGGGGTCACGCCGTGCACTGCCGTGGTCGCCGGCACCGAGGCCCGGCTCGAGCTGAGCAGCTCCTTCTACAGCGCCCGTTCGACGATCCGCCTCGTCAGCCGCACCAACGACGTGCTCGACGAGCGGCCCGGCGGACTGCCCGACGACGTGCGTGGGTTCTCCTACGAAGCTGCAGAGTTCGCGCGGTGCCTCGTCGCCGGCGAAACCGAGTCGCAGGTCATGCCCAAGGCGACGACGCTGCGTGTCATGGAGACGATGGACGAGGTCCGCCGCCAGATCGGGGTGCAGTACCCGGGCGAATAATCGGCACGCTGCGCCGCTCGCGGTGGCACACTGCGCAGGTCACCATGTGGTTGGCCGGGCGTCGGGGCCCGTGAGCACAGCAGGGGTTCGTATGCCGTTCGACAGCGGGTTTCCGGGACCGTCCGGAGCGTTCTACTTCTTCTTCGCCGTCATCGCGACGGGCGCCGTCACCGTGTTCGGGATGGCGGTCGTCAAGGGTCTGAGCCAGTGGCGTGCCAACAACGAGGCGCCGCTGCGCAGTGTCGACGCGATGGTCGTGTCACGTCGCCAGGACCTCGACCGGCATGGCGACCACGCGACCACGACGTCGTACCACGTCACGTTCGAGGAGCCATCGGGCGACCGGCGGGAGCTGCAGGTCAACGGCGCGGAGTTCGGCCAGCTTGCCGAGGGCGACCGGGGCCACCTCATCCACCAGGGCACGCGCTACAAGGGTTTCACCCGCGACCCGCTCAGGAGCCGCTGACGTTCGGGTCGCGCCAGCGCCGCTCGAACGGCAGGCGCCAGGTCCACGGCGCCACGAGCTGGTGGATCTGGTTCGGGCCCCACGTGCCGGGCTCGTACGGTCGCACGAGGGGCGGGTTCTCGAGCAGCGGCTGGCTGATCGCCCACAGGCGCTCGATGCCGTCGGCGGAGGTGAACAGGGTCCGGTCGCCGCGGGCCGCGTCGTAGATGAGGCGCTCGTACGCCTCGAGCACGGACCCCGCCCAGTCGGTCTCCTGCACGGAGAACTGCATCGAGAGCTTGTCGAGCTTCATGCCCGGGCCGGGGCGCTTGCCGTAGAACGACAGCGACATCCGCGACTTGTCGGCGAGGTCGAAGGTCAGGTGGTCCGGGCCGTTGTCGCCGACGCCGGAGCCGGGCGGGAACATCGAGCGCGGCGGCTCCTTGAACGCGATGGAGATGATCCGGGCGCCCTCGGCCAGGCGCTTGCCGGTGCGCAGGTAGAACGGCACGCCCGCCCAGCGCCAGTTGTCGACGTAGCACTTGAGCGCCACGAAGGTCTCGGTCTGGCTGTCGACGCGCACACCCGGCTCGTTGCGATACCCGACGTACTGGCCGCGCACGACGTCGTGCGGGTCGATCGGCGACATGGAGCGGAAGACCTTGTTCTTCTCCTCACTGATCGCGTGCGGCTCGAGCGCGGTCGGCGGCTCCATCGCGGTGAATGCGAGCACCTGGAACAGGTGGGTCACGACCATGTCGCGGTAGGCACCGGTGCTCTCGTAGAAGTCCGCGCGCTGCGACAGACCCAGCGTCTCCGGCACGTCGATCTGGATGTGGTCGATGTGGTTGCGGTGCCAGATCGGCTCGAAGAGGCCGTTGGCGAAGCGGAAGGCGAGGATGTTCTGCGCCGCCTCCTTGCCGAGGAAGTGGTCGATCCGGAAGATCTGGTCCTCGTCGAAGACCTCGTGCAGGTGGGCGTTGAGAGCCTTCGCGGTCACGAGGTCGACGCCGAACGGCTTCTCCATGATGATCCGGCTGCGCTCGACGAGCCCGGCCTGGGCGAGCTGGTCGACGACGGCGAGGGCGGCCTTGGGGGGCACCGACAGGTAGTGCAGCCGCCACGCGTCCGCCCCGATGATCTCCTCGGACTCGTCGACCGCCTTGCGAATCCCTTCCGGCCCAAGGCTTCCCGGCACCCAGTGGATGCGTTCGGCGAAGTCGCGCAGGTCGTTGTCACTCACGTCGTGGCTGCTGTGCTCCCGGATCGAGGTGAAGACGAGCTCGAGGAACTCGTCTCGGGTCAGCTCGTCGAGCGAGGTGGCCACGACGCGCAGCCCCTCGATCAGCTGGGTCTCGTGCAGGTGCAGCACCCCCGGGAGGAGCTTGCGCTTGGCGAGGTCACCGGTGGCACCGAAGAGGACGACCGTCGTTGCTGGCATGGACCCAGCGTGGCGCAGATCGTCGCCCAATGGGAGGGACTCCGCCCTGGGTCGGGGAGGTTTCCACGCACCACGTGCGCGAGGATCTCCCCGACCTGCCGCGATCGCCGGGGCTCAGAGGACCTCCACCGCCACGTCGCCGTCGGCCAGGGTCCACCGATGAGTGAGCCGTATGCCGTCGAGCAGGCTCGCGTCGTGGCTCACCACGAGCACGGTCCCCGAGAAGGCCGCCACCGCGGCCTCGAGCTGCTCGATCGCGTCGACGTCGAGGTGGTTCGTCGGCTCGTCGAGCACGAGGACGTTCACCTCGCGGCCCTGGAACAGCGCCATCAGCGCCCGGGTCCGCTCGCCCATCGACAGGCTCCGGGCGGCCCGGCCGATGTGCCCCGCCCCGAGCCCGAACTTGGCCAGGAGGGTGCGCACGTCAGCCGGCGTCCACTCCCGGCCCGTCGTCGAGCTCTTGCCGAGCGCGCGTCGGACGACGTCGACCACCGGCGCGTCGGCGTCGAGCAGGCTTCGGCTCTGGTCCAGGACGCCCACCGAGACACGGGTGCCGAGTGACTGGCGCCCCGATGTCAGAGGAAGGTCGCCCAGCAGTGCGCTGAGCAAGGTCGTCTTGCCGCTCCCGTTGTCGCCGATGACCGCGATCCGGTCGCCGCGTCCGACGACGAGAGACACTGGGCCCAGGCGGAACCCGTGCCGCTCGACCACCGCGTCCGCCAAGGTCGCGACGACGTCCGCGGACGGCCGGCCCTCGGTGATGGTGTAGCGCAGCTGCCACTCCTTGCGGGGCTGGGCGACGCTGTCGAGGCGGTCGGCCGCGCGCTCCAGCCGAGCCCCCTTCGCCGCCTGACGGTCGGCCCGCGCCAGGTGCTTCTCGCGGATGTGCTTGTCGGGCTCGCCGCCCGTGGCGACGTTGCGGCGGCCCTTGTCGGCCCACTCCTGCCGCTGGCGCGACTGGGCCAGCAGCGAGTCTCGCCGGGCGGCATACCCTTCGTACGCCTCCCACGCCTGGGCCCGGGCGAGCGACCGCTGGGCCACGAACTCGCTGTAGCCGCCGGTGTAGTGGCCGATCCGCTGCTGGTGCAGGTCGAGCTCCACGACGTTCGTGGTGACCTCGTCGAGGAACCTGCGGTCGTGGCTGGCGATGAGGACCGGGCCCTCGTGCGAGCGGACGAAGTCCGCCATGAGGTCGAGACCACGCGTGTCGAGGTTGTTCGTGGGCTCGTCGAGCAGCAGCACGTCGTACTGGCTGAGCAGCACCGCGACGAGGCAGGCGCGGGCCGCCTGTCCGCCGGAGAGCGTGCCGAGCGGGCGCGACGGATCGACATCGAGGCCCACCTTCGCCGCGACCTCGGGCAGCCGGTCCTCGAGGTCCGCGGCCCCCAGGGCCAGCCAGCGTTCGAGGGCGTGAGCGTACCGGTCGTCAGCCTCGGGGGCGGCCGAAGCGATTGCGGCAGAGGCAGACTCGAGCTCGGCGTCGGCCGCTTCGACCCCGGTGCGACGGCGAGCGTAGGCCAGCAGGGTCTCGCTCGGGTCGGGAAGCACCTGCGGGAGCCAGGCGAGAGTCGCGTCCCGTGGCGCGAGCCGGATCGAGCCCGACTCGACGGCCAGCTCGCCGACGATGGTGCGCATCAGGGTCGACTTGCCGGAGCCGTTCGGCCCGACGACCGCCGTGACGTCGCCGTCGGCGAGGGTCAGGTCGAGCCCGGTGAACAGGGTGCGAGCGCCGAAGACGACGTCGAGATCAGAGATGGTGAGCGTGGATGGCATCAGAGTCCTTGATGATCGGCAGGGCCCCGCGGGTGACGTCAGAGGTCACGACCTGGCGGGCGGGCACGAAGGCATCAGGAGATCCACACGGGAGAGAACGTATGCCGCCGGGCCCGGTCCCGTCCAGTCGAATTTCATGACACTGGCTCGCTCCGCTCACCGTGTCCGGCGCGCACTGACGTCGCGCCTTCCCTCCTCGACTCGCTCGCTGACGCTCGCTTCGCTCGTCAGTCCAGGCGCGACGCGCGCCGGACTATGACATTGGGTCAGGCGCGTCAGAGGAGGTCGGCGTCGTGGACGACGATGGCGATCTGCACGCGGTTGTCGGCGCCGAGCTTGTCGAGGATCCGCGATACGTGGGCCTTGACGGTCGGGACGGACAGGTAGAGCTCGCGCGAGATCTCGGCGTTGGACAGCCCGCGGCCGATGGCGAGCGCCACCTCGCGCTCGCGGTCGGTGAGGTCGACGAGCCGGGCCTGCGCGGAGCGTCGCCGCGCGGTCTCCGCGGAGTCGGCCGAGTCGACCGAGGCGACGTGGGCCATGAGGGTCGCGGTCACGCTCGGCGACAGGATCGGCTGACCGGACGCGACGAGCTGGACCGCCTCGACGAGGCGAGCCGGCTCAGTGTCCTTGAGGAGGAAGCCGTTGGCCCCGGCGCGCAGGGCCTGCACGACCATGTCGTCGGCGTCGAAGGTCGTGAGCACGATGATCCGCAGCTCATGGTCGCGGCCCGCGCGCGCAGACTCGGACAGCAGCCTCCGGGTGGCCTCGAGACCGTCGCGCCGCGGCATCCGGATGTCCATGAGCACGACGTCGGGTCGGTGCTCGGCGACCACGCGCTCGGCCTCGATGCCGTCACCGGCCTCGGCGACCACGGCGAGGTCGGGTGTGCCGCCGAGGATCATGCGCAGGCCCGCCCGCACCAGCGCGTCGTCGTCGACGAGGACGACACGTGTCAACCGCTCGGCCCCCGACACGTTGGCGCTCACGCGGCCCACGGTAGCCGGGCCGTGACGACGAAGTCGCCGCGCCGGTCCTGGCCGTACCTCAGCTCACCGCCGGCAAGCACGGCCCGCTCGGTGAGCCCGAGCAGCCCCATGCCGGCGCCCGGCGGCGCCGTGACCCGATCCGGCACCGAGGTGGGCGGTGTGCCGCCGACGCCGTCCTCGCCGATGTACGACCCACGGGCCGGCGCGACGGATGGGACCGGCTCCTGCGACGTGTGAGGTATGCCGTTTCGCACCATGACGTGGACGGCGTCGGTCCCGTCGGGCTCGGTCCGCCGCGCTACCGCGAGGGACGCCGTCATGCCCGGCGCGTGCTTGCGCGCGTTCGTCAGGCACTCCTGGACGATCCGGTACGCATTCCTCGAGACCTGCTCGGGGACGTCGTCGAGGTCGCCGGACCGCTCGACGACGACCGTCGCACCTGCGGTGGTGGCCTCGGCAAGCAGCTCGTCGAGGTCGCGCAGGGTCGGCTGGGGCGGCTCGGGAGCGCCTACCGCGTCGCCGGCCGACCCACCAGCCGACGCACCGGCCGACCCACCGGACGACCCGCCCGGCGAGGTCCCGGCCTCTGACCCGTTGGCGCCCGGCACGTCGCGCAGCACCCCGAGGACCGCGCGGAGCTCAGCGAGGGCCTTGTTGGCGCTGTCGCGGACGATCTCGGCCGTCGCGGCGACCTCGTCCGGCGTCAGGTCCTTGCGGTAGGCCAGCACCCCGGAATGCATGGACACCAAGGAGATCCGGTGCGCCAGCACGTCATGCATCTCGCGAGCGATCCGGGCCCGCTCGGCGAGCTTCGCCTGCACGACCCGCATCGCCTGCTCGCGCTCCGCGGTGACCGCCCGCTCATGCAACGACGCCACGAAGGCCCGCCGCTCGCCGACCGCCCACCCGATCGCGACGAGGACGGCGAAGACCAGCGTGCCGATGATGACGTTCGACCACGGCTGCGGTTCGAGGCCCGGGCGGAAGACCCAGTCGTGGACCCAGCCGGACACGAAGTAGGGGACCGAGATGACGACGAGGTCCCTCCACCGGCGGCGGGTCGACAAGGACACCAGCGCGACCGCCGACGCCCCGATGGCGACGGACGACACGCTGCTCATGAGCGTTGTCGTCAGGGCGACCGCGAGGGGCCAGCGCCGCCGCCACAGCAGCAGGACCGTCGCGACGACGCCGAGGAGCAGGTCGACGAACAGCCAGTCCTCGCCGAACCGGGGCTCGGCATGCATCGTGTGCAGCTCCGAGCGGACCATCCCCCAGATCGCCAGCCCGAAGAGGAACGCGACGAGCAGGCGCCACGTCTCACCCCAGATGTGACCCCGGCGGGTCCGGGCGACGCGAGGAAGTGGCACGCGACCCAGCGTAGGCAGAGTGGCGGCGAGCGGCATACCGACCAAAGGACGTCGCTCAGGGACGCGACCCTGACTCGGGTCAGGGTCGGGTGCGACTTTGGTAGGGGTCGAAATCAGGCTGATGACTGATGTGCGCGCACATCCCGCTTCGAGAGGCTTGCCGTCATGATCACAGTGGAACGACTCACCAAGAGGTACGGCCCGTTCACGGCCGTCGACGATGTCTCGTTCGAGGTGAAGCCCGGTCTCGTCACCGGCTTCCTCGGACCGAACGGCGCCGGCAAGACGACCGCGATGCGGGTCATGGCCGGCCTCACCCCTGCGACCTCGGGTCGCGCGACCGTCCTCGGCAGGCCGTATGCCGCACTGCCGAACCCGGGCCGCCACGTGGGCCTGCTCCTCGACGCCTCGGCCCAGCACGCCGGCCGCACCGGCCGCGAGGTGCTCACACTCGGCGCCGTCCTCATGGGTGTCGACCGTCGCCGGGTCGACGACATGATCGAGCTCGTCGGCCTCACGGACAAGGAGGCCTCGCGCCGGGTCCGCAACTACTCCCTCGGCATGCGCCAGCGTCTCGGCATCGCCCACGCGCTGCTCGGTGACCCCGAGGTGCTCATCCTCGACGAGCCGGCCAACGGCCTGGACCCGGCGGGCATCCGGTGGATGCGCGACCTCCTTCGCGGCTACGCCAACGAGGGCGGCACTGTCCTGCTCAGCTCGCACCTGCTCAACGAGATCGAGCGCGTCGCCGACGAGATCATCGTCATCGGCCACGGCAAGATCGTCGCCCAGGGCACGAAGGACGAGCTGCTCGCCGGGGCGGGGACCTACGTCCGCTCGACCGACGACGACGCCCTCATCGGCGCCCTCGCCGCCCAGTCCATCGTCGCCCAGCGGACGCCGGCCGGCGGGGTCCAGGTCGAAGCCGAGCCGATCGCCGTGGGCCGCGTGGCCGCGGCCAACGCGATCATCCTGACCGAGCTGCGCGGTGGCGACAGCCGGGGCCTCGAGGAGATGTTCCTCGACCTCACGGCCGACTCCGCACGAGAGGAGGTGGCGGCATGACCGCCACGACCGCCGTGACCGGCACCGTCACGTCCCCCAACGCCGAGTCCGCCCTGCCGGCGACCGCGAAGATCCCGGACCGGATCCCTGGCCCGCGCCCGACCAAGGGCGTGCCGTTCACCCGCCTCGTCGCCGTCGAGCTGCGCAAGATGCTCGACACCCGCGCGGGCCGCTGGCTCATCATCGGCATCGGCGCCATCATCGCCGTCGCGCTGACGATCATGTTCTTCAACAAGGGCGGCCAGCACAGCTTCGAGGAGTACCTCCAGGCCACGACCATGCCGATCGCGATCATCCTCCCGGTCGTCGGCATCCTGGCCGTCACGTCGGAGTGGTCGCAGCGCACCGGGCTCGTCACGTTCGGGCTCGAGCCGCGCCGGATCCGGATCGCCTGGGCCAAGCTGGTCTCGGCGCTCGTTGTCGGGGTGTGCGCGTTCGCGTTCTCGCTCGTGCTCGCCGGCATCGCGCACCAGTCGGCCATCACCTTCCGCGGCATCGAGGCCGACTGGACCATCGGCGGGCTCGTCCTGCTCGGTGCCGGTGCCTACGTGCTCCTCGGCATCGCCCAAGGCGTCGGCTTCGGCATGCTCTTCAAGAACACGCCGGCCGCGATCGTCGTCTACTTCATCCTGCCGACCGTGTGGTCGATCCTCGGCGGCATGGTGTCGTGGCTGCACTCGGCCGCCGAGTGGCTTGACATGAACCAGACAATGGCCCCGCTGTTCGAGGGCTCTCTGACCGGGGCGCAGTGGGCGCACCTCGCGGTGTCCGTCGCGGTCTGGGTCATGCTGCCGCTCGGTGTCGGGATCTGGCGCCTCACCCGCGCCGAGGTGAAGTAACCCGACGCGAACCACCAGCAGAGTATGCCGTGTGCCCTGGGGGAGCACACGGCATACGTCTGTCCATCGGGCTGCGTGGTGTCGACGAGCATCGGCCAGCCCTCACTGGATGGTCAGCCCGTGGGGGCGGGGAGCCGAGGAACGAAACCCGCTCGTTGGTCCGACAGGCCCGTCCACCCATGCGGGGTCACCACGTAGACGTCGCCGTTGAACGCTCCGCGCGGGTGGTTTGAATACCGCCAGGCCAACATCCAGTCCAGCTCATGGCGACCCGGAATGACCCGGCCTTCACGGCAGACGACCGTGACAAGGACGTGGCTCATACCGCCGTGCTCATCCGTCACGCTCCATCGTTCTGGCACCATCAGCTCCGCGAGGTCGCACAGCAGACTCGTCCCATCAGGGGGTCTCAGTGACACCGGGTCACTCGGAGCCTTACGAGGTCGCCATGAACCCACGAGCCGTGGCGCAGTCGAGGGAGTCAGGCGCATGGTCAGGCCGACCGCGACCCGAGCCTGACCCGTTCGCGTCGCTGACGCCCAAGGACGGAACGCCCTATCCGCACCTTGACTGGGTGCCTTGTGTTGAGGGCTGCTGCCTCGCGTGGGATGGCGCCGATAAGAGCAGGGCTGCTGAGCGCTGGCTGGCCTATCTCATCGACCACTTCCTCCGCCCAGGCGCGTTGGCTCACCTTGATGGCAGACCCGACTTCGACGGCTTCACGTTCGACCACCTGGTCAACGGGACCATCGCTGCCTACCGTAACGACACGCGGGAGCTCTTCCTGATCCACTGCGATGACAACGCGATCTCAACCGAACAGCTGATCCCTCCGGACCCTGACGTCTGGACTTGCTAGCATGGTGACTACATCAAATCCTGAGGTGGTCACAATGTCGGATGCGGGCGCACAGGTAGGCGTGCGAGAGCTCAAGGCGCACCTGAGCGCACAGCTGGAGCGCGTCAAGGCTGGCCAGACCGTCATCGTCACTGAGCGTGGACGCCCGATTGCCGAGATCCGTCCGGTCGGTGCGATCGGCGTTCTCGACGAGCTGATCGCATCCGGCCTGGCGACGAGGGGGACGCAATCGCGGTGGCTGCCCGAAACCCTCGTCTCACCGAGCGGCTCGGTGGTCGAGGTCCTGCTCGAGGAGCGGCGGTGACCGTTGCGTACTTTGACACCTCCGCGTTGATCCCGCTGCTTGTCGCCGAGCCAGCCTCGGAGCTGAGTCGTCGAGTCTGGACGTCTGTCGACCGATGTGTGTCCGCAGCTGTGCTGTGGCCCGAGGCCACTGCATCTCTGACGAAGGCCCAACGCATAGGTCGGCTCGACGCGGACGGCCTCCGGTTGGCGGTGGCTCGGCTCGAGCGCATCGTCGAGTCGATCGACCTCATCAGCGTGACATCGGATCTGGGGCGCTCGGCGGCTGCGATGAGCCTCCGGTTCGGACTCCGGGGCTTCGACGCCGTCCACGTTGCGACCTCGTTGCTGATCACCGGCGGCGAGGTCATCGGCGTCTCTGGTGATCGGTCCATGGTCAAGGCCTGGCGGCAGCTGGGGCTTTCCACCGTCGACACAGCTGTGGCTGGGTAGCCCGCGTAGGGCGCTGTCACGGAAACGAGGTCGGCGGCATATGGACCTGCCTTATAGGCTGGCCCGCGTGATCGACATCAAGCTCGTGCGCGACGAACCCGACCGGGTCCGCGCCTCGCAACTGGCCCGCGGAGAGGACCCGGGGATCGTGGACGCGATCCTCGCAGCCGACGAGCGCCGCCGGTCGTCCCTCGGCGAGTTCGAGGGCAAGCGCGCCGAGCAGAAGACGGTCAGCAAGGACGTCGGTGCGGCGATGGCCGCGTTCCAGAAGGCCAAGAAGTCGGGCGACGCCGACGTCGGCCGGCTCGAGCGGGCCGCCCACGAGGCGCGCACACACGCGGCCTCGTTCAGCGAGGAGGTGAAGGCGCTCGAGAGCGTGGCCTCGGACGCCGAGGCCGAGCTCTACGCGCTGCTGCGCCAGGTCGGCAACGTCATCATCGACGGCGTCCCGACCGGCGGTGAGGACGACTATGTCGTGCTCGAAACCGTCGGCAGCCCAAGGGATTTCGCGGCCGAGGGCTTCGAGCCGCTCGACCACCTCGCGCTCGGCGAGCGGCTCGGCGCCATCGACATGGAGCGTGGCGCCAAGGTCGGCGGGGCGCGGTTCTACTACCTGACCGGTGTCGGCGCCCGGCTCGAGCTCGCGCTGCTCAACATGGCGATGGCCCAGGCCGCCGGGGCCGGGTTCACGCCGATGATCACCCCGACGCTCGCCCGTCCCGAGATCATGGTCGGCGCCGGTTTCATGGACGCGCACGCCGAGGAGGTCTACCACCTCGAGGCCGACGACCTCTACCTCACGGGCACGTCCGAGGTGGCGCTCGCCGGCTACCACGCCGACGAGATCATCGACCTTGCGGCCGGCCCCAAGCGGTATGCCGGGTGGTCGGCCTGCTACCGCCGCGAGGCCGGCTCGCACGGCAAGGACACCCGCGGCATCATCCGCGTCCACCAGTTCCACAAGGTCGAGATGTTCAGCTACTGCCGGCCGGAGGACGCCGAGGCCGAGCACCAGCGAATGCTCGACTGGGAGCGCGAGATGCTCGCCAAGATCGAGGTGCCCTACCGCATCATCGACACCGCAGCCGGAGACCTCGGCACACCCGCCGCACGCAAGTTCGACTGCGAGGCCTGGGTGCCGACCCAGGGCAAGTACCGCGAGCTGACCTCGACGTCGAACTGCACGACGTTCCAGGCCCGCCGGCTCAACACCCGCGAGCGTGACCCGAACGGCTCGGGCACCCGGGCGGTCGCGACGCTCAACGGCACGCTGGGCACCACCCGCTGGCTCGTGGCGATCCTCGAGAACCACCAGCAGCCGGACGGCTCGGTCGTCGTGCCCGAGGCGCTGCGACCGTTCCTCGGCCTGGACGTCCTCAAGCCCGCCGCGTCGATGTAGTCGGGCGCCGGATGCCGCGCGGGAACACATCGAACGGGGAGAGACGGTTCCCCGAGTCGGTCTTCGGCGTGGGTTCCGAGCCTGACCCGCGGTTCACGCTGGCCAACGAGCGCACCTTCCTGGCGTGGATCCGCACCGGCCTCGCGCTGACCGCCGGCGGGGTGGCACTCGAGGCACTCGCTCTCGACATCCACCCCGGCTGGCGGCTCGCCGCCTCGATCCTGCTGCTCGCCGCCGGGACGACGACGCCCGTCCTGGCCTGGTTCGGCTGGCGGCGCGCCGAACGCGCAATGCGGCTCGGCCGACCGCTCCCCTCGACCCCGATGACGCTCGTGCTGAGCCTGGTCGGGGCGGCCACGGCGATCCTGGTCCTCGTCGGTGTGCTGGCCAAATGAGTCGCCTTGAGCCGCAACGGCCCTGGGACCCCGGCCTTCAGCCGGAGCGAACCGTGCTGGCGTGGCGCCGGACCTGCCTGGCGCTCGCAGGCGTCGGCCTGCTCGTGACCCGGCTCTTCCTCGCCGGCGGGTCCTGGCTCGCGGTGGGTGTCGTGGTCGTCCTCGTCGCGGTCGGCGGCGGACTCGTCTGGTGGCTCGCCGAGCGACGCTCGCGGCTGGCGACCGCGAGCCTGCGCTCCGGGCGCGGCCTGGCGCAGGGTCCCGGCGGGCGGCTGCTCCTCGTGATGGCCAGCTGCGCCTTCGCGGTCGCGGTCGTCAACGGCATACTGACGTTCGTCCTGCCCACGCACTGACGCACGGCACCGACCCGAACACACCCGGAAATCGTCACCTCGGCACAGTTGCAACTCGGAGGAGCTGGAGGTTTCCGGGTGTGTTGCGCAGGACGACGTGGTTGGGTCAGCGCTCGTCGAGCATGACCTCGATCGTGTAGTCCTCCGCGTGGTAGCAGTGGTCGCCGTACTCGACCGGGTCGCCGACCGCGTCGAACGCGGTGCGGGTCATCGTCAGGACCGGCTGGGATGCGCGCAGACCGAGGTGCCGACGCTCGGAGGCGGACGGCGTGCGAGCGCCGATGCGCTGGTGCGCCACGACGGGCTTGCCGCCGCGGGCCCGGAGCAGGGCGTAGAGGCCGTCGTGCTCGAGCTCGTCGCGGCTGATGTCGGAGTATCGCGGCGGCAGCCAGTTCTGCAGGATGGCCAGGGGCCGGTCGCCGTTGCTGCGCAGCCGCATGACGTGCAGCAGCGGCGTCCCGACGGGCAGCTCCATCGCCGTCGCGGCGACCGCGTCCTCGACGACCTCGTGCGTGAGCACGGTCGTGCGCGGCTCGGCGCCACCGCCCTCGCGGCGCAGGTCGTCGTAGAGGCTGGTCAGCTCGGCCCGGCGGTGGATCTGGCGGGCTGCAACCGTCGTGCCGAGGCCACGGCGGCGCAGCAGCAGGCCCTGCTGGACGAGCTCCTGGATGGCCCGGCGGACCGTCGGGCGCGACAGGCCCAGACGGTCCGCCATGGCCAGCTCGTTCTCGAACGAGTCGCCGGGCTGCAGGTCCCCCGCCGTGATGGCAGCGCTCAGCTGCTCCGCCAGCTGGTGGTAGAGGGGGACCGGTGTCCCGCGGTCGATCCGGACGTCAACCGTCTTCGACATGGGCGCAACCTAGCGGCTCGACGTCGGCATGACAGGACATGCTCATACGATGACACCCCCACGCCGTCACCGTGGGCTCTTCACGACGAGGACGGGCACGTCCGAGTCGAGGATGATGTTCTGCGCGACGCTGCCGAGGAATGCCTTGCCGACCGGCGAGCGGCGGCGCGCCCCGATGACGAGCAGGTCGGGGCGCACCTCCCTGACGGTGGTGAGGATCGCCTCCGACACGTCGCCGATCTCATGCCCTCCGGCGACGAGGCGCACGTCGACCTCGACCGGCTCTGCGCCGGTCGTGCCGAGCACGCGCTCGACGGAGTCGGAGATGCCGGCCCGGGTCGCCTCCGCGACATCGCTGTCGAGGGCGTCGACGACATGGATCACGACGAGACCAGTCTCCCGGAAGCGGGCCTGGCGAGCTCCCTCGGCGAGGACGAGGTCGCTCGACGACCGCACCTGGTGCGCGACCGCGACGCTCATGGTGCCTCCTTCCCTCGTGTCCTCAGCTGCCCTGCAGCTCGTGGGAGAGCTCCGTCAGCTCGTCGCCGCCGGCCATCTGCCGGGTCAGCTCGTCGAGCGCGACCTCGGACCGCTTCTTGTCGAGGACGGCCTGGCCGAGCTTGAGGATGACGAAATGGTTGCCCACGAGATAGGCGTGGTGTGGGTTGTGGGTGATGAAGACGACCCCGAGGCCCGCATCGCGCGCTGCGGCGGTGTACTTGAGCACGACGCCGGACTGCTTGACGCCGAGTGCCGCCGTCGGCTCGTCGAGGATGAGGACGCGGGCGCCGAAGTACACCGCCCGGGCGATGGCGACACACTGGCGCTGGCCGCCGGAGAGAGTGCCGATCGGCTGGTTGATGTCCTTGACGACGATGCCCATCTTGCGCAGCTCCTGGTCGGCGATCTCCTTCATCTCGCTGATCTTGAGCGGGGCGAGGGGAACGGTCGACGAGGTGAGCTCGGAGCCGAGGAAGAAGTTGCGCCAGACCTCCATCAGGCTGACGACCGCGAGGTCCTGATAGACCGTCGCGATCCCGTGACCGAGCGAGTCGCGGGGGCTGGTGAACTGGACCTCCTGCCCATCGACCTTCAGCGTGCCCTCATTGTGCGGGTGCAGGCCAGAGATGATCTTGATGAGGGTCGACTTGCCCGCGCCGTTGTCGCCGAGGACGCAGGTGACCTCTCCGGCGTTGACGGTGAGGTTGATTCCCTTGAGGGCGCGGATGGCGCCATAGGTCTTCCCGATGTTGATCATCTCGACGAGCGGCTCGCCCTTGTGCAGCTCCGGGTCGGCGTGCTCGTGAAGGGTGTCAGTCATGTCAACCCACCTTTCGGGCTGTCGAGAGTCGCTTGACATAGAGGTTGACCATCACCGCGAGCAGCAGCATGACGCCGAGGAAGGCCTTGAACCAGTTCGGGTCCCACCCGGCATACACGATGCAGAGGCTCGTCATGCCGAAGATGAAGGCGCCGATGGCAACGCCGATGGCGTTGCCATAGCCGCCGGTCAGCAGCGTGCCACCCACGACCGCGGCGATGATGTAGAGGAACTCGTTGCCCACGCCGTTGCCGGCCTGGAGCGTGTTGAAGTTGTAGAGGTAGTGCATGCCGGCGAACCACGCGAGGAATGACACGGTCATGAAGAGGCCGACCTTGACCCGGGTGACCGGCACCCCGACGGCGCGAGCCGAGGCGGCGTTGCCGCCGACGGCGTAGATCCAGTTGCCGATCTTCGTCCTCTGGAGCACGTAGGCGGAGAGCCCGACGAACAGGAACCACCAGATGACGGTGATGTTGAGCGTGATCGAGCCGATCTGCCACTGGTTGGCGAAGATCCAGTTGAGGGAGCTGTAGCCCGCCATCTGGTTGATGTTCGGGCTGGACACGGACCCCGTGACAAGCTTGGTCACGCCGAGGTTCGCGCCCTGCAGCACGAAGAACGTGCCCAGAGTGATCAGGAAGCTCGGGATGCCGGTCCTCATGACCAGATAGCCGTTGAGGAACCCGATGGCCAGGCACAGCACCAGCGACAGGATCGCGCCGACCCACAGGTTGATCCCGAGCTGGTAGCAGAACATCGCGTTGAAGAGGCCGGCCGTGGTCACCGTGACACCGGCCGAGAGGTCGAACTCGCCACCGATCATCAGCATCCCGACCCCGACCGCGACGATGCCGATCGTTGAGGACTGGTACAGCACGGTGAAGAAGGATGCCGGGGTGCGGAAGGCCGGTGCGACGATGAGGAAGAAGACGAAGATGACGATCGCCGCGACCAGGGCGCCGATCTCGGGACGGGCCAGCAGCCGGTTGGTCCAGCCCAGGGTGACCCGGTTGGACGCGTCGGTGGGGGCCGGGGGCGATGGGTCGGTCTTGACGGATGTACTGCTCATGACAGCTCCAGTGCTGTTCGGCGGGGGCCGGGCTGCCCGATCGGACCCGACGGCCCGGCCCCCTGGAGGCGGTTAGCGAGTGTTCTGCTTGATGAAGGGGAGGACCTGGGCGATGTTCGACTTGTCGACGAACGAGGGGCCGGTCAGTACGGCCTGGCCGCCACCGAGGACGTTGCCGTTCTTCTTGAACAGGTACAGCTGGGTGATAGCCATGTAGCCCTGCAGGTAGGGCTGCTGGTCGATGAACCACTCGATCTTGCCGTCCTGGACGGCCTGGGCCGCGTCCGGATTGGTGTCGAACGTGCCGATCTTCACGTCCGTCCTCCCGGCGCCCTGGGCGGCCTTGATCGTGTCGAGGGCCTGCGGTGCGCCGAGGGTGATGACCCAGTTGATCGTCTTGTCCTCCGTCAGCTTGGCCTGGATGGCGGTGGTGACGGCGGCGTCGTCGGCGCCGTTGACCTGCAGGTTCTCGGTGTTCGGGAAGGAGTCCTTGACGCCGGCGCAGCGGTCCTCGAGGGCCACCGACCCGGACTGCTGGATGGTGCAGAGGATCTTCGTGGCACCGGCTGCGGCGGCCTTCTTTCCGGCCTGCTGCCCGCCGAGCTTCTCGTTGGAGGCGAAGTGCGTGAGCGCTCCCGCCTGCTGGAAGAAGTCGATGCCCGAGTTGAAGCTGTCCACGGGGATGCCGGCCGCGACGGCCTTCTTGATGGTGGGGATCAGCGCGTCCGGCGTGACCAGGGTCGTGGCGATGCCGTCGACCTTGGAGTCGATGGCGTTCTGGATCAGCACCGCCTGCTTGGTCGCATCAGGGTCGGACGAGTACTTGAGGGTGGAACCCGTGTCCTTCGCCGCCTGCTGGGCGCCGGCCTTGATCCGGTCCCAGAACGTGTCTCCAGGCGTCTCGTGGGTGATCATCGCGAAGGTGTAGCCGCTGTTGCCGCCGCCACCCCCGCCCCCGCCGGTAGAGGTGGTGCTGGGGGCGCCGCCGCTGCTGCAGGCAGCCAGGGCGAGGGTCGCTGCCGTGGCAATGCCAGCGGCGACGGTCAAACTCTTTCGAGTTCGAGGGATCATCGTTGATTCCTTTCGTCTGTCGCGGAATCCGGTCGCCTGACGCGGACGCGACGAGCTGTGACAGTGGAGGTCGGGAGCGGGACCGGGCTGGTCCGGGATGACACGGGCAGCGATGGGGAGACCGTGTCGTTCTGCTCTGGGCGGGCCGTCTCCGGGTCCGCCGTCCGTATTCAGGTCTGGCTTCGTCCGTCCTGGTCGAACGGTGTGTGGCGAGGTCTTCGCCATCGACTGCGCAGGGCCACGAGCTGCGTGCCCTTTCCGCTCCGGCGCCGTCATCGGTGTCAGTGGATGTCCGCGACCCCGGCGGCGGTGCCAGCAAACAGGAGGATGCAGCAGTCAGGACGCTCTGTCAAGCAATTGATCAAACATCAGAATGTTCTAACATTTGCTTGACAGCAAGGGTGAGACGACGCGACCATCGATGTCGACGGGCGACAGAGTGTCGGACCGTGCGCCCGGCGCCCCGGGCGACGAAGAGTGCCACCCAAGGGAGTGTGTTGTGCGTATCGGACTCGCCGGCGTAGGCCGGATCGGTGCCTTCCACGCAGAGACGCTGCGCGGCCTGCGCGACGTCGACGAGGTCGTCGTCACGGACCTGGACCCCTCGGCCGCCCGGGCGGTCGCAGATCGTCTCGACATCGGCTTCGCCGAGTCGCCCGAGGCACTGCTCGAAGGCGGCATCGACGGGTTCGTCATCGCGACGGCGACGCCCGGGCATGCCCCGCTGCTGCGCCTCGGCGTCGCTGCCGGCGTGCCGACCTTCTGCGAGAAGCCGGTCGCATCCACGCTCGAGGAGACGATGGAGCTGGCCAAGCTGGCCACCGCCTCCGCCGTCCCGGTCCATGTCGGCTTCCAGCGCCGCTTCGACGTCGGCTACCGCCGTGCGCAGCAGGCGGTGGCGAGCGGCGAGCTCGGCTTCATCCACACGGTGCTCGCCAACACCGGCGACCAGTCGCCGCCGCACGCCGCCTACATCCCGACGAGCGGCGGCCTCTTCCGCGACTGCTCCATCCACGACTTCGACATCCTGCGCTTCGTGACGGGGCGTGAGGTCGTCTCGGTGTACGCGACGGGAGCCAACAAGGGCGCGGACTTCTTCACCGAGGCCGGCGACGTCGACACGGCGGCCGCCCTGCTCACGCTCGACGACGGCACCCTCGTGTCGCTCTCGGCGACGCGGTACAACGGGGGCGGCCACGACGTGCGCATGGAGGTCCGCGGCAGCGAGGGCACCATCGGCGTCGGCTACGACGACTCGCTCGCCGTCACCTCGGCCGAGCCGGCGGCCGACTACCCGCGCGGCCCCCGCCACTGGTCGTTCATGGAGCGGTTCCTGCCGGCCTACCGCGCCGAGCTCACCGCCTTCGCGGCCGTGGCCCGCGGCGTGCTGCCCACGCCGTGCAGCGTCGACGACGCCCTCCAGGCCTTCCGTGTCGCCGAGGCGTGCGAGCTGTCCCGCCGCGAGGGGCGCGTCGTGCGTCTCGAGGAGATCGAGAACCTGTGAACGCGGAAGGTGGCCTCATGCCTGGCTCGCCGGCCTTCGACGTCGTGGCCATCGGCCGCGTGGGCGTCGACATCTACCCGCTCCAGCACGGGGTCGGGCTCGAGAAGGTGCGGACCTTCGAGAAGTTCCTCGGCGGGAGCGCGACCAACGTCTCGGTCGCCGCCGCGCGCCACGGGCGCCGCGTCGCGCTCGTCACCCGCACCGGCAAGGACGCGTTCGGGCGCTACGTCCACGAGGCGCTGCAGGACTTCGGGGTCGACGACCGGTTCGTCTCGGCGGTCGACGGTCCGCCGACGCCCGTGACCTTCTGCGAGGTCTTCCCGCCGGACGACTTCCCGCTCTACTTCTACCGGTGGCCGATCGCCCCCGACCTGATGATCGAGCCCGACGAGCTGCCGCTCGACGCGATCCGGGACGCCGGCGTCTACTGGTCGACCGTCACGGGCCTGTCCCAGGAGCCCAGCCGCGCGGCGCACTTCGCCGCCTGGGCCGCACGCGGCCGACGCACGCACACGGTGCTCGACCTCGACTACCGGCCGATGTTCTGGGCCGACCCCGCCGAGGCCGGCGAGCAGGTGGGCCGGGCCCTCGAGCACGTCACGGTCGCCGTGGGCAACCGTGAGGAGTGCGAGGTCGCGGTCGGCGAGACCGACCCGCAGCGCGCCGCCGACGCCCTGCTCGAGCGCGGCGTCGAGATCGCGGTCGTCAAGCAGGGCCCCAAGGGCGTGCTCGCAGCGACGCGTGACGAGCGCGTCGAGGTGCCGCCCTTCCCGGTCGAGGTCGTCAACGGGCTCGGAGCCGGCGACGCCTTCGGTGGCGCGCTCTGCCACGGACTGCTGTCCGGCTGGAACCTGCGGCGGGTCCTGGAGTTCGCCAACGTCGCAGGCGCGATCGTCGCCTCGCGGCTCGAGTGCTCGACGGCCATGCCGACCACCGCCGAAGTGGACGAGCGGCTCACCGGCTCGACGACCTTCGCTCCCATTGCCGAGGAGGCACGATGACCACCACCCCGCAGCGACCGCGCCTGTCCGTTGCCGACCTCACCGAGGTGCGTGTGCGTGAGCCCGGCCGGATCGCCTCAGCGTGGGCCGCGCGCGAACGGCGCCCCCTGGTGGGCAGCGACGGCCGGATGCTCGTCGTGGCCGCCGACCACCCAGCGCGCGGGGCCCTCGGCGTGCGTGACCGAGGTTCCGCGATGGCCAGCCGGAGCGACCTGCTCGACCGGCTCGCGACCGCGCTCGACCGCCCCGGGGTCGACGGTGTGCTCGGCACGGCCGACATCCTGGACGACCTGCTGCTGCTCGGCGCGCTCGAAGGCAAGATCGCCATCGGTTCGATGAACCGCGGTGGCCTGCAAGGGGCTTCGTTCGAGCTCGACGACCGCTTCACGGCATACACAGCCGCGGAGATCGCCGCGCGCGGACTCGACGGCGGCAAGATGCTCACCCGGATCTGTCTCGAGGACGCCGGCACCGCGGCGACGCTCGAGGCCAGCGCCGACGCCATCACCGCGCTCGCGGAGCGCGGCCTCATGGCGATGATCGAGCCGTTCCTGTCGACGCACGAGGGGGGCCGCGTCGTCAACCAACTCGACCCCGACTCGACGATCAAGTCGATCCACATCGCCCAGGGCCTCGGCGCGTCGAGCGCACACACGTGGCTCAAGCTGCCCGTCGTCGACGAGCTCGACCGGGTCATGGACGCGACGACCTTGCCGACCCTGCTGCTCGGCGGTGACCCCAAGGGCGACCCGCAGGACACGTACGCCTCGTGGGGTCGGGCCCTCGACATCCCCGCCGTGCGCGGGCTGGTCGTCGGTCGCGCGCTGCTCTACCCGCCCGACGGGGACGTCGCCTCCGCCGTCGACATCGCCGCCGAGCTGGTCCACGGGGACCGCCGATGACCTGGCACCGTCCATTCGGCACCGCCGGCGGCGACGGCTGGGACGTCGTGGTCGAGCCCGACGCCTCCGGCTGGGAGCACACCGGGCTGTATGCCGGCCGGCTCGCCTCGGGGGAGTCGCGCGGTCTCGTGACCGGTGACCGGGAGTTCGTCGTCGTGCCGCTCAACGGGTCTGTCGTGGTGTCGAGCGAAGACGCGTCGGGCAGCCACGAGGCGGTGCTCGCCGGGCGCGAGTCGGTCTTCACCGGCGCGACCGACGTCGCCTACGTGCCTGCGGGATCCCGGCTCTCCGTCACCGCCCGCGGCGACGCCCGGGTCGCACTCGCCTTCGCCGTGGCAGGCAAGCAGGCCGGCGCGACGACCTTCCGGCACGTGCACTCGGACGAGGTGCCGGTCGAGCTCCGCGGTGCGGGCACCGCGAGCCGCGAGGTGCGCAACTTCGGCATCCCGGGTGTGCTGGACGCCGACTCGGTCATCGCCTGCGAGGTCGTCACCCCGGCCGGCAACTGGAGCTCCTACCCGCCGCACAAGCACGACGAGGAGCGAGGCGGCGAAGAGACCCAGCTCGAGGAGATCTACTACTTCGAAGCCGCCGTCGAGGCCGGCGCCAACGCTCCGGTCGGTGCGGATCCCGTTGGCTACCAACGGGTCTACGGCACCGACGACCGGCCCATCGACGTCATGGCCGAGGTGCGCTCCGGCGACGTCGTCCTCGTGCCGCACGGGTGGCACGGCCCGTCCATGGCCGCACCCGGCTACGACCTGTACTACCTCAACGTCATGGCCGGCCCAGGTCCCGAGCGGGCCTGGCTGATCTGCGACGACCCGGCGCACGGCTGGGTCAGAGACACCTGGTCGACCCAGCCGGTCGACCCCAGACTCCCCTTCGGAGGTGCCCGATGAGCAACGCAGCCGACACGGTCCGCCTCACCGTCGCCCAGGCGGTGGTCCGGTTCCTCGCCAACCAGTGGAGCGAGCGAGACGGCGAGCGCCAGAAGCTCTTCGCGGGTGTCTTCGGCATCTTCGGCCACGGCAACGTCGCCGGCATCGGCCAGGCGCTGCTCCAGAACGAGCTGATCGAGTCCGGCGACCAGCGCCTTCCTTACGTGCTGGCCCGCAACGAGCAGGCCATGGTTCACACGTCGGTGGCCTACGCGCGGCAGAAGGACCGGCTGCAGACGTGGGCGTGCACCGCATCCGTCGGCCCCGGCTCGACGAACATGCTCACCGGTGCGGCTCTCGCGACCATCAACCGGCTCCCGGTGCTGCTGCTCCCGTCCGGCACGTTCGCCACGCGCGTGTCGTCGCCCGTGCTCCAGGAGCTCGAGGTGCCGTATGCCGCGGACGTGACGGTCAACGACGCCTTCCGCCCGCTGTCACGGTTCTTCGACCGGGTCAGCAGGCCGGAGCAGCTGCCCTCCGCGCTGCTCGGCGCGATGCGCGTCCTGACCGACCCGGTCGACACCGGGGCCGTGACGATCGCGCTCCCGCAGGACGTGCAGGCCGAGGCCTTCGACTGGCCGGTCGGGCTCTTCGCCGAGCGTGTCTGGCGGGTCGCCCGTCCCCTGCCAGAGTCGGTCGACATCGCCGATGCCGCAGCGGTGATCCGTTCGGCCCGCCGACCGCTCGTCGTCGCCGGCGGCGGCGTGCACTACTCCCGCGCTGAGGACGCGCTCCGGGCGTTCTGCGAGCAGACCGGCATACCCGTGGGGGAGTCGCAGGCCGGCAAGGGCTCGCTCCCACACGGGCACCCGCAGGAGATGGGTGCCATCGGCTCCACCGGGACGACCGCCGCGAACGCGCTCGCCGCCGAGGCAGACGTCGTCGTCGGCATCGGCACGCGCTACAGCGACTTCACCACTGCCTCGCGAACCGCCTTCCAGGGCAACGGAGTTCGCTTCGTCAACCTCAACGTCGCCCGGTTCGATGCCGGCAAGCACGCCGGGCTCCAGATCGTCGCCGATGCTCGTGAGGCCCTCGCGGCACTGACGTCCGCGCTCGCGGGCTGGTCCGTCGACGAGGCGTACCGGCAGCGGCAGGCCGACCTCTGGTCCGCCTGGGACGCCGAGGTCGAGAGCACCTACAACCCGCCGGCCGAGGTGACCGACGCACTCGCCGACGGGCTGCTCACCCAGGGCCAGGTCCTCGGTGCGGTCAACGAGCTCAGCGACCCCCGCGACGTCGTGCTGTGCGCGGCCGGCTCGATGCCGGGTGACATCCACAAGCTGTGGCGGGTCCGCGACCGCAAGGCGTACCACGTGGAGTACGGCTACTCCTGCATGGGCTACGAGGTGCCGGCCTCCATCGGCATCCGGCTCGCCGACGAGACCCGCGACGTGTTCGCCATGGTCGGCGACGGCGGCTACCTCATGATGCCGACCGAGCTCGTCACCGCCGTTCAGGAGCGGGTCAAGGTCGTCGTGGTCCTCGTGCAGAACCACGGGTTCCACTCGATCGGGTCGTTGTCGGAGTCGCTCGGCTCCCAGCGCTTCGGCACCAAGTACCGCTACCGCAACGTGTCATCGGGACGCCTCGACGGCGACGTGCTGCCGGTTGACCTCGCGGCCAACGCCCGCAGCCTGGGCGCTCACGTGATCGAGGCGCACTCGCCCGACGAGCTGCGCCAGGCCATCAAGGAGGCCAAGGCGTGGCCGGCCGATGGCGGACCGGTCGTCATCCATGTCGAGACCGACCCCACGATCTACGCGCCCGACTCCGACTCGTGGTGGGACGTCCCCGTCTCCGAGGTCAGCGAGCTCGCGTCGACAGAGACGGCATACGGCGAGTACGAGCAGCACAAGGCAACCCAGCGCCCGCTCGTCACACCGACCAACCCCGGTGGGGCCACGCCGTCCGACCCTTCCTGACCTCCGCTGACACACCGACTTTCATTGGCTCACAAAGGAGCTCGAACCGTGAAGCTCGCCATCGACCCCTACATGTTCCGCACGACACCGCTCGCCGAGCTGCCCGGGCTGGTCGCCGACCTCGGATACGAGTGGATCGAGCTGTCGCCCCGTGACGACTTCATCCCGTTCTTCAACCACCCTCGCGTCGACGACGCCGGTGTGGCGGCCTTCCGCACGGCGCTCTCGTCGGCCGGCGTCGGCGTGTCGTCCGTCCTGCCGCTCTTCAGGTGGTCCGGCCCCGACGAGGACGAGCGGCAGGCGGCCGTGCGCTACTGGAAGCGCGCCATCCAGATCGCCTCGGACCTCGGTGTCGACACGATGAACTCCGAGCTCAACGGCAACCCGAGAGAGGCCGCCGTCTGCGAGCGGCAGTTCTGGCGGTCGATGGAGGACCTTCTCCCGGTCTTCGAGCGTGAGGGCATCCGCCTCGTCCTCGAGCCGCACCCGGACGACTGGGAGGAGGACGGGAAGCGCGCCGTCGACCTCATTCGCGGCATCAACTCGCGCAACGTCTCGTTCCTCTACTGCGCGCCGCACACGTTCCACCAGGGCAACGACTGCGACGGGATCATGGACAAGGCGGGCGACCTGCTCACCATGGTCCACGTCGCCGACGCCTACGACCACACGGCGTCCTCCGGCCTGCGCTACATCGTCAACCCGCCCGGGTCGCAGGTCACGGTGCACCAGCACCTCGACATCGGCCAGGGCGAGGTCGACTTCGACCAGTTCTTCCGCGGGCTCGAGCGCATCGGCTTCGACGGCATCGTCACGGCGTGCGTCTTCGCCTGGGAGGACCGCGCTCGCGAGTCCAGCGAGTACATGCGCGACACGATCCGCTCGTACCTCGACAAGTGGTCGACCCCGCCCACCCTCACCTCCCCCTGAACCGGGCACCCCCCAGGCCCACACCTCCACCTGCTCGAACGAAGGAACAGCACCATGAGCACCCCCACCCGCATCACCCACCTCATCGGCGGCCAGCCGTGGACCGGCACCGCCGAGCGCACCTCGCCCGTCTTCAACCCCGCCACCGGCGAGCAGACCGGGGTCCTGGATCTCGCGTCCGCGGCCCTCGTCGACGACGTCGTCAAGCAGGCCAAGGCCGCCTGGGAGGGGTGGGCCGACTCCTCGCTGGCCAAGCGCGCCCAGGTGCTCTTCGCCTTCCGCGAGCTGCTCAACGCCAAGAAGGACGAGATCGGCGCGCTCATCACCGCCGAGCACGGCAAGGTGCTCAGCGACGCCGTCGGCGAGGTCACGCGCGGCCTCGAGGTCGCCGAGTTCGCTTGCGGCATACCGCATCTGCTCAAAGGCGGCTTCAGCGAGAACGCCTCGACGAACGTCGACGTCTACTCGATCCGGCAGCCGGTCGGCGTCGTCGCGGTCATCTCGCCGTTCAACTTCCCGGCGATGGTGCCGCTGTGGTTCATCCCGATCGCGATCGCCTGCGGCAACGCCGTGATCCTCAAGCCCTCCGAGAAGGACCCGTCGGCAGCGGTCGCCATCGCCGCCCTCTGGAAGGAGGCCGGGCTGCCCGACGGCGTCATGAACGTCGTCAACGGCGACAAGGAGGCGGTCGACGCGCTGCTCACGCACCCGGACGTCAAGTCCGTGTCGTTCGTCGGCTCGACCCCGATCGCGCGGTACGTCTACGAGACCGGCACAGCACACGGCAAGCGGGTGCAGGCCCTTGGCGGCGCGAAGAACCACATGCTCGTGCTGCCCGACGCCGACCTCGACCTGGCCGCCGACGCGGCCGTCAACGCCGGATTCGGCTCCGCCGGCGAGCGCTGCATGGCGATCTCGGCCCTCGTCGCGGTCGAGCCGATCGCCGATGAGCTCATCTCGAAGATCCGTGACCGCATGGGCAAGCTCGTCACCGGCGACGGCACGCGCGGCTGCGACATGGGCCCGCTCGTGACCAAGCAGCACCGCGACAAGGTCGCCTCGTACCTCGACTCCGGTGTCGCCGACGGCGCGACCCTCGTCGTCGACGGCCGGGAGAGCGACTTCGACGCCGACGGAGAGGGCTACTTCCTCGCGCCGACGCTGTTCGACAACGTCAGACCAGGCATGTCCGTCTACGACGACGAGATCTTCGGCCCGGTGCTGTCCGTGGTCCGAGTGCACTCCTACGAGGAGGGCCTCAACCTCATCAACAGCAACCCGTACGGCAACGGCACAGCCATCTTCACCAACGACGGCGGCGCCGCCCGCAAGTTCCAGCGGAACGTCGAGGTCGGCATGGTCGGCGTCAACGTGCCGATCCCGGTGCCGGTCTCGTACTACTCCTTCGGCGGGTGGAAGAGCTCGCTCTTCGGCGACACGCACGCCCATGGCACCGAAGGCGTCCACTTCTTCACCCGCGGCAAGGTCGTCACCTCCCGCTGGCTCGACCCGAGCCACGGCGGCCTCAACCTCGGCTTCCCCCAGAACGACTGATGGCCCTGCCCGCTGTCCTGCCCGCACCGCGGACGCCGGACCCGATGGACGCTCCACCGCTGCGGTGGGGCGTCCTCGGGACGGGCTGGATCGCCGAGCGCTTCTGCGACGCGATGGTGCGCCACACGCGACAGCAGGTGTATGCCGTCGGGTCCCGCACGCTGGAGGGCGCGGACGCGTTCGCGGACGCGTTCGTCGCCCGAAACGACGGGGCCACGAGGGCCGGCAGGGGCACGCCGCCCAGGCCGACGGCATACGCCTCGTACGAGCAGCTGGTCGCCGACCCGGCCGTCGACATCGTCTACGTCGCGACGCCGCACCACCTCCACCTGCCGCACGGACGCCTCGCGCTCGAGGCCGGCAGGGCGACGGTGGTCGAGAAGCCGATAGGACTGTCGGCGGCGGAGGTTGCCGAGCTGGAAGGTCTCGCGGCTGCGCGCGGGCTCTTCCTCATGGAGGCGCTCTGGTCGGCCTACCTGCCGAAGTTCGACGTCATCCGGCAGCTGCTCGACGACGGCGTGCTCGGCACCGTCCACTCGGTCCAGGCCGACCTCGGCGAGCACTTCGGCCCCGAGCACCGGATCATGCGGGCGGACCTCGCGGGCGGACCGCGCTACGACCTGCTGACCTACCCCCTGTGGTTCGCGCGATGGGTGCTCGGTGACCTGAAGGAGATCTCCGAGGTGGTCACGCCGGCACCGGCCGCTCTCAGCCCTGACCGGGTGGAAGGGCAGATCGCGGTGGCCGCCCGGTCGTCGACCGGCGGAGTCGCCTCGCTGTTCGCCTCCATCCTCGGCGACACCCCGACGACGGCGACCGTCGTCGGATCCGAGGCCACGCTCCACATCGACGGCCCGTTCTACCAGCCGGGCGGCTTCACCGTCCGCGCCCACGACGGCCGCGAGCTGCGGTACGACGAGCCGCGCACCGGCCACGAAGGGCTCCACCACGAGGCGGCAGCAGCGGCCGTCGCACTCACCCACCTCACTGAGCTCAGTGAGCTCACCGACCTCACCACACTGCCGTGAAAGGAACATCCATGGGCGAGTCCAAGGCCCGCAACACCGACCCCCGCTACGCCAAGCTGACCATCGGCGTCTGCCCGGACCAGTGGGGCGTCTGGTTCCCCGAGGACGAGAAGCAGATCCCCTGGGAGAAGGCACTCGACGAGATGGCCGAGGCTGGGTTCTCCGTCATGGAGACAGGGCCGTACGGCTACTTCCCCAAGGATCCGGAGCGACTCCAGGAGGCGATGGACCAGCGCGGCTTCCGCGTCGTCGCGGGCACCGGCTGGGGCATCCTGCACAAGCCGGAGGCCTGGGCGGACACGGAGGCGACCTTCCGCTCGATCGCGCAGACGCATGCGGCTGTCGGTGCGGAGTACATCGTCCACCTGCCGCCGCTCTTCCGCGACGACAAGACGTGGGAGTACACCGACGACCGGGTGCTCTCGACCGAGGCGTGGAACCACTACATCGCCAACGCGGACCGCCTCGGCCGGATCATGAAGGAGGACTACGGCCTCAGGATGGTCCTGCACCCGCACGGCGACAGCCACATCGAGACGCCCGAGGACATCGACCGCATCTTCCAGGCGACCGACCCCGACTATGTCGGCTTCTGTCTCGACACCGGCCACATCGTCTACGGCGGCGGCGACCCGATGGAGCTGTGCCGCAAATACCCCGAGCGCATCTCGTACGTCCACATCAAGGCGATGGACCCGGGCCTCGTCCAGCAGGCCCACGACGAGGACTGGCCGTTCGGTCTCGCTGTCGCCAAGGGCTGCTCCGTCGCGCCGCCCGCCGGTGCGCCCGACATGCCCTCGCTCATCGAGGCACTGGCCGACCTCGACAAGGACCTCTACGTCGTGTGTGAGCAGGACATGTACCCCTGCGAGCCGTCCTACCCCCTGCCCAACGCCATCCAGACCCGCGAGTACCTCGCATCCATCGGCCTCGGCCTGCGCTGACGCCCAACCGAGACCCACACCGACACCCCACATTGGCAAGGAGACAGTCACCATGACCGTACGCATCGGCATGATCGGCCCCGGTGGCATGGGGCAGGCCCACATCGACCGCATCCACACCGTCATCGCGGGCGGCCGCGTCGTCGCGGTGAGTGACGTCGACGAGGTGCGCGCCAAGGAGGTCGCCGACCGGATCGGCGGCACGGCATACCCCGACTCGGCGAGCCTCATCGGCGCCGACGAGGTCGACGCCGTGATGATCTGCAGCTACGGCCCCGCCCACGAGGTGGATGTGCTCGCGTGCCTCGCGGCCGGCAAGCCGGTCTTCTGCGAGAAGCCGCTGACGCCGACGGCGGAAGCGGCGCTGCGCATCATGGCCGCCGAGCAGGCAGTCGGGCGTCGGCTGGTGACCGTCGGGTTCATGCGCCGCTTCGACAAGAGCTACCGGCAGATGAAGGCCCTGCTCGACTCGGGCGACCTCGGCGAGACCCTCATGGTCCACTGCGCGCACCGCAATCCCACTGTGCCGCAGAACTACACGTGGGACATGGCGATCAACGACACCGCCATCCACGAGGTCGACACGATGCGCTGGCTGCTCGGTGAGGAGTTCGTCTCGGCGCGCGTCGACAAGCCGAAGAAGACGTCGCTGCGCTTCGAGCACCTGCAGGACCCGTTGGTGCTCGTCCTCGAGACCGAGTCGGGTGTTCGGGTCGACGACGAGATCTTCGTCAACTGCCAGTTCGGCTACGACATCCGGTGCGAGGCCGTCGCCGAGAAGGGCACCGTCAGCCTCGCCGACCAGAACGCCATCGAGGTGCGGGACGCCTCGGGGCACCGGAACTCCATCGCCCGGGACCACAACGACCGCTTCTGGGGGGCCTTCGTCACCGAGGTGCAGGAGTGGATCGACGCGGTCGGGCGTGGGGAGCACACAGGCTCCACGTCGTGGGACGGATATGCCGCGGCGTGCGTCTGCGACGCCGGCGTCAAGGCGCTCACGGACGACGGTGTCGTCACCGTGGAGATGGTCGCGAAGCCCGACTTCTACGCCTGAGCCCGTATCGAGGTGACCGCGCGACCTGAGCCAGCTGGTCGAGCGGTCACCTCGATGCATTCCACTCTGCGCGTCACCGCAGCACGAGGACCAGCAGCATCGCCGTGAACACCACGGTCTGTACGCTGTGGACGCAGATGCCGATCAGGGCGCTGCGGTACCTGCTGGCCGGCCACGAGATGAAGAACGTGTCGATGAGGTTCGCCGGGATCGACCACGGCAGGTGCAGGTGATAGAGGCCGAAGAGGATGCCGTTGGCCAGCCAGTCCCAGCGGCCGAAGGCGCCTCGCATGCGCGGCAGCAGCAGGCCTCTGAAGAGCAGCTCCTCGCCGAGCACCGTGTTGAGCACCATCATCGTCACGGTCAGGGCGAACCAGAGCCAGTTGCCGGAGAAGAACTCACGGCCGTCGAGCGACTGGAGGAACAGACCCTGGTCGCGGTTGGCTGGGGCCGGGATCTTCGGCAGCGCCTCCTTCGCGGCGACGGCGAGGACGAGGGGCACCAGGACCCACCACACGCGGCCGCCGCGCCTGCCGCTGCGTGGGCTGGTCGGTGCGTGCAGCCACAGCGCGTCCTTCACGACGGACCAGCGAAGCGTGCCCTGCTCGCGGCGCACCGAGGCAACCACCAGGACCAGCTGCCACGCGAGCCCTGCGGTGAGGCAGAGCAGCAGGGCTCGCGGCCAGGCGCTGGGACCGTCGAGGGCGCCGGCCAGCAGCGGGGCGGCGACCCACGCGAGGGCCGCCATGGGCAGAGCAGCGGCGGCCCAGACGGCCAGGATCCGCTTGAGGGAGTACTGCGGGATGGGCGTCGGTTGCGGCTCCCCGACCTGTATGCCGTGGGCCGCGGTCGACGTCGACGGGCGCCGGGTCGGGCCGGCGCCGTTCTCGAGAGAGTTGGTCGTGGTCATGACTCTCGACGGTAGGAGGGTGACGCCGTCGGCCGCGTCGTCGAAAGTGCTGGTTCACCGTCGTCTCGAGGAAGGACGCCCGGTCCGACCTTTGGACGACGCGGGGGCCCGGCGCCACGGCATACGTTGGCGACGTGAGTCGAAACCGGAGCATCGTGACGGAGTACGGGCTGGACGCGCTGGTCGTCGTCCTCGCCGTCGCCGGTGCGGTCGGGACGGCCGTGCGCCTGGGGACGGCGCCGGGCGACCATGGGTCCCGGCCCTGGCTGGAGGCTGCGGCCGTCGCCGCCGTGGTGCTCAGCCTGCTCCTGCGCCGTTGGGCGCCATTCGTCGCACCGGCCGCGACCTGGCTCGTCGGCGCGGCGCTGTCCTTCGCGGACGGTCGCCTCATCGTGGGCCAGTCCCCGGTGTTCATCGCCGGGATGATCGCCGCCGTGCTGCTCGGCAGCCTCGCCGACGTGCGGCAGGCCCGAGTGGGCCTCGCGGTCGTCGTCGTCGGTGCGACCACGATCGTCTACAACGACCCGACGCACTCGGCCAGCAGCATGCTCTTCATCCCGGCGCTGTTCGTGCTCGGCTGGCTGGTCGGCTTCGTCCTCCACGAGCGGTCCGAGCAGACCGAGGCCGCCGAGCGTCGCGCCGCGGAGGCCGAGCGGGACCGGGCGGCGTCGGCCAGGGTGGCGGTGGCCGAGGAGCGGGCTCGGATTGCTCGCGAGCTGCACGACGTCGTGGCTCACTCGGTGAGCGTCATGGTGCTGCAGGTGGGGGCGGTCAGGCACCGGATGCCGGCTGTGGACGCCGCGAACCGCGCCGCGCTCGAGAACGTCGAGCACGCCGGCCGCGTGGCCCTGTCCGAGATGCGGCGGATCGTGGACGCCATGCGGTCCGACGGCGAGGACGTGGACCGTGCCCCTGCGCCCGGCCTCGCGCAGGTGCCCGCGCTGGTCGAGGACGTGCGCAGGGCCGGTCTCGACGCCCGGCTGGAGATCCACGGTGATCCCGTGCCGCTTGCCCCCGGGCTCGACCTGTCTGCATACCGCATCGTCCAGGAGGGCCTCACCAACACGCTCCGTCATGCCCACGCCAGTCACGCGAACGTGCGGATCAGCTACGACCCCAACGAGATCGAGCTCGAGGTGTTGGACGACGGTCTGGGCGACTCCACGGCTGACGGCACTGGCCACGGGCTCGTCGGCATCCGCGAGCGCGTCAAGATCTACGGAGGGCAGATGACCGCCACCGCGATCGATGGTGGTGGCTTCGCCCTGTCCGCGAGGCTGCCTCTCGATGGACGATGACCGGGTGACGATCAGGACCCTCGTCGTGGACGACCAGTCGATGGTGCGTGCCGGGCTGCGCATGCTGCTCGCCGACGAGCCCGACATCGAGGTCGTCGCCGAGGCGAGCAACGGTGAGGAGGCGGTCGCTCAGGCCGCGCGCCACCGCCCCGACGTCGTGCTCATGGACATCCGGATGCCGGTGCTGGACGGCCTCGAGGCGACCCGGCGGATCCTGACCGCCGATGCGGCAGCGAAGGTGCTGATCCTGACGACCTTCGACCTCGACGACTACGTCTACGAGGCCCTGCACGCCGGGGCCAGCGGGTTCGTCCTCAAGGACGAGCCGCCCGAGCAGCTCATCGCGGCCGTCCGGACCGTCGCCGCGGGTGACGCGCTGCTGTCGCCGGCGGTCACCCGCCGGGTGATCGCCCACTTCACTCCCCGGTATCGCCAGGCGCCGCCCAAGGCCCTGTCGACGCTCACCTCGCGGGAGCTGGACGTCCTCCGGCTCATCGCTGACGGTCTGTCCAACGCCGAGATCGGGCGAGCGCTGTTCATCAGCGACACCACGGTCAAGACCCACGTCACACGCGTCCTGCAGAAGCTCGAGGTGCGCGACCGGGCCCAGGCCATCGTGCTGGCCTATCGCTGTGACCTGTTCCCCCGCTCATAGGGGGTGCTGCAGTCACCGTGTGTCCACCCTTCGACGTGGCGCGCAGGCCGTCGGCTTCGAGTACGGCAGCCATGGCCTTGCGGGCTGCGTCGTAGGTCAGCACGTAGGCGCCCTGGGGGTCGTCGTCCGCGATCCGCTCGGCCGATGCCAGATGCCTTCTCGACTTGGCGATGAGACCTTCGGCGGCCTCGATAGAGGCAGGCACCCTCTGGAGCCACGCTTCCTGGACGTAGTCCGAGATCCGCTCCCTGCCCTTCTCCATCGTCATCCCTCACCATCGGCCGGACCGACAGACAGCGCCACCAGGGGGCTGTCGTGCACGTGACTCAGGAAGGCGTCCTTCGGCCGTGGTTCGTCCCATGCCACCTGTCGGACCCTGATGTCAGGCCGTGAGCGCTCTCGCGTCGGCGCGCGTCGGCAGGCCGGCAGCCAGGTATGCCGCGTCGACGAGCTCGAGGTTCGCCACCGACCAGGAGGCGTTCGTCAGGACGGTCGCACCGGTGCGGACCGCAGCGGCGAAGGCCTCGAGCTGGTACGTGTAGCTCGTCCGCGTCCCGAGGTGTTCCACGACGGCCTCGGACCCCGCCCGCCGGAGCACGAGGGAGTCGCCCTCGTGCGGCACCGGGAACATCGGCACGACGAGCTCGCCATGCGTCCCTTTCACGGTAAGGGCCATGTCGCGGTCAGTGGAGTCCATGTCGCTGCCGCCGAAACCCGTGGCACCAGAGGGATACTCAAGATCGACAAAGAGCCGCTCGTCCACCCCGGGGCGACCCGGCCGCTCGTCCGCCCACGCGCTGACCACGCGCGGCTCGCCGCCGGCATAGCTGCCCAGCAGACGCAGGCAGGAGAGGCTGTAGCAGCCGAGATCCATCGTGGCGCCGCCACCCAGCTCGCGCGACCAGCGCGGGTCGTGGTCGGGTGGCGCCGGCATACGAAGCACGGCAGAGATGTGCTCGACCTCGCCCACGGCGCCGTCGTCGAGCAGCGCGCACACGCGCGCGAACAGCGGGTGGTAGGGGTAGTGGAACGCCTCCATGAAGACGACGCCGGATGCCGTCACGGCGTCCCGGACGCGTTGCGCCTCGGCCGCGTCCAGTGCCGACGGCTTCTCTGCAAGCACATGCTTGCGCGCCTCGGCGGCCCGGATGTTCCACTCCGCGTGAAGGGAGTTCGGCAGCGGGTTGTAGACCGCCTCGACCTCCGGGTCCGCAAGCACGTCGGCATACGACTCGTGCACTCGCTCGACCCCGTGCTCGGCCGCGAAGTCCCGCGCGCGCCCGCCGTCCCGGGCCGACACGGCCACGAGGCGATGCCCGGTGGCCGCGGCTGGTGCGACGAGACTCAGCGAGGTGATGCGCGCGGCTCCGAGGACTCCGATGCGCAGTGGCTCGTTGACGTCGCGCATGGTCAGAGCGCCTTCTCCGCCTCGATGAGCGTGTTGGCCGCGAAGCGCAACCCCTCGAGCTGGTCGAGCTCCTGGTCCTCGTGCTCGATGTTGACGGGCATGTCGGGGTCGATCTTGTGCAGGGCGCGGAGGAACTCGGTCCAGTACGCCGTGTCGTGGCCGCGGCCGACCGCGACGAAGTCCCACGACGAGTGCTTCGGCCAGCCGCTCAGGCTCGTGCCCCCACCGAGCGAGAGGTAGCCCGGCTCGCCCTCCGCGACCCGGCTGAAGGCGTCGTCGATGACGCCGTTGACCTTGGCGGCCTCGTTGATCCGGGTGTCCTTGGCTGCGGCGTTGTAGACGAGCTCACCGAGGTCGGCCACCGCGAGGACGGGGTCGATGCCTTGCCAGAAGAGGTGGCTGGGGTCCATCTCCGCGCCGACGTGCGTCGCGTTGATCTCCTCGGCGAGGCGGTGCATCGTGCGCGGGTTGAAGACGATGTTGCCCGGGTGCATCTCGATCGCGACCTTGACGTCGGCATCGGCCGCTCGGGCCTGGATGTCCTTCCAGTACGGGATCGCGACGCTCCACTGGTGGTCCTGCACGTCCAGGAACGGGCTCCACCAAGGGAGCGGGTTCCACACGGGGACAGTGGTGCCCGGCTCGCCGCCGGGCGTCCCGGACATCGTGACGAGGCGAGTGACGCCGAGCATGGCGGCGAGCTCGATGGAGTCGATCAGGTCCCGCGAGTGCGGGAATCCGGCCGCCGGGTGCAGCGGGTTGCCGTTGCAGTTGAGCGCCGTGAGGGTGAGGCCGCGGGAGGAGAACTCGCCGAGGTACTGCTGGCGCGCGTCCTCGCTGGAGCGAAGGTCGTCGATGGGCAGGTGGATCGGCGGGAGGAAGCCGCCAGAGTTGATCTCGACGCTGGTGAGTCCGAGGCCGGCGATGATGTCGAGGGCCTCGGGGAGCGACTTGTCCGCGAGACACGCGTTGTACGCACCGAGCTGCATGATGGATGGTCCTTTCCGGGGTGGTCTGTGACGTGCGGGGTGGGCTGCCTGGCCGGGCCTGGCCGTCTGGAGGCTCAGGCGCTCGTGGCGACGGAGACGCGCGCGCCGTCGGCCGCGGCCGAGCGGATGACCGCGTCGATGATCTTGAGGTCGCGCACGCCGTCCTCGAACGGCGCAACCGGGGGCAGGCCCTTGATGCCGGCGACCTGCTCGAGGAACGCTCGGGCCTGGTAGCCGAAGAGGTCGCCGACGCCGAACGAGCAGCCGGGGAAGTCCATGGGCAGGCCGCCCTTGACGTAGGGGTGAGCCGGCCCGGCGAGCACCTGGTTGTACCCGTCGAGTCCGTCGCCGCGGAGCTGGCGGATGACGCTGAACTCGGCGGGTCGGTCCATGTCCCACTTGGCGCCGCCGCGCTCGGCCATGATGTCGACCGCGAGCGAGTTGGCGTGGCCCGGTGCGATCCGGGAGATCGAGAACGTGCCGACGGCGCCGCTGGCGAAGTGCGCGGTGAACGTCGCGACGTCGTCGTTCTCGACGGGCTCCCACACGTCCGACAGCTCGGCCTTGGCGTGCCCGTACGTCGTGCCGAGCGGAACTGCACGCTCGGTGACCTTGGTCGCGAAAGCGCCGCCGCTCACGGAGTCCATTGGGCCGCAGACGAACTCGGACAGGTCGATGAGATGGCTGCCGATGTCCGCGAGCGCGCCGGTGCCGGGCCCGCCCTTGTAGCGCCAAGCCATCGGCGTCTCGGAGCTGCGCGCGTAGTCGCACCAGTAGCGGCCGTTGAAGTGCGACACCTCGCCGAGCTCGTCCTGCAGCAGGTCGCGGATCGCGGCGACGGCGGGCTGGCGCCGGTAGACGAAGCCGACTCCGGTCACCTGGTCGGGGTGCGCCTTTGCGGCGGCGACCATGGCCTGCGCGTCCTCGAGGCCGGCGGCGAGCGGCTTCTCGCAGAGGACGTGCTTGCCCGCGTCGAGAAGCTGCTCGACGATCTGCCGGTGCAGGTGGTTCGCGACGACGACGCTGACGACATGGACGTCGTCGGCGTCCAACAGGTCGCGCCAGTCGGTGCTGTGACGGTCGAAGCCGTATCGGGTTGCGGCGTCCTCGGCCACGGCCGCGTTCGCGTCGACCACGGCGGCATACCGGATCGGTGGCAGCGGAGGGTCGAACAGGGTCGGCGCGCTGCGGTAGCCCGCGCAGTGCGCGCGGCCGGCCATGCCGGCGCCGATGACGGCGACGCCGATGGGGGACGTGGTCATGATGTGCTCCTTCGAACATCAGTGGATGCGGTAGGCTTAAAGCGCTTTAAGAGAGTCTGCGGGGCGCACCGTCCCAGTGTCAACACTTTGTGCTGACAAACTTCCGACCATCGTCGTCGAGCGACAGGAGCCGTATGCCGTCCCGCCCGTCCCGCCCGTCCCGACCGTCCCGACCGTCCCGTCCGTCCCGTCCGAGGCTGGACGACGTCGCCGCGCGCGCTGGAGTGTCGACCGCTTCGGTCTCGCTCGTGCTGCGCGGCCTGCCGGGACCTTCGGAGTCGACGCGCGAGGCCGTCCTTCGAGCCGCCTCCGATCTCGGGTACCGGCCGGACCGGACCGCCAGCCTGCTCGCCCGGCGACGCACCCAGCTGCTCGGCGTCACGATGACCGTCAGCAACCCCTTCCACGCCGAGCTGCTCGAGGACCTCCAGGCCGCAGCCGACGAGCGGGGCTATGACGTGGTCGTCAGCCCACTGACGCGAACCCGTGACGAGCGGCGAGCGGTGGAGTCGCTCCTCGACTTCCGCTGCGAGGCGCTGCTGCTGCTGGGTCCGGCGATGTCCGACGACGACCTCGCCGCCCTCGCCGCAGAGCACCATGTCGTCGCCATCGGGCGTGCCGTCGACGTGCCGGGCATCGACGTGGTCCGGGCCGCGGACGACGTCGGCGTGGCGCTGGCCGTCGACCACCTGGCCGGCCTGGGGCATCGGGCGCTCGCCTTCGTCGACGGTCCGGCCGGGCCGATCTCGTCCGTTCGCCGCACGGCCTTCCGTTCGGCGGTGGGCCGTCTAGGCGTGCCTGCTGCGCGGGTCGTGCCCGGCGGTGCCACCGAGGAGGCGGGTCAGGATGCCGTGGCCGTGCTCGATGGCGCGCTCGCGTCCGGCGACGACTCGGTCACCGGACTGGTGTGCTTCAACGACCGCGCCGCCCTGGGAGCGCTGGATGCCTTGCGGCGCAAGCGGATCGACGTCCCGGCGGACGTGTCAGTCGTCGGCTATGACGACAGCCCGATAGCCCGGCTCGCAACGATCGACCTGACGACCGTCAGCCAGGCGCCGGAACCGATGGCGGTTGCCGCGGTCGAGGCCGCGACCCAGCGCCTGGACGAGGGTCGGGCCAAGCCCGTCGACATCGTGCTCGAACCGCACCTCGTCGTGCGAGGCACCACCGCACCGGCGCACCCCGTCGAGTGAGCGCTCCGTCCCACAGTCGAGTGAGCGCTCCGTCCCACTCGTCCCGTGCCGGTCAGAGGGTGAACGCGTCGCGGAACCGTTTGAGCGCCAGCTCGGAGTCGCCCGACGCGAACGCCTCGAGGCCGACCGGTCCGCGGTAGCCCATCTCGGCCAAGGCCGCGGCCACCGCGGGGTAGCTGATCTCGCCGGTCCCCGGCTCGCGTCGCCCTGGCACGTCCGCGACCTGGATCTCGCCGATCCACGGCAGCGCGCGGCGGCAGAGCTCGATGAGGTTCCCTTCACCGATCTGCGCGTGGTACAGGTCGAGCATCAGGCGCAGCTGCGGGCTGTCGACTGCTGAGACGAGCGCGAGGCAGTCGACGGCTCGAGCGAACGGCACGCCGGGGTGATCCACCTCCGTGTTGAGGTTCTCGAGCACGAACATGACACCCTCGCGCTCACCGAGCTCCGCCACACGCGCGAGCGTCTCTCGGGCGGTCAGCCACATCGCACCGGTGACCTCGGCCTCGGGGCGGACCGGCAGTCCCTTGTCGTCGAGTCCGGTGCCGTGCAGGTTGAGCCGGGGGATGCCGAGGCGCTTCGCGACGGGCACCGACTGCGCTGCGGTCGCGAGCAGCTCGTCGGCGCCTTCCCGGTCGCTCAGCCGACCCCGCACGTATCCGGTCATAGACGAGAAGGCCACGCCCTCGGCACGCAGGGCCTCGAGCGCGTCGAGGTCGTGCCGGGTCCAGTCCCAGATCTCGACGGCGAAGCCGAGCTCGTGGATCCGCCGGATGCGCTCGGCCACAGGCAGGTCGAGGAAGACCATCTCCGAGCTGACGGCGAGCTGGAACGGGCTTGCTGCGGTGGCGCTCACGCGGCCACCTCCCGGTCCGTGTCCCGCACGCTCACGGTTGTGCCGGTCTCGACCGCCTCGATGCAGGCGAGCGCGACCCGCAGCGCCGCGCGCGCGTCTGACGCGCCCACAGGCGGCTGCACACCGCTGCGAACCGCGGCACAGAAGGTAGCGAGCTCAGCGGCATACGCATCGCCGAAAAGGTCGGTGTCCGTCCGCGCCGTCGGCTGCGCGGCGCCATCAGTGGTCCACAGGGATGTGGTCAGGTGGGCGGGGCTGCCGGCGAGCACCATGCCTCCCGAGCCGAAGACCTCGGCGCGGACGTCGTAGCCGTATGCCGCAGAGAAACTGGCCTCGGCGACGCCGATGGCGCCGTTGTCGTACCTGACGGTCACCACCGCGGTGTCGAGCAGACCGGAGTCCTTGAAGTCCGGTGCGACCAGCGCGTCGGCCATGACACTGACCTCGACGGCGCGGCTGCCGGCGTTGAACCAGTTCAGGGCGTCGAAGTCGTGGATGAGGGTCTGCGTGAAGATCGTCCAGGGCGGGACGGAGCCCGGGTTCGCCAGACCTGGGTCGCGGGTCAGCGACCTGAGCAGGTGCGGCGCCCCGACCCGGCCTGACGCGACCGCGTCGTGCGCGGCCGAGAAGTCACGGGCGAACCGGCGGTTGAAGCCGACCTGGAGCGGGACCCCTGCAGAGTCGACGGCGGCGATCGCGCGGTCGGCATCGGCGAGAGTCATGGCCATCGGCTTCTCGACGAAGACGGCCTTTCCGGCGCGTGCCGCGGCGACGACGAGGTCGGCATGGGCAGTGCTCGCGCACGTGATCGCGACGGCCTCGATGCGCGGGTCGTCGATCAGGGCCTGCGCGTCCGTCAGCCACTCGACGTCGAGAGCCTCACCGAGACGGCGCGCAGCCTCCTCGACCGGGTCTGCAACGGCGACGAGCTCGGCCTCCGTGAGGCGTCGGGCGAGGGTCGTCGCGTGGTACGTGCCGATGCGGCCGCAGCCGATGAGCCCGAAACGGACGGGGTGCGTGGCGGTCATCTGAAGCTCCTTCGCTTGTCTACTAGAGCGCTCTAGTTCGATAGTGATGCCTCCGACCACTCCACGTCAAGGGACGTGGAGCGCTCTAGACTCGGGCCATGCCGAACCGGGTGACGATGGAGGACGTGGCCGCCAGAGCCGGCGTCTCGCGAGCTCTCGTGTCGATCGTGTTCCGGGGAGTCGCCGGCGCGTCTGACGAGACGCGGGCGCGGGTCCTGGCCGCCGCGCGCGAGCTCGACTACCGGCCCGACACCCGGGCGAGCCGCCTGGGCCGCGGACGCACCCGGATGCTCGGCGTCACCTTCGCCGTCGGACACGCCTTCCATGGCGAGCTCATCCGCAGCCTCTACGCGGAAGCCGACCGGGCGGCATATGAGGTGGTCCTGAGTGGCGTGACGCCAGACCGGCCGGATGCCGATGCGGTCGAGACCCTTCTCGCTGAGCGCTGTGAGGCGCTGTTGCTCGTCGGCAGCGAGCTGCCCGCGGCGGCGATGGGCCGGCTGGCCGAGCGTATGCCGGTCGTGAGCCTCCTTCGACCTGTACGGAACTCGTCGGTCGGCGTAGTGCGGACCGACGATGCGCTCGGCCTTCGTCTCGCGGTCGACCACCTGCGTTCACTCGGCCACCGTCGCGTTGCGCTCCTCGACGGTGGCCGCGCGGCCGGCGCAGCCGAACGGCGGCAGGGCTACCGACGCGGCATGCGGTCGGAGCCTCCGCAGGACGAGCAGGTGCTTGCGGGAGGGCTGACCGAGCTGGACGGCGCGGCTGCCGCAGAAGCGTTCCTGGCCCTCGCGGGGGACCGCCGTCCGACCGCCGTAGCCGCCTTCAACGACCGGTGCGCGCTGGGGTTCATCGACGTCGTGCGCCAGGCCGGACTGAGCGTCCCGGGCGACGTGTCGGTCGTGGGCTTCGACGACATCGACCAGGCCGCATACCCGCACGTCGCCCTGACAACCGTCCGGCAGGACCCGGCACTCCTCGGGGGAGCCGCCGTCCGGTGGGCGACATCGTGCCTGGACAGCCTTGCGGGAGAATCAAGTTCACGCGAGGGGCGGCTCATCAGGCCCGAACTGGTGGTCCGCCGCACCACCGCCCCGACCCAGATCGAGTGAGCGACGGAGGGAGCCTCAGTGGCTCTCCCGCGCGCGGGACTGGGCGGTGAGCCGGTCGGCCAGCTCGGCGGCTCCTGTTCCGGCGACGAGCGCCTGGCGCACGAGGTCGGCCTGGCTCGGGGGCGCCATCCCTCCGATGGGCTGGTCGCGGTCGAGGTTCGTCGGGAAGGCGTAGCCCTCGGCGGTCGCGGCGACCGCGTTCGCGAGCTCACCCTCAGGGCGGCCGGCAGCCTTGGCCGCGAGCAGCGCCGGGTAGACGGCCTCGACGACCCGCTGCCGGTCGACGGTCTCCATGGCGCGCCCGAAGGCGGACGAGATCTGCAGCAGGTTGGCCATGCGCCGGATGTCCGTCGAGTGGTTGGTGCCCGCGGCGTGGAACAGGGCCGGGTTGAAGAAGACGGCGTCGCCCTTCGCGAGCGGCAGCTGCACGTGGTTGGCGACGAAGTAGTCCTGGAACTCGGGCCGCTGGTAGGCGACGTAGCCGTGTGCGTACTTCTGGCTGTGCGGGAGATACAGGGTCGGGCCGGACTCGACCGGCATGTCGCAGTGCGCCACCGCGCCTTGGAGGGTCAGCGTCTGGGAGAGCGCGTGGACGTGGCCGGGGTAGAGCGCGCACACGTCGTCGTTCTGGAAGCCGAGGTGGTAGTCGCGGTGGACGGTCTGGCCTGCACCGCCGGGGTTCACGACGTTGACCTGCGAGGTCACCTGGTAGCCGGGGCCGAGCCAGGCGGTCGAGGCGAGGGCGACGATGTCGTTGGCGTAGTAGTCGACGAAGGCCCCGGGGTCGGCGACCGCGAGCTTCTCGAGGGCGTTCCAGACCCGGTCGTTGGCACCCGGCTTGGCGAAGTGGTCACCGGACTGCATGCCGGCAGAGCGCTGCTCGGCGATCATCGCCTCGAACGCCTCGGTCACCCGGTCGACGGTCTCCGGAGTGAACGCGCCCTCGAAGACGACGATGCCGGGGCCGTCCGAGAGAGCTCGCGCAAGCTCGGCGAGCAGGCTCCGGCGTGCCGCCGAGTCGCTGAGTATGCCGGCCAGCCCGGCCGCGTCGTAGACCACCACGCCCTGCTCGACCGTTGCGGCGTGCGGGTAGTCGTCGAGGTCGGTGCGGTCCTCGAGCACGGCGACGAGATCCTCCAGGTGGCAGTCCTCGGGGACGAGCCAGTGCGGGGCGGGGCTTGAGGTTGGGCGGGTCACGGTCACGATGTCCTCCTCGACGGGCGGCCGGGGTGTTGGGGTCCCTCTCAGCATGCGGCTGTGGCGAGCGAGCGCGCCGGCCGGAACCCCTCAGAAACCCATCAGCGGCTAGCGTGGAGACCATGACCCGACGCGTCCCGCGGACGCACCGCGTGAGCGACATCGCCGAGCAGTCCGGTCTGTCCGAGGCCACCGTCGACCGGGTGCTGCACGGTCGCGCAGGGGCGAGCGCGCGTGCGTTTCGTGCCGTCGAGCAGGCCGTGCTCGACCTCGACCGCCAGGCGTCACAGCTGCGGATCGCCTCACGGACCTTCGTCGTCGACGTCGTCATGCAGGCGCCCGAGCGGTTCTCCGAGGCCGTGCGACGGGCGGTCGAGGCCGAGCTCCCCGCGGCGCGACCGGCCGTGGTCAGAGCCCGGTTCGACCTGCGGGAGAGCGCCGACCCGGCCGCGGCCGTCGCCTCCCTCGACGCCGTCGGACGGCGTGGACGACTGTCCCACGGAGTCCTGCTCAAAGCCCCGGACGACCCAGTAGTGGCCGCTGCCGCGAGGCGGGTCGTGGCCCGCGGGATCCCGGTGGTCACCCTGGTCACCGACGTGCACGACTCCGAGAGGGCGGCATACATCGGGCTCGACAACACCGCCGCGGGCGACACCGCGGCCTACCTCGTCTCGCGTTGGCTCGGCACGTCCGGTGGCACGGTGCTCGTCACGATGAGCAGGTCGTCGTTCTTCGGCGAGCGTGAGCGGGTGGACGCCTTCGTGGCCCGGCTGGCAGCGACGACGCCCGGGCTGCGGACGTGTGTCGTCACGGACACCGACGGGCTCGACGAGACTCTGGGCGCGGAGGTCCGCGACGCACTTCGCGGTGACACGTCTGTCTGCGCGGTCTACTCCGTCGGTGGCGGAAACCGTGCAATTGCAAGGGAGTTCGAGACAGCGGGGCGGGACTGCCAGGTCTTCGTCGCACATGACCTCGATGCCGACAACCTCGACCTGCTGCGTGCAGGCGTCGTGTCGGCGGTGCTGCACCACGACCTCCAGGCCGACATGCGGCGTGCCCTGCGGCAGGTCATGCGCGCGCATCACGTCCTGCCCGGCGCGCCGACGTCGGTGCCGGCGAACGTCGAGGTGGTGACGCCGTACAACATCCCCGGGCGGCTCGCGCCCGAGTGACCCCAGCTCGTGCAGACGGCTCTCAGCGGACGACGAGGGCGAGCGCCGACACGACGGTGGCGGCCAGCACCAGCTGGTCGAAGCGGGTCTGGCTCAGGCGGCGGGCGGTGTGCAGGCCGACCCAGCACCCGACCAGGACGAAGGGTGCCAGGGCCAGGGTCCGCCAGGCGGTGGCCCCGGTGAACAGGCCGAGCCCGAAGCTGAAGGGCAGCTTGCACAGGTTGACGACGAAGAAGAACACGGCGCTGGTGCCCAGGAACCGCAGCTTCTCGACCCCTTGCGCGACGAGGTAGAGCGTCATGACCGGGCCTGCAGCGTTGGCGGTCATCGTGGCGAACCCGGCTGCGACGCCGGTCCCGAGGGCGGCCGTCTGCGACGAGGCCACCCGAGTCGTGTCGGGCGAGCGCCAGGTCAGGAGCAGCTGCATCACCGCGAGCACGAGCAGGAGGATCCCGATGGCGCGCCGCAGAGTGGTGTCGTCGACCCACCACAGGAACACGGCACCCAGCGCCAGCCCCGGAATCACCGCTGGCACAAGGCGTTTGAGCAAGGCGTAGTCTGCCTGGCGCCGGTAGTGCCACACCGCGACGCAGTCGCCGATGATGAGCAGGAGCAGGATCGCGGCGGTCGACTCGCGGGTCGGCAGCACGAAGGCGAAGATCGCCACCGCGACGCTGCCCATGCCGCCGATCGCCGTCTTGGCGAACCCGACGAGCAGCGCCGCGATGGCGAGCAGCGCGAGTGCCCCAACCGTCATGCCACCGGAGCGTATGCTGCTTGCCGCCTTGCGCGCTCTAGTGGTCAGCAGGTGAGGCGGCCTGGTTGCTCACGTGACTCCTGTGGCGGTTGCGGCTCAGGTGGTCGTGGAGGCCGGTGCCGGGGTCTCGGTCCCGCCTTGGCCGCCAGGCTGCCCACCGGACTGCCCACCGGACTGCCCACCCGGCCGGCCGCCGGCGTGGTCACCCGGACCGCCTTGGCCCATCTCCTGCACGTTCGTCACGGCGAAGCTCGCGTCCACCTGGACGATGATGTGCGTGCCGTCGGTGCGCACCATGTGCGCTTCATAGACGCCGTCGGAGTCGGTCTCGACCCGCTCGATGGTGGCGTTCGGCTCCTTGGCCTTGGCCGCGGCGGTCACCTTGGCAGCGGTGTCGCCGGTGAGCAGCTGCTCGTCGGAGCGCATCGGCTTGCTCGGGTCGGTGTTGCCGTTCGGCGCGCCGCCCCGGCTCTCTCCGCTACCGGATCCCGTGCCGCCGGGTGCACCGTTCGGGGCGCCGTAGCCGTTCCCGGGCTGCCCCGAGTAGCCGGCGATCTCGGTCGACCCGGCCGCGTTGGCCAGCGATGCCGCACCGATGGCGATGCCTGCTGCCGCGAGTATTCCGACCCCTGCGAGTGCCATTCGCTTGCTGTTCATACGGACTCCTTGATCTGTCGCAGTGGCCGTCTGCCACTGCCGTCAACGGTCGGGAGCCGTCCTGTCAGGACTCCGTGTCCGACCCCAGCCGGGCGTATGAGTCGCCGTCGTCACGCACAGCACATGGGCACAGGGCCACTCCGACACGGCCCCGGGAGTCTGGTCATGCACCGAGACCGGCGCCAAGCTTGGCGAGCAACGTTGCGAGAGTGCGCCGTTCGCTCGCGGTCAGACTCTCGAGCAGGCGTCGCTCGTTCGCGAGGTGGTCGGCCATGGCGGCGTCGATGAGGTCGCGGCCGGTGCTGGTCAGCCCGACGATCCGGCTTCGCCGGTCCCCTTCGGAGATGCGCCGCTCGACCAGGCCGGCACCCTCGAGGCGGTCGAGCCGCTTGGTGACCGCGCCCGAGGTCACCATCGTCTGCTCCATCAGCTCAGTGGGAGTCAGCTCGTACGGGGCCCCCGAGCGACGCAGTGTCGCGAGCACGTCGAAGTCGCCCTCGCCGAGGCCGTGCGCGTTGTAGACCGGGACAAGCTCCGCGGTCAGCGCGAGCGCCACCCGGTGCAGCCGGCCGATGACGAGGATCGGGCTCGCGTCCAGGTCGGGTCGCTCGGTGGCCCACTGGTCGACGACATGCTGCACATGGTCTGCGGGATGGTCCATGCGTTGGAATATATCTTCCTGAGAAGGTATTTTACCTTCCATGGAAGGTAACAAGAGCCAGTGGGCGACCATCGCGCTGACCGCGGTGCCAGCCGCTGTGTGGGGGTCGACGTATGCCGTCACGCAGGAGTGGCTGCCACCTGGGCGTCCGCTCTTCGCGGCCACCGTTCGCGCCCTTCCGGTCGGCCTGCTCATGCTGTTGTGGGTCCGGCGCCTGCCTCGCGGTGACTGGTGGTGGCGGTCCGCCGTGCTCGGGGCCCTGAACATCGGAGTGTTCTACGCGCTGCTGTTCCTCGCGGCATATCGTCTCCCCAGCGGGCTGGGAGCGACCATGGTCGCAACCGCGCCGATGGTGACGATGACGGTCGCGTGGCTGCTGCTCAGCGAGCGCCCAGCCCGGGTCTCCTTGGCCGCCAGTGTGGTCGGCCTCTTCGGCGTCGGCCTGCTCGTGCTGCAGAACGGCCTGGACAAGCCGCTCGACGCGGTCGGCCTCGTCGCGGGAATGCTTGCGGTCATCTCGTCGTCCGTCGGCTTCGTGCTGACGAAGAAGTGGACTCCCCAGGCGGACGTCCTCACGAGCACCTCGTGGCAGCTCGTCGCCGGTGGCCTCGTTCTCCTGCCGCTCGGCCTCGTCGTCGAAGGCGCGCCGCCGGCGCTCGACCTGCCCGCGATCGGCGCTCTGGCCTACCTGGGCCTGCTCGGCAGCGGGGTCGCGTACGTCCTCTGGTTCCGCGGGCTGTCCGTGCTCGGGCCCACGTCGGCGTCGATCATCGGCCTCGTGAACCCTGTCGTCGGGGTCCTGCTCGGCGTCGTCGTCCTCGGCGAGCACTTCGGCCCGGTGCACCTCGTCGCGATGGTCCTCATCGTCGCCAGCGTGCTCGCGGCGCAGCCGCCGGTGCGGGCCATCATTTGGGCTCGCTCCGCTCGCCGTGTCCGGCGCGCCTTCACGTCGCGCCTTCCCTCCTCGACTCGCTCGCTGGCGCTCGCTTCGCTCGTCAGTCCAGGCGCGACGCGCGCCGAACAATGACATGGGCTCGCTCCGCTCGCCGTGTCCGGCGCGCCCTGACGTCGCGCCTCTCGACCGCAACGGTCTTCATGGGTAAGGGTGTGCCATGGCCAACTCCGACCGCACCTTCGATGTCATCGTCATCGGCCTCGGGCCAGGTGGTGAGTATGTTGCCGGGACCCTCGCCGAGCGGGGCCTTCGGGTCCTCGGCATCGACAACCGCCTCGTCGGTGGCGAGTGCCCGTACTGGGGCTGCATCCCGTCGAAGATGATCATCCGCGCCGCGGACGCCCTCGCCGAGGCTCGACGCGTCCCCGACCTCGCCGGCACGGTCACCGACGTGAGTCCCGACTGGGGCGTGGTCGCCAAGCGGATCCGCGACGAGGCGACCGACTCGTGGAACGACCAGGTGGCGGTCGACCGGCTCACCGGCAAGGGCGCCACCTTCGTCCGCGGCACCGGCGTGATCCGCGGTCGCGGCGTCGTCGAGGTCAACGGCACGGAGTACACCGCGACGCGGGGCATCGTCGTGAACACCGGGACCACCGCAGTGGTCCCGCCGATCGAGGGCCTGGCCGACGTTCCCCACTGGACCAACCACGAGGTCATCGAGGCCCCCGAGCTGCCCGAGAGCCTCATCGTGCTCGGCGGAGGCGCGATCGGGTGCGAGCTGAGCCAAGCCGTGGCGCGGTTCGGCACCCGGGTCACCATCGTCGAAGCGGCCGACCGGCTGCTCGCGCTCGACGAGCCCGAGGCCTCAGAGATCCTCGCGAAGACCTTCGACGCTGAAGGCATCGCTGTCCGCTTGGGCGCCAAGGCAACCCGCGTCGAGAAGGCGGGTGACGGCATACGCGTGACGCTCGAAGACGGATCCTCCGTCGAGGCCGAGCGGATCCTCGTCGCGACGGGACGGCGGGCGAACGTGAAGGGCGTTGGCCTGCCCAGCGTCGGCGTCCCGGAGGATGCGCGGACCGTGTCGGTCGACGACCGCTGCCGCGTGACGGACGGGGTGTGGGCCGTCGGCGACATCACGGGTGAGGGGGCCTTCACCCACGTGTCGATGTACCAGGGAGGCATCGTCGTCCGGGACATCCTCGGCGAGGACGGTCCGCCCGCGGAGTATGCCGCCCTGCCGCACGTGACGTTCACGGACCCCGAGGTGGGTGCCGTCGGGCTCACCGAGGCCCAGGCCCGCCAGCGCCTCGCGTCCGTAGCCGTCGGGTCGACCCCGATGGGATCGACCACGCGCGGGTGGATCGTCAAGGCCGACGGCATCATCAAGGTCGTCGCCGACCTCGAGCGCGGCGTTCTCGTCGGGGCGACGACCATGGGTCCGGCCGGCGGAGAGGTGCTCGGGGCGCTCGCGGTGGCCGTGCACGGCCAGGTGCCGATCGCGCGTCTCCGGTCGATGATCTACGCGTACCCGACCCTGCACCGCGGGATCGAGGCCGCCCTCGCCGACCTCGCCGAGCACTCCTGACCCCGCCCTTCTGCGGCAACACACCGAGAAACCGCGAGGTCCTGCGGAAATAACCGTCGGAGCATGCAGCTTCTCGGTGTGTTGCCAGGTCAGACACGTCAGCGAAGCGGCCGGTAGAACGCCCGGAGGTCGTCGGTGAGCAGGCCGGGCACCTCCATGGCGGCGAAGTGCCCGCCCCGGTCGAACTCCGACCAGTGCCCGATCGTGCCGTCCCGGTCGAGCAGGCTGCGGATCGTCGTGTCCGCGGCGAACACCGCGACACCGGTCGGCGGCCCCGCGGGCGCGTCCCAGCCTCCGCCAGACCCCGAGCCCTCGGACTCGCCGGCCGCTGTGGCCTGCTGGGCCGCGAAGGCCCGCCAGGCGCGCATCCCTTCGTAGACCGCGTGCGCTGTCGACGCGCCGGACCTGGTGAACCAGTACAGACTGACGTTGGTCAGCAGCTGGTCCCTGTCGACGGCCTGGTCCGGCTCGATGTTCGCGGGGTCCGTCCACTCATGGAACTTCTCGACGATCCACGCCAGCTGTCCGACCGGCGAGTCGGTGAGTGCGTAGGCGAGAGTCTGCGGACGGGTCGACTGGATCGCGAGGTAGCCGGTCCCGTCTTCGCGAAATGCATTGTGCCGCAAGGCCCGATCGCGATCGGCCCCGGTGAGGGTCTCGACCTCGAGAGGTGGGTCGAAGGGCGCGGCGGCGCCCGTCCCGCTGAGGTGCACGCCGATGACCCGTCCGGGGTCGACGATGGGCAGCATCCCGGCCACGCCGGATCCCACATCGGTGCCGTGGACCGCATACCGGTCGTACCCCAGCCGCCGCATGAGCTCGGCCCATGCCTGGGCAACGGCGAAGAGGTTGAAGCCCGCGGGCCCCAGGGGCGTCGAGAACCCGTAGCCGGGCAGGGACGGGATGACGAGGTGGAACGCGTCTGAGGCGTCGCCGCCATGGGAGGCCGGGTCGGTGAGTGGACCGACGACGCGGGTGAACTCGACGGGCGAGCTCGGCCAGCCGTGCGTCAGCAGCAACGGGACCGCATCCGGTTCAGGCGACCTGACGTGGAAGAAGTGGATCGTCTGGCCGTCGATCTCTGTCGTGAACTGGTCGAGCTCGTTGAGTGCGGATTCAACTGAGCGCCAGTCAAACTCGTTCCGCCAGTACTCGGCGAGTCGGTGCAGGTATGCCGGGGGCACCCCTCGACTCCAGTCTTCGGGTTCGTCGCCGGCCCGGTCCGCGGGCCAGCGGGTGCTGCCCAACCGCGCGACGAGATCGTCGAGGTCGGGCTGCGGGATGTCGATCCGGAAGGGTCGGATGTCGGTGCTCGAGGTGGTTGGCGTGGTTGGCGTGGTGCTCCTGTCGGTGTTCATGCCTTCACGCTAGGAAGGATCGCGGAAGACTTTCTTCCGCAATCTGCGACAGACTTTGCGCATGTTCGAGACGTCAGCGAGGCTGCTCAAGCTCCTCGGCCTGCTCCAGTCGCGGCGGGACTGGACCGGTCCCCAGCTCGCCGAGCGGCTCGGCGTCACGGACCGTACGGTGCGCACCGACGTCGAGCGCCTGCGCGCCCTCGGGTATGCCGTCGATGCCGTGCCCGGGGTCGGTGGCGGGTACCGGCTGGGCGTGGGAGCGTCCGTGCCGCCCCTGCTGCTCGACGACGACGAGGCGGTGGCGGTCGCGATCGGTCTGCGCACGGCCGCGGTCGGGCCGGTTCAGGGGATCGACGAGACCTCGGTGCGCGCGTTGACCAAGCTCGAGCCGCTCTTGCCGTCGCACCTGCGGAGGCGCGTCTCGACCCTGTCGGCCTCCATCGTGCCGCTCCCGCCCGACAGCCCGACGGACGCGCGACCTGTGGACCCCGACGTGCTCATGGCGATCGCGGCCGCCTGCCGTGACCACGAACGGCTGCGGTTCGACTATGAGACCCATCGGGGCACGGGGAGCCGACGGGTCGTCGAGCCACACCGCCTCGTCAGCTCGAGGCGGCAGTACTACCTCCTGGCCCACGACGTCGACAAGCATGACTGGCGGACGTTCCGGGTTGACCGGATGCGGCTGCACCTGCCCGCGGGTCCTCGTTTCGTGGCCCGAGAGCTGTCCGACGCGGAGGTCGAGAGGCGAGTCGCGGCGGGCATCTCGACGGCGGCCTGGGCCTACCGTGCCTCCGTCGTCGTGCAGGCTCCGGCCGCTCAGGTCGCCCGCCGGCTGCCCCAGTCCGTGCCGGTGCACGAGGTCGACGCCGCCACCTGCCGGGTCGAGGTGGGCAGTGACTCGGCGATGCAGCTCGCGATGCACCTGGCGATGCTCGACGCCGACTTCACGTTCGACGTCGCGGCGGCCCCTGAGCTCGGCGAGGCGCTCCGGCTGCTTGCCGCTCGGCTGTCGCGGGCGGCGTCGCGCTGACCGACCCGCCGACGGGGCGCCGCTGCCCCCTGAGCCGGCGGGACGGCATACGTCGGCTGGGTCCATCGGGCGTGTCTCGTCCGCCAGATAGCGTTGGGGCATGTCACGCCGAATGCTCGCGCTCGACCTCGACGGCACCACGCTCAACCACATGGGTGAGCTGTCGCCGCGCGTCAGCGAGGCCGTCCGCGCACTGCCCAACGACGTCGAGGTCGTGGTCGCGACCGGTCGGTCCATCATCGCCACGACGCCGGTCCTCGAGGAACTCGACCTGCGACACGGGTTCGCGGTGTGCTCGAACGGCGCGGTGACCCTTCAGCTCGACCCCGCGACGCCCGACGGGTTCACGATCATCGACACCGTCACGTTCGACCCCAAGGGCGTGCTCGAGAAGATGCGGGTCGCCCTGCCCGACGCGATCGTCGCTGTCGAGGAGCTCGGTGTGGGCTTCAAGGTGAGCAGGCCGTTCCCCGAGGGCGAGCTCATGGGGGCCTCGCGTGTCGTGTCCTGGGAGGAGCTCGTCGAGCACCCGGTCACCCGCGTCACCCTGCGCCAGCCCGAGGCCAGCGCCGAGGAGTTCATGGAGCTCGTGGAGCGGGCGGGCCTGCACGAGGTGTCGTATGCCGTGGGGTGGTCAGCGTGGCTCGACATCAACCCCGAGGGGGTGTCCAAGGCCAGTGCCCTCGAGCTGGTGCGGCGACGCCTTCACGTCGAGCCGATCCACACCGTCGCCTGCGGCGACCAGCGCAACGACATGGAGATGCTGCACTGGGCGGCGTGGGGCGTGGCGATGGGCAACGCACCTGCTGAGGTCCAGGCGGTCGCCGACGAGGTGACGGGACACGTCGACGACGACGGCCTGGTCCCGATCCTCGAGGCGATCGGGCAGGCGGCTCGCGACGGTGCGGCCTTCCGGGAGGGCGTGCCGTCTGGCGCCACCGCACGACTGGAGCTGTAGGAAGTACGTCGTTCGGTTCGTGTCGAAGGCGGCGGGGGTCGTTCGACGTAGGGGTGACCAGGGCCCTTTCGGCCTCGGAGAACGAAACGAAGGAGTACGCAATGCGCTTCATGATCATCGTCCCGGCCTCCCCTGCCTCCGAACAGGGAAGCATGGGCACCGAGCAGCAGTTCGCGGACATGCAGTCGTACAACGAGGAGATGCTCAGGGCCGGCGTCTTCGTCGACGGGCAGGGTCTGCACCCGACGAACAAGGGTTCCCGCCTCACGTGGGAGAGCGGTGACTGGGTCGTCACCGACGGGCCGTTCGCCGAGGCGAAGGAGCTCGTCGCGGGATTCACGATCATCGACGTGAGCTCGCGCGACGAGGCCCTCGAGTGGCTCAAGAAGTGGCCCACGTCGTGCGTTCCCGACCCGGGCCAGTACCTCGAGCTGCGTCAGGTCTACTCGCCTGAGGACTTCGGCGAGGAGTTCACGCCGGAGCTGCGCGAGCGTGAGGAGCGGATGCGCGAAGAGGCCGCCCGCAACGCGGCCCGGGGCTGAGGGCCCGTCATGGGGAGGGTCCGCGGTTCGTTGTCGATCAGCCTCGACGGCTTCGGGGCCGGTCTCGACACCAGTGACGAGCACCCCCTCGGCAGGCGCGGGGAGCGGCTCCACGAGTGGATGACGGGCGACGACCCGGTCAACCAGAAGGTCGGTGCGGCGACGTTCGAGGGCGCGGGTGCTGTCGTCCTGGGGCGCACCATGCTCGGCGTCGGCCTGAAGATCTGGGGACCCGGCACGTTCGACCTGCTCCCGGTCTTCGTGCCGACGCATCGCCCGGGCGACCCGATCGTCGTCGACGGCGGGAGCACGTTCACTCTGGTGACGGGCGAGGCCGCCGTCGTCGCCGCAGTGCGCGCCGCGCAGGAGGCGGCGGGCGACCGTGACGTCGTGATCCTCGGCGGCCCGACGACGCTGCGTCATGCTGTGCACGCCGGAGTCGTCGACGAGCTGCGCCTCGTCATCGCACACACCTTCCTGGGCGAGGGCGTCCGTTGCTTCGAGAGCCAGGACGAGCGGCTGGCCGGGTTCAACCGGGTGTCCGAGGCGCACGCTCTCGGTGTCACCCACGTGACGATGGCGCGCGCCTGACGTTCGCAGCATCGGTGCCGCCGGCCGGCGGTCGCGGCTCGACGTCGCGACCGTCGCGACCGTCGCGACCGTCGCTAGGCTCGGAGCCTCAGGTCGGATGGCGGGCGGAGCACGCCATCCAGGGACCATCGTCGAGCCTCGCCATCGACTGACGGCCGCGCTGGTCGGTCTCCCCTCGGGTGCGAGCCTCGGAGGCCGTATCACGAGGCCTGCGTACGCGTCTTCATGAGTGGGGGCGAAGGCACCCGCGAATGTTTGGCAGCACGGACGTATCGAGGCTGAGAGCCCGCCGTCGTACCTCTGCCTGGCTATGGAGGTGGGCCATGAAGGTCAATGGCAAAGGTACTCGGACAGGTGGGCTTGCACCTGATGTCGTTCTCGAGGTGGCTGAGCGCCAGATCGTGCCGGGGGAGACCGCCCGCTTCCCCTTTACCGTGTATTCAGGGGAGCCGGCTCCGTCCATTCATGACTTTGAGGTGGCCTCGGACAACCCGAAGTTCGACCCGGCTTGGGCTCACATCGTTCGTACCAGTGAGACGCACCCTCCGCAGTACACCCTCCAGATCCACCCCACGCGGCGGTTCCCCTACGGCACCTATCCCCTCTACCTTTCCTGGCCGAGATCTGGAATGCCTGGACGGGCCGAGAGTCGATGCACGCTCATCATCAAGCCGTGCCTCCGTCTCACCGCAGAGCCCACGTTCGCCACCTGGCCGAGTGGCACCCTCACTCTGTCCCTCGAGAACTGCGGGATCGCCAGCATCGATGTCAAGGTCTCCGTCTCCCACCACGGCTCCGACTGGTCGCAGGGGTGGGAGTTCGAGCTCGACGCGGAGAAGGGGCCGTTCGAGTTCTCCGAGAAGTTCGTTCCGCCGGCGGGATCGCGTGGCGGCGAGTTCGAGCTCGAAGTGAGCGCCGAGGGCGTCTCCGTGATCCACCTGCAACTGCAGGCGAAGAGAGTGGTCCTCTCCCGCAAGCGCGTCGTCACCTCGGCTGTCCTGCTCACCGGAGCGGCGATCGGGACCGGGCTCTCGATCGCGTTCGGCGGCGCAACAGATCTGGCCCGACAGTCGATCACGTTCACCTCCGCGTCACCGACCGGTCCCGCCCCCGGTCAGACGTACCACGTGGAGGCGATCGGCGGTGGCTCGGGAAAACCGGTCATCTTCACCATCGACCCTTCGAGCGCTCAGATATGTTCCGTCTCCAGTTCCACCGTCACGTTCCGAAAGGCCGGCACCTGCGTCATCGACGCCGACCAGGCCGGCAACGACAGCTATCTGGCCGCACCCCAGGCCCAGCAGTCAGTCAGCGTGATCGCGGTGCCCAGACATCAGCAGGCGATCTCTTTCACCGCTCCAGCGCTGGGTCAGGTGGGCCAGTCGGCGACGCTGTCCGCCAAAGGCGGCAGGTCAGGCAATGTCGTCGTGTTCAGCGTTGACCCTTCCAGCGACCCCGGGGTGTGTGCAGTGTCCGGGGCCAACGGCAAGAGGGTGAGCTACACCGGCGCGGGTCGCTGCGTCATCGACGCAAACCAGGCCGGCAAGGGCACGTATGCGCCCGCCCACCAGGTCCAGCGGACGATCAAGGTAGCCAGGACGGCCCAGTCGATCTCCTTCACGGCTCCGGTGCAGGCTCAGGTGACCAACTCGGCGAAGCTCTCCGCAACGGGCGGCAGGTCAGGCAACCCTGTGAGGTTCAGCGTGGACCCCTCCAGCGATCCCGGGGTGTGTGCAGTGTCCGGGGCCAACGGCACGAAGGTGAGCTACACCGGCGCGGGTCGCTGCGTCATCGACGCCAGCCAGGAAGGCAACGACACCTATGCGCCCGCGCCCCAGGTCAAGCGCACGATCCAGGTCGCCAAGATTCCTCAGTCGATCGACATGACGGTTACCGGGCCGGACTCCCCATATCCGGGGGACACGGCGACCCTGTCCGCCACTGGCGGGGACTCAGGCATTCGCGTGGTGTTCAGTGTGGACCCCTCCAGCGACACCGGTGCATGCGAAATGGACAGCGCCGACGTCACGAAGGTGGACTACACCGGGCCCGGTCGCTGCGTCATCGACGCCGACCAGGCCGGCAACGACGCATACGAGGCGGCACCCCAGGTCCAGCAAACCGTCGTTGTGAACCCGCCTGTGTATGTGCGCTAAGGGTCGGAGCGTGCGGCCGGTCACGCCGGCCGGCCGCTGAGCACCACGATCGACCGCGCCTGCACGCTCAGAGGTCCTTCGGTCACCGCAGGACCGCTGGGCGAGAGGTCCGGCGGCCGGCTCGCACTGGTGTCGGCCAGCACCCGCCAGGAGCCCGGCACCTGGACGGTGAACTCCAGTGGCTCAGAGTAGGCATTGACCATGACGTACAGGTCGTCCTCGTCGTAGGTCGCCCCAGACAGATGCCAGGCCACGGTGTGTGACTGGGGCGAGAGGTCCGGCGCGCCAGTAGTGCCGAACCAGCGAACGTCGTTGCGCCAGAACCGGCTTCGCGCGATGCTGCGCCGGGACTTGCGCAGCGCGATCATTCCTTTCGCGAAGTCGAACAGCTCCCGGTTGGTGGTGAGCCGATCCCAGTCCAGCCAGGTGGTCTCGTTGTCCTGGTTGTAGGGGTTGTTGTTGCCGTGCTGGGTGTTGGCGAACTCGTCCCCGGCCACGACCATCGGCACGCCGTTGCTCAGCATCATCAGCGCGAAGAAGTTCTTCATCTGCCGCAGCCGAAGGTCCCGCACAGCGTCGGGGAGGCCTTCGTCGCCCTCCCACCCGCAGTTCCAGCTCCGGTTGTCGCTCGAGCCGTCAGTGCCGCCATGGCCGTTGGCCTCGTTGTGCCGCTCGTTGTAGGACACCAGGTCGTACAGGCAGAAGCCGTCGTGAGCGGTGATGAAGTTGATGCTCTGGTACGGGCGATAGACGTCGCCGGGGCCGTCGGGGAACAAGTCGGAGCTGCCGTAGACCCGGGTCATCAGCGCCGGCACGAGGCCGTCATCGCCCTTGACGAAGCCGCGGAGGTCATCGCGGAAGCGGCCGTTCCACTGCCGCCACATGATGCCCGGGAAGGAGCGCCCGAGCAGATAGGCGCCCATGTCCCACGCCTCGGCGACCACCTTGACGTCCTGCTGTGCGGCAAGGACCCCGATCTCGCTGATCAGGGGCGGAGCCGCGGTCGGGTCGAAACCCCCCTCGGCGTCCCGGGCCAGGATGGACGCCAGGTCGAACCGGAACCCGTCGACGCCCAGCCCTGCCCAGTGCCGCAGGCTGCGGACCACGAGCGCTCGCATTGCCGGATCGGCTCCCTGTGTGGTGTTGCCGCAGCCGGAGTCATCCACGTACGAGCCGTCCTCGGCAACGATGTAGTAGGAGTCGTTGTCGATCGCACGCAGGTTGTAGGTCGGCCCGGACGGGTCCCCTTCGCAGGTGTGGTTGTAGACCACATCCAGCCACACCTCGATCCCGGCGGCGTGCATGGCGGCGACCATCTCGCGGAACTCGGCCGCGGGGTCCTGGATGGCGTAGGCGTGATGCGGGGCAAAGAAGTTCATCGTCATGTACCCCCAGTAGTTGCCCTCCTGGGGGTCGAACTGGTGCACGGGGAGCAGCTCGAGGACGGTGATGCCGAGCTCGGTCAGATAGGGGATCTTCTCGATCAGCCCGCTGAACGTGCCCCGGTGCGCGGCCGTCACCCCGCTGTTCTCCCGAGCCGTGAAACCCTTGACGTGAGCTTCGTAGACGACCGTGTCATGGGTATGCCGTGGCGCCGGGTGGGGCGCCGGGCCCGCGCTTTGCTCCGGGCTGGGCAGCAGGCCGAGCACGGCCATCCCGTCGTTCGGCCCGTCACCGCGTGCAGCCTCACGGGAGAAGGCCGGTGGGAAGTACAGCCGATGTGCGTAGGGATCGCTGAGCACCTTGGCCGGCACGAAGCGGTCGCGGCCGCCGGAAGGCCCGTCGACCTTGTAGGCGTAGTACCTCGCGCCCGGTACGCGCGAGGCGCTGATCATGCAGTGCCAGATCCGACCGGTCTTGTGCACTAAAGGGTCATGCGGAAGCTCCAGAATCGGCGTCGTCACGTCATCGGCGCTGTAGACCAGGAGGGTCACGCTGCTGGCCGCTCGCGAGTACAGCGCGAAGTTCCACGCCTGTTCCGAATCCACCCAGGTCGCCCCGAGCGGAGCAGGTGCGCCCTCTTCGCGCTCCCAGGCCTCGATGGTGCTCAGGTTGCCCAGGTGCTGTGTCATCGCGGTCTCCCAGCTCCGGAAGGCGCCAACACCGCCTGGGAAGCGGGCGGCCCGGCAGGAGTTTCAGCGTACGGGCGGATCCAGGGTCAGGTCGACAACCATCGCACCGCGAGCGGACTTCCCGATGCCGGCCTGGGAAAGTGTGCAGATGGAGATCCAGCTCAGCATGCTGATCCTCGAGGTCCGCGACCTCGCGACGTCGATCGCGTTCTATCGCGACCTTGGTCTCGATGTCCCGGATCCACTGCCTGGTCGACCTGTCGTCATTCATCGCATGGGCAGCGGCGTCAGTCTGCTGCTGACGACATCGTTCGCGGCCACCTACGACCCAGCGTGGGCCCGCCCGGCTGGGGGCTACCAGCAGCTCCTCGAGTTCTATGTGGGCGAGAACGCCGTCGTCGACCAGCGTTGGGCTGACCTCGTCGCCGCCGGCCATCCCGGCCGTATGCCGCCCACGCAGACCGCCGGCCCGTACGCTGCGATGGTCGATGACCCCGATGGCAACGTCGTGCTGCTCACGTCCGACGAGGCGGCCCGGGTCGACTCCGGCCCGTCCGCTGCCGCCCGTTGACCATGAGGCATCCAACCCTGTTCCTGACGGTTGGACTCCCGAGCACCGGCAAGACCACTGGTGCGCGGCGGATCGAGGTCGAGCGAAACGCGCTTCGTCTGACCAAGGACGAATGGGTCCCCGCCGCTCCTCACTCCGTCGGCTCACCCAGAGCGGTGCGTCAATTCGCACATCTGGGTGCCCAGAAAGGAGCGTCACGCCGGAAACGGTGACTTTCTCCGTTCCGCGGACAGCAGCGGGTGCCCCAAATAGCGTGGGTCCGTACCGCCGAACGCCGATCTGGCCGACGCCGGACGTGCCCGTCGCTCAATGGCCGCCCCGCCGACCACACCAGTCCCGTTAGGGACGTGCAGGACCAGCTCACCGCTCCTCCACACCACGTTGTCGTCACTCGGGGCTCGTCGCCCGATGAGCCCGTGAGCCGGTATATAGCCAGGGGTAGTCGCCATGTTTCGTCGCCTGTCATCGTCCAACGACCGCACGTTCGTCGAGGGAGGTGGACGACGAAGCGATGACGGTGGGGACCGCGCGGGCCGAGCGGGAGTGTTCGGCCGGCATACGGGCGCACGAACGGCGTGGGCGGCCGTCACGGCCACGGTTCTCGCGCTGACGTTCGGCGTGCCCGGCGCGTCCGGTGGCACGCCGCTCGGCGGGATGATGGAGTCCACCCTGCCCGGCATCGCCCCGACGTCGCCGAAGGAGCTGGGCGAGGCGACGACGACGGACCTGCTCTACGCGAACCCGACGGAGGGAATGGCGCAGGTCGATGTGCCGGAGGCGAACTCGAGCGGCACGGCCGAGACGAGCTACCCGCTCGTGCTGCCGCAGGGGCGTGGCTTCACGCCGAAGCTCGCCCTGTCCTACAGCTCCGAGGGCGGCTCCTCGTGGACCGGGCTCGGCTGGGATCTCGCACCGCCGGAGATCGCGGTCGACACCTCCTTCGGTGCGCCGCGCTTCTGCGACGGGTCCGTCAAGAGCCCGCCCTGCGGCAACGTCGAGAGCGAGTCGTACACCCTCGACGGCGACGCCCTCATGCCGAACGCCGCCAAGGCGGTCCTCGACCCGCGCATCGCCGAGCGGCAGGACTTCACCCGCCGCGTCGAGACGGACTACGAGCAGATCATCAGGCACGGCACCAAGCCGGACAACTACTTCTGGGAGGTCCGGGACAAGCAGGGCAACATCCGCTGGTACGGCGGCGTCCCCGACGCCGGCGGCCCGAACGGGGAGGCCGGCCAGCTCAAGGGCATCAACGACCGCACCCGCGACGCGAGCGGCATCCTCACCGACGGGGCCGGCAACGCCGGCAACGGCGTCCGGTGGTTCCTCACGGCCACCCGCGACATCGGTGTCAACATGCACCGCTACGAGTACGTCACCGTGACGTACAAGCGCGACGAGACCCAGCCCACCGGATGGAAGGCCCTCGGGGGCAACGAGAGCTGCCCGAGCGGACAGGCCTGCCCGAAGCACATCTACCTCAGCAAGATCCTGTACACCGCCGCGAGCACGGCGAGCGAGGAGCCCGAGGACCCGGCCTACGAGGTCCGGTTCGTGCGCACGCCCGGTGGCCGGACGGACGCGGTGCTCGACGGCACGGGCGGCGTCCTCGACCTCGACCAGGACCTGCTCGACCACATCGACGTCGTCTACCGCAAGACCGGCGAGATCGTCACCCGCTACCAGCTGACGTACGACGCCGATCCGCACTTCGGCAAGTCCCGGCTGCGCAAGATCACCCAGATCGGCTGTCACGGCCTCGCGGCCTGCCCCACGACAGGTCTTGACCACACGTTCGACTACTACGACGACATCGCTACCGCGAAGAGCGGCTTCGACACCGAGGCCCGCTGGGAGACAGGTGCCAACCCGACCAGCCCGGGTGGCACACCGGACTACATCACCAACAACCTCAGCGGTCTCGGCTCGTCCGCGACGAACGCGGGCGACGGCCACATCTACATCGGGTTCAACCCGGCGGCGCCCAACAAGACCGGCTCTGCCGGCGGCTCCTTCTCGATGAACGGCTCGACGGGCGAGTCGGTCATCGAGTTCATGGACCTCAACGGAGACGGACTGCCCGACAAGGTCTACCGCAAGACGACGAACCTGACGCAGGAGCCGGGCACGGACGAGAAGATGATCCGGTACCAGCTCAACACGACCACGCCCGGCACGGCGCGCAGGGCCACGGTCACCTTCGGCGAGATGCACGAGCTGGACGGGTTCCAGCGCCTGCCCATCCAGCGGTCGATCGGGATCGCGGGCGGACCGGAGGCGTACTTCGGCGTCTACGGCGTCTTCAACATCGGTGGGAGCTGGAGCTGGGTCGACAGCTACTTCACCGACGCCAACGGCGACGGGCTGCCAGACCTCGTCAAGGGCAACTCGGTGCTGTTCAACCACCTCGAGTGCACGCCGGGCAAGACCGGGGTCGAGGCCTGCCTGCCGCACTTCGACTCGTCCTCTGCCCAGACGCGAGTCCCCCTCGCCTCGCAGACCGTTCCGGTGAGCGACCCGGCCTTCGCGGACATGGTGGACCGGCTGCGTGACGCCATCCCGCCGGTCGACACCGTCCGTCGCTGGACCGCGCCGTTCAGCGGCACCGTCTCGGTCGACGCCTCCGCGACGCTGACCCCCGGGGACGACGCGCCCGGCAGCGCCCGGCTCGCCATTCAGCGGACCAACACCGCCTTCGCCACGGCGACTGTGACCAAGGCGTCGCCGACCTGGTCGCCTGACACGCTCTCGATCCCCGTCGTCAAGGGCCAGTCGATCTACTTCCGCGCCGGCTCGCGCGACAAGGGCAACGGCGACGTGGTCACCTGGCAGGCGACGATCACGTATGCCGGTGGGTCGGTTCCCGATGCCAACGGCCTCAACCAGCGGGCCTACTCGCTCGGCGACGACTTCACGCTCGCAGGTCGTCCAGACCTGTTCAGCGGTGTCGGCAACGGTGGCACGGCGAGCTTCTCGACCGCCCTGCACAAGACGAAGGCGACTACGGACGACCTGGTGCCGCAGCTGCTCGTCCGCAGCGCGAGCAACACCATCTCGCAGGCGACGATGACGGTCACGCCGATCACCTCTGGCGGAGCCGTCGATCAGCCCAGGGTCAAGACCGTCACGCAGAACGGTGCCCAGTGGTGCGTCGCCGACCAGTCGACGAGCTTCGGCTGCTTCGCGACACAGGCCCTGGCCAACCAGCGCGTGCGTACGATCGGCGAGGACGAGACGGGCTACTTCAGCATCACTGCGTCCCCCACGTTCGCCGCACCCGTCGTCGACTCCAAGGGTGTCGTGACGGCGCTCGACGCCGTGTCGGCCCGCCTCGCTGTCGACACCCCGATCGACCTGACCGCGATCACCTGGACCAAGGCGGCGCGGCTGTGCTTCGTCGTCAGCGGCGAGTGCGACGCCACGAAGACCGACATCTCGCCTCACATGGACATCGACGTCTACCCGCGCAACTCGCTGACCGCGCCCGCGACGGCGTGGACCTCTGACCTGGGCCGGACCGTCACCCCGCACCTCAACGCCTCGCTCGGCAGCGACAACCCGGGCGGCGAGATCGTCGTCACGGCCAAGACGGCCGCCGGGATGTACTACAAGGCGCGGTTCACCGTCGGCTCCGGATCGCAGACGATCAACCGCGACCTGCCGGACATCAGTCTTGCCAACGGGACGAAGTACTGGTTCGACGTGACCATTCGCAACGCGGGCGTGTCGGCGAACATCAGCAACACCAACCTCCTCGTCACCTGGACCGACAGCTCGGTGGCCAAGTCCGAGGACGTGCCCGAGACCCTGAACTGGGCCGGGTCCCAAGGCTTCTTCCCGATCCCGTACCGGGGCTGGGGGGCTGCCGGCTACACGGCCAAGGGCGCCAAGGCCACCCAGAACATCGACGAGTCCGCCTTCATCGACACCGCCGCGAACGGCAAGCCGTTCGACAACAAGAACGACGCGTGTCAGGCCCTCTACGGCGGCGCCTGCCCGTCCGACACCTCTGTGAACGACACCGGGTTCGGCAACTACCCGCCGGGCAGCGGCACGCCGCCGCCGGTCGACACCGACAAGATGACCGAGCAGGTGCCGGACGCGTTCGCGTTCCGTCCGATCCTGGACCCGACCACGCTGGAGCAGCGGTGGGAGGGCCCGCGTGCCAAGATCTTCGCCGCGGACGCAGGCCGGACGGGCTCGTCGCGCCCGGGCGACGACCTGCCGCTCACGGGCCCCGCGAGTGCCGGGACCATCTCGGCTCCGAACCTGCTCGGTGAGACCGGCCCGATCTTCATGCTCATGGCCGGCATCGGCCCGTTGGGCGGCAGCTTCGCCGCCGGGTGGAGCCGCAGCCTCGTCGACTTCATGGACATGAACGGCGACGGGTTCCCGGACACGGTGCGACCCGACTCGATCACGTACACGAACCCCCGCGGCACCCAGGAGTGCGGCCCCGCCAATGCGCGCGTCGCCTGCACCGGCGGCGGTGTCGACACGGTCAACACGGCGACGACGATCGGCGTCTCCGGCAGCTTCGGCGGCTCGCCGATCACCGTGAGCGGCAACTACAAGGGGACGACCAACTCCACGAAGGGTGGCTCGGCCGGCAAGAGCAACGGCGGCTCCGACACGGAGTACGGCGCCAACATCGGCGGCTCCATCGGTGGAGGTGCCAGCTTCACGAACCCGACCACCCAGAACGAGCACCAGGACGACGACGCGCTGAAGAAGGTGCCGCGGGACGAGACCATCCCGGTGCAGCAGACCATCGCCGACATCAACGGCGACGGCCTGCCTGACCGCATCAAGGTCGACGCCGACGAGATCCGCGTCCGGCTCAACCTGGGCCACTCGTTCACACCCGAGTTCCGTTGGACCGTCAGCGCGTTCAGCTCGACCAACTCCTACAGCGGCTCCATCGGGGCGAGCTTCGGCTTCAACATCGACAACGGCGGCTTCTCCGGCGGTATCGCCAAGAACTCCAACGTCGACCTGCCCGAGGTCTCCTGGGACGACATCAACGGTGACGGCCTGCTCGATGCGGTGTACCGCTCCGGTGGCGACGTCAAGATCGCCTTCAGCAACGGCACCGGTCTGACCGACCAGCAGGTCTACGGCACGCACCAGAAGTCCACCTACAAGGTCGTGGGGATCTTCGACTCCCAGGAGGCGAGCCAGATCAGGCAGGACTCCTCGGAGAGCCTCGGTGGTGGCGCCGACGTCACCGTCGGCATCCCGCTGTGCGCGGTGGCCTGCTACCTCATCCTCAACCCGGGTGGCCACTTCGAGAACAGCATGACCGCGACCGACATCGACCTGACCGACGTCAACGGCGACGGCTACGCCGACACCGTGTCTCGCGTCAAGAGCTCGTCCGACATCAAGGTCGCGCTGAACACGCAGGGACGCACGAACCTGCTCGAGAAGGTGACCACCCCGATGCGCGGCACGTTCACCCTCGACTACCACCGGGACGGCAACACCACGAGCCACCCCGAGAGCCAGTGGGTGATGGACGACGTCAAGGTGTCCTCGAGCCGAGGCGCAGACGGCACCGCCGAGCGCCACACGACGATCTCGTACGGCTCCAACCCGACCGACTTCATCCAGCGCACCGACCGCGGCTACGACAAGGTCACCGTCACCGAGCACTACACCGCGTGGGACCACACCGACGTCAACACGCCCGTCAAGACCGACACGGTGCGCACGACCGTGCACAAGTACCACAACGCGTCGGTCTGGGAGTCCGGGCTGGAGTACGAGACGACGCTGTACGACGGAGACGAGTCGACGGGCAAGACCATGCAGCGCACCCGGACGACCTGGTCCCTGTACGACCTCGACCAGGACGCGCCCTCGGGTGGTGGGTATGCCGCCCTCGACCTGTCCGGTCGGACCATCGAGCAGCTGTTGGCCACGCGGGCGACGCCCGAGGTCAGCAAGGTCCAGCAGGACTGGTACACAGGCGGAGTCCTGTCCCAGACCACGACCATGACCTACGCGTACGACCGGCTCGGCAACCCGGTCACGGTCGTCGACTCCGGCCTGCCGGGAACGACGGACGACGACACGATCGCGACGATCGAGTACGCAAGGTGCACCACGAGCGCATCCGACGACCTCAACACGTTCTTCGGCTGTGGTGCGGACCTGCACGAGACGCCAACGGCCGTGTCGCCCTACTGGGACGCCACGAACTGTCAGACGTGGGACAGCCAGCCGGTCGCCATCACGGTCAAGGACCCCAACGGGAAGGTCCTGCGATCCCGCCAGGGTCACACGGCATACTGCGACAACAACTCGGTGACGGTGCAGCGCGAGCTGCTCACGCCCGCGTCGGGCGCCGACCCCGCCGTGTATGCCGAGACACTCCTGACGTACGACTCCTGGGGCAGCTACGACCGGATCGTCATGCCACCGGACGCCGACGGCAACAGGTATGCCGTCAAGTACGTCTACGACGACAAGAACCACGCGAACGTCGCCGACGTGACGGACTTCGAGCTGCAGGGCTCGGGCGACCCGGACGGCACCGACCCCGCCGACACGGCAAGGGACTTCATCGAGGACGACGTGCTGCCGACGGGTAACGCCAGGGGCAACGAGTCCTCGGCGGTGTTCGACGGGCCCACGGGCCGGGTCGCCTCCCGCACCGACGCGAACGGCAACACGACGACGTACACCTACGACGCGTTCAGCCGCGTCAAGACGGTCACGTCGCCGGACAACGGAGTCGCCACGTACGACTACCACCCTGACGACGCGAGCTACCCGTTCGCGACCGTCAAGCACAGCGACGAGTTCAACCCGGGCACGACGATCGACACGGCGACCTACGTCGACGGGTCGGGACGCATCACCGGGCGCAAGCGTGACGCGGTCGTCTACGACCCCGTGGCGAACACCACCGGTCAAGGCTTTGCCGCCGAAGGTCGCTCGGACGTCGACGGCCTCGGTCGCACCGTCCATCAGTGGAAGCCGTTCCTGCAGACCGGCAAGACGCTGGCCGACTACCCCGTCGACCCGACCGACCCGAAGTACGACCGCGCGACGATCACGACCTTCGACGCCCTCGACCGGGTCACCAGCGAGCGACGCTCCGACGGCGCGACGACGGCGACGGCATACGGCTTCGAGTCGCTCCCGCCCTACGGCGTGGTGCGCACGAGCGACGAGACCGACCCGCAGGGCCGGCACACGAAGTCGTGGCTCGACGCCCACGACAACATCCTGCTCAGCGAGGACAGGACCAAGGACGGGGTCGCGCAGCGCACGACCTACCTGTACGACCGGATCGGGCAGCTGCTGACAGTCTCCTCGCCGGGCAACCTCACGACCACGCACACCTACGACCTGCTCGGCCGGCGGACCTCGACGATGACGCCCGACGGTGGTCTCGTCCAGTGGACGTATGACCTGGCCGGCAACAAGACGTCCGAGCAGAGTCCGGTGCTGCGCGAGTCGAACGGCGTCCACACCGTCTTCGGCTACGACTTCGGGCTGCTCACGTCGATCACCTATCCCGACGAGGCGCCGATCACGCTCGACTACGGCGGCTATCTCGGCCACTCGTCCGCAGGCAATGGGGCCGGCCGACTCGTGCATGTCGTCGACAAGGCGCGAAACCAGACGTTCGCCTATGACGTCAACGGCCGCCTGGCCAAGGACGTCACGACGATGACCGGACCGCACCCCAACAAGGGGCCGTTCACGACCGACTACGACAACGACTGGCTCGGTCGTCTCGCGACGGTGAGCCTGCCCGACGGCGAGGTCGTCAGGAACGACTACGACGCCGGCGGCCGCCTCGACCGGGTGGTCGGCCTCAAGGACTGCACCGCGCTCGGCACGCTCACCTCGGCGATCGACGCCACCCAGACGACGATCACCGTGACGGAGCCGCCGCACGCGGACCCGGCCTCAGCCTTCAACCCGACCCTGCCGTTCACGATCAAGGTCGACGGCGAGCAGATGCGGGTGACGGCCCGGGTGCCCGGAGCGGTGGCCGGAACGTTCGACTACACGGTCGACCGCGGCATCAACGGCACGCTCCTCACGCCGACCGCCGCGGCGCACACTGCGGGGGCCGCTGTCACCGCGGACGTCGCCGTGCCATGTCTCTACAAGTACCTCGACGACCAGGAGTACGACGTCTACGGCCAGACGGCACTGCGCAAGAACGGCAACGGCGTCGTCAACACCACCTTCCGCGACGAGGACACCCGCCGGCTGACCCGCCAGCTCGCCATGTCGCCCGACGGCACGCGCGAGCTGCAGGACCAGCGGTACTGGTACGACCTGGTCGGCAACGTGAAGAAGACGGTCAACGACCTGCCGGAGGACCTGCCCTCGCTGTTCGGCGGGCCGACCGTCCAGAACTTCACGTACGACGGGCGCTACCGGCTCACAGCCGCGGACGGCACGTGGGACTACGCGCCCAAGACGACGCGGAAGTTCACCTGGTCGGCCAGCCTCGACGACGCGACGAGCAAGGTCACCCGGATGACCCAGCGGGACTGGACGATCGTCACGGGATGCACGACCAAGTGCAAGGAGGTCGTCCAGCCGGCCACCACGTTCGACCGGACGGCATACACGTACGACCCGGGCAAGCCCCACCAGGCGACCTCGGTGCTCGACTCGGTGACCAAGAAGACCGAGAAGTACGAGTACGACTCCGACGGCGAGCAGACGCGGGTCACCAACCCCGACATGATCCGTGACCTCACGTGGGACTGGGCGGGCAAGCTGACCGAGATCGTCGACCACAACCCCAAGGGGACCGGGCGCAAGCAGACCGACTACGTCTACGACTATGCCGGGCAGCTCGCGACCGAGATCAAGGAGCAGGGCGTCACGTACTACGTGAACCCGTGGGTCACGGTCCGCAACGGCACGATGTCCAAGAACATCTGGGCCGGAAACGACCGTCTCGCAGTGCAGTTCGCCGAGGACGGCAACAAGTACGAGACTCGGCAGTACTGGCTGCACAAGGATCTGCAGGGCAGCACGAACATCGTGACGGGCCTCGACGGGAAGGTCTTCCAGCACCAGGAGTACTTCCCGACCGGACAGGTGTGGATCAAGGAGGACAGCACGATCTTCCGGACGCCGTGGCAGTATGCAGGCGGCTACACCGACGAGGACCACCGGATCATCAACTTCGGTGACCGCTGGTACTCGACCGACCAGGCGAGGTTCCTCACCGTGGACCCGATCCTCACCGACGACCCGCTCGCGCTGGTGCAGAACCCGGCTCAGACGTCGGTCTACTCCTACGCCCAGTCCAACCCGTCGTCCAACGTCGACACGGACGGCCGTGCCTCGAAGTCGGCCAACCTGGATGCTCTCGACGTGCTGCGCACGATCCAGTCGCTCAAGCCGGACGGCGACCCGATCACGCAGGCGCAGACGACGAAGCTGCTGAAGTTCTTCGCGAAGAACGGAGACACGGCCATCGGTCGGCAGGGGCTGGGCTGGCTCAAGAACTACAACACGTACCAGCACCGGCAGGCCAAGATCTTCGACCGGCTGGACGCCAGGCCCCTGTTGGAGTTCGAGATCGAGGACGGCAAGCTCAAGCAGGTCAAGCTCGGCTTCGCCATCGGGAAGCGCGCCGTGATCTACAAGGCCGAGGACAAGGGGGCCGGCGCGACCCCGCAACCCTCGAAACCCGTGCAGGACAACCAGGCCGACACCACGGGCACGGCCCAGACCTCGGCGGCCAAGGCCAACGGCGTCGGCGGCACTGGCAAGGCTGACGGCGGGTCGGCGTCGCCACCCTCCACGTCGACCGGCGGGTCGAACGGCGCCTCCGTGAGCACCGGCGGCGGCAGCGGGACGACCGCGACGACCGGTCAGGCGCCGAGCCAGCCGGCCCAGGTGGCGGGTGCGCAGACGGTCAGCTCGGAAGGAGCCACGAAGTAGCCGCCGGACCCAGGTGAGCTCTCGGTCGATGTAGGTGGTCGCGGCATCGCGCGACCACCTACATCGACCCGCGAGGTGCGCGACGGAGCTCAGCTGCTGCTGAGGAAGTGGCGGATCAGCTCGGTGCGGGAGGTGGCACCCACCTTCGCGAGGATGTTCCGGACGTGCCCCTCCACGGTGCGCTCGGACAGGAAGAGCTCCTCGGCGATCGCCCGGTTGGACTTGGCTTCCACGACCAGCGCGGCGATCTCGCTCTCCCGGGCGGTGAGGCGCCCTGAGGCCCATGGACCGCCGCCCAGGGCGGCCAGCTGTCCCAGCAGGGCCGCGGCGTCCCGCCGCAGGCCGGCCATGTCGAGCCGGACCGCCTCGGACTGGGCGAGACGGGCCAGCTCGGTCGCCCGCCGCAGGTCGGCCGGCCCCCGGCGCCGAGCCAGACCGGTGGCCAGCGCCCACCGGCCGAGCGCCACGTAGGGTCGCGCGCCCATCGACTCGTCGACGGCAAGCCCGTCCTCCAGCAGGCAGATCGCCTCGGCCGTCGAGCCCAGCGCGAGCAGAAGGCGCCCGAGACTGCGGGCTGTGGAGCCGTACCACACGACGGTTCCCGACCCGATCGTCGGCGTCGCCGCGTGGAAAGTGCCGAGCAGGTCCGCCATCACCTGGCACGCGTCCAGGTCGTTCAGGTGCAGAGCCAGCTCGGTCCCGTACAGCGCCATCGCCAGCGACGTGGGCACCCGTGGGTCGATGTCCCGCAGCGGCAGGGCGCGGAAGGCGACCGCCGCCTCGTCCCGGCGCCCGGCGGACCAGAGGGCCATGACGCGGGTCGACTGCACGACCGGCAGAGCCGGAGCGCGTTCGACGACATCCATGAGCTCGGCCGGCAGGATCCGTTCGACCCCACGGAGGTTCGCCGTCGCCAGCACGAACGCGATGTGGATCCCCACCCCGGACACGTCGTTGAGCTGGCGGCTCAGCTCGAGGGCCTCGTCCGAGCACTGCTCGGCGCGCGCGAAGTCACCGTGCATCGCGGCCCAGGCCGCCTCGATGCGCAAGGAGTGCCACCGCACGATTGGCAGCCGCAGCCGGTGCGCCATCGCGTCGATCTCGGCCTTGTGCGCCCGGGCTGAGGCCAGGTCACAGAGCTCCATCGCGCCGTCCACGCTCCACGTGTGACCCCACAGGGCTGCCAGCGGCCGGCCCGTCGTCTCGGCCAACGCGATCAGCCGGAGACCGGCCTCCAGCCGGCGCGCGCCCTGACCCGGCTGGTGGAGCAAGGGCCACTGGGCTGCAAGCGCATCCAGCTCAGCGTCAGGGTCGCCACTTCGGATCGCGTGTTCCAGGGCGAGCGAGGCCCAGCGCACCATGGCGTCGGCATCGGCCGAGGTCACCGCCAGCTGCGCCTCGAGCCGCGCGCGCAGAGCAAGGTCCTCGCTGCCTGACTCGTCGAGGTGGCGCAGCGCGTCGGCCGCCATCCCCCCGAGGGTGACCGTGAGCTGCGGGTCGTTGACGCCCAGGATGACGAGAGCGGCGTGTGCCACGGCGACCCAGTCCTCTCGTCGCGTCGCCTCGACGGTCATGCGCTCACACGCGCCGAGGCTCGTGACGAGGTCACCGGCCAGGTAGCTGTACCGGGCCAGGTCGAGCAGCACGGAGACCACGTCGAGCGCGACGTCGGCGCCCGGGTTGGTGTCGATGAAGTCGAGCGTCCGGCGCACCTGCGCCGCCGCCAGCGCGTACGCGCCTGCGTTGGCCGCCGTGTCGGCAGCAGCCATGGCCCACGGCAGGGCTGCGGCCGGTTGGTCGGTCTGCCACCAGTGGCGCGCGATCTCGCCGGCGAGGGCGGCATCGTCGGTGACCCGCCGCTCGAGTGCCTGCGCTGCCCGCGTGTGCAGCTCGACCCGTCGGTGAGGATGGATCGCCGTATAGACTGCTTCACGAATCAGCCCGTGGGAGAAGCGAACCCGATCGCCGACCCGCTCGACCAGTCCAGCGGTGACGACGGGTGCGAGCGCATCCATCGGCGCGCTGACCGATGTCAGCTCAGCGAGGAGGGACAGGTCGGCCTCCTCACCGAGGATGGTCAGCGCCTGTGCCAACGCGACGCCCGGACCGAGGCCGCTCAACGCGTGCGCGACCAGGTCCCGCAGCTCGGGCACTCGCGCCAGCACCTGGGTGGCCGAGCTGGGCTGTCGTAGGAGGTCCGGTGCCACGCGCGCGATCGTGCGCAGGTACAGCGGGTTGCCGCCCACCTGCTCGGCGACCGCCTGAACGACCTGTGCGTCCGCGCCGACGACAACCTGCGAGACGAGCTCGCCCGCCTGGTCGCCGGAGATGCCGGACAGGTGCAGGATCTCGGTGCCGGGTCTGGCCAGCAGCCCCGGCAGAGCGGCTGCGAGCCCGGCCGAGGCCGAGCGTCGCTGCGTCGCCACCACGAGCACCGGGAACCGGCGCACGACAGCGGCGAGCCGGTCGAGGAGGCGCAGGCTCGAGTCGTCCGCCCAGTGCAGGTCCTCCAGGACGAGCAACAGTCCGCCTGTGGTGCGCGCATGCTCCTCGATCGCGTCGATGGTCATGGTGTGAGCGGCGAACTCGGCCGCCGCGGCATCGGCAGCGGCACGGTCGACCGCCCCGACGTGGAGCGCGGCTCTCAACGACTCCGACGGTCCGGGAAAGGCCCGCAGCGCCCGCGTCCACAGCCATAGCGGCGGCATCGCCGAGTCGTCGAGCGCGGCCCCCCACCCGACGTCGACCCCCGCCGAGGCGGCGAGGTCCTCTGCGAGCCGGGTCTTCCCGATGCCGGCGGAGGCGCTGACCAGGACGAGGCGCCCGGCGCCGGACATGGCTTCGTCAAACCAGTGCCGGAGCACCGCCCGTTCCTCGGCGCGCCCGACGAGGGCTCCCGGCTCGGCCACCTGGCCAGTATCGCGCGGCCTCCCTGCCGCAGAGCCGGAACCTTCCGTATGCCGCCGGGCTGGGCCGGGCCGGGCCGGGCCGCCTTGACCGTCCCGAGGGCGACCGCGGCAGCGCTGACACCGCCTCGTGCAAGAGTGGGCGGGTGTCCTCCCCCGCCCGACAGGCCGCACCGCAGGCCGACGACGTCCGCCGCACGCTCGAGGCGGTCTGGCGCATGGAGGCTGCCAAGGTGACGGCCTTGGTCGCCCGGCTCGTGGGCGACGTCGGCCTCGCGGAGGACCTCGCGCAGGACGCCTTCGTCCAGGCGCTGGAGCAGTGGCCCCGCGACGGCATACCCGACAAGCCCGGAGCGTGGCTGACCTCTACCGCCCGGCGCCGCGCGATCGACCGGATCAGGCGGGACGTCAACCTCGCGAGCAAGCTGCAGCAGGTGGGCCACGCCGAGGAGCTGCGGGTGGCCGACCTCGCCGAGGCCGACTTCGACGCAGCGCTCGAGGACATCGATGACGACGTCCTCGGCCTGATCTTCGCCGCCTGCCACCCTGTCCTCACGGCCCAGGCGCGAATCTCGTTGACGCTGAGGATGATCGGCGGTCTGACGACTCGCGAGATCGCTCGCGCCTTCCTGACGTCCGAGACCACGATCGGGCAGCGCATCTCCCGCGCCAAGAAGACGCTCAGCCAGGACGGCGTCACGATCGAGGTGCCCTCGGGCGCCGACCTCGGGCCCCGGCTCGCGTCGGTCCTCGAGGTGGTCTACCTCATCTTCAACGAGGGGTATGCCGCAACGTCGGGCCGCGACTGGGTGCGCGGCGACCTCATGGAGGAGGCCATCAGGCTCGGCCGGGTGCTGTCCGCGCTGGCGCCCAAGGAGCCGGAGGTCCTGGGCCTGCTCGCCCTCATGGAGATCCAGGCTTCGCGCACCCGAGCCCGGATCGGACGGGACGGCGAGCCCGTCCTGCTGCTCGACCAGGACCGCACGAAGTGGGACTGGGCGCTCATCCGCCACGCGCTCGCCGCGCTCGACCGCGCGACCGAGCTGAGCGGCATTCCGGACGCCGGCTCCACCAGCGGCGCCACGGGGCCGTACGTCTTGCAAGCGGCGATCGCCGCGTGTCACGCGCGGGCGCGCACTCCCGAGGCGACCGACTGGGGCCAGATCGTCAGGCTCTACGGGCGCCTGGGCGAGATCCGCCCCTCCCCGGTCATCGAGCTCAACCGCGCGGTCGCGATGTCGTATGCCGTTGGCCCGGCTCCCGCCCTCGAGGTCGTCGACGGGCTGGTCGAGTCGCAGGCGCTGGCCGACTACCACCTGCTGCCGAGCGTCCGAGGAGACCTGCTGCGCAAGCTCGGTCGCGACGAGGAGGCGCGCGCGGAGTTCGCCAGGGCCGCCGAGATGGCACAGAACGACGCCGAGAAGGCCCTGCTGCGTCGCCGAGCCGCCGGCGAGGAGTGACGTTCCCGCAGACCGAACACGATCCGAACACTCCTCGTGCCGTCCGTTGACCTCGCTGGCCCAGGCTGGAGCCATGGACGAAGCACCCGGGAGGCAGTCATGACCATCAGAAGGGCCACCGCCACCGCGATGAGCGCGCTCGTGCTCGGCGTCGGCGCGGTGACGTTGAGCGGCTGCGCCAAGCCGGCGCCGGGGGACCCCGACGTGGGGCAGGCGCAGGCGCAGCAGGCCGGCGCCGACAGCGACACGATCGATCTGGTCGCCGCCGCGACGGAGGTCCCGGCCCAGAGCGACGGGCCAGACGTCGGTGCGGCCGACCGTGTCGGCCTGCGCGCCCGAATGCTTCGCGCCCTGCACGCCACGTGGGTCACCGATGGCGCGAACGGGACGGTCACGCACCAGGCCGTGCGCGGCCAGGTCACCTCGGTGTCGAGCACGTCGATCACGGTCAAGGCCAAGGACGGCTTCACCCTCACCTACTCCGTCACCCCCGACACGAAGGTCCGGGTGCGGGTCGCAGGCAGGGGGTCGGCCTCGACCATCGACGCCGTCACGGCGGGCGACAGGGCCCTCGTCACCGGCGTCGGCGCGACGAACCCGACGGCCCGTCTCATCGTCTTCCACAGTGGGACGCCCCGGCCGTCGAGCTCTTCCTCCCCTGGCGCGACGAGCTGAGGGTGGCTTCCCGCCGCGACCGGAGACGGGCCGGTCGCGGCGGAGGGGCCGCCCTCCCACGCCCAACCCAGACTCGGTCGATGTGTCAGCGCGGCCTATTCGACGCGGTAGTACATCGACCCGGAGGTGGGCGCGGAGGTGGGCGCGGAGGTGGGCGCCCGGGTGGGGAGCCGGAGCGTGAACCGGGCGCCGCCCTCGGCGGCGTGGCCGGCCTCGACGGTGCCGCCGAGCAGGGTCGCCAGGCGCCCGACGATGGCCAGGCCCAGTCCGGTCCCGACGGGCCGGATGCCGCGGTACCGGTCGTGGAGCACGGACGGCTCGAAGGCGACCGCGATGTCGTCGTCGGTCAGGCCCGGTCCGCCGTCACGCACCTCGACGACGGCCGCGGCGGCCCAGCCCGAGCCGTCCATCCGGATCTCGACCACGATCGGGCGGCCCGACGGCGTGACCCGGAGCGCGTTCTCCAGCAGGCCGTCCACGAGCTGGCGGACCCGCGCGGGGTCGGTCGTCGTCCAGGCCTCGGACACACCATGGACGTACGAGAAGGGAACGCCGACCGCACCGCACCGCCGCGACCAGACGTCCGCCACCTCACCGCCGACGGCCACCAGGTCCACCCGCTCAGGGGCGAACCTCGGCTGGTCCGAGCCCAGACGGGCCAGGTCGAGCAGGTCGCCGACCAGCCGTTCGAGGCGCTTGGCCTCGGTAAGCACTACCGCGCCGACTCGCGGGGCGTCCTCAGGCGGCACGACCCCGCTCGCGAGCGACTCGGCATACCCGCTGATCCCCGTCAGGGGTGTGCGCAGGTCGTGCGACACCGACAGGAGGAAGTCGCGCTGACGGCCCTCCGACCTCGACAGCGAGCCGGTGAGGGTGTTGAGGGCGCTCGCGACCTCGGCGACCTCGTGGGGCCCCTCCACCGGGACCGCGACGTCGCGGCGTCCGGCAGCGAGGGCGTGCGCTGCATCCGCAGTCCGCCGCAGCGGGCCAGACAGGCGCCGCGCGACCGCGGCGCTGACGACGACCGCGACGACCGCCGCGATCGCCAGGGCGAGCAGGACGCGCCGCACGAGCAGGTCGGACGCGGCGGTCGCATCCGACTGTCGCTGCACGAGCAGTATGCCGCCTGCATCCGTCGGGCGACCCTCGACGAGGACCCGGGCCCCCTCGATGTCATCGCGGGCCGACACCGGGTGGCCTGCGAGCAGCGCGCGCTGTCGGGCCGGGGTGAGGGCCAGCCGGGCGAGGGCGCTCGTCGATGTGACCGCCCCGCCCTCTCCGACGCTTGCCGACTCGATCCCCAGCACCCGCAGGGTCCGCACCGCCCGAGCCTGGGACACCAGGGCCGCTGCGCCCGTGTCCGCGCGCACCGCGGCTCCGTCCGCGATCCGTGCCAGGGTGCCGCGCGCCGACTCGTCCGCCGGTGACCGGGTCAACCCGACCGCGAGCGCCCCGGCGAGCAGCGCTGTGAGGATCGCGATCCCCACCGCGAGCAGAGTGATCCGGCGCGAGAGGGAGCCTCGCGACGCCATCAGCCCTGCTCCGCCTCGTCCCGGTGAGCGCGCTCGGCGGCATACCCGACCGAGCGCACGGTGCGGATCGGGCTGGCGTCTCCGAGCTTCGCGCGCACCTGGGCCACATGCACGTCCACGGTCCGGCCACCGGCCGTCGAGGCGTACCCCCAGACGTCGCTGAGCAGCTGCTCCCTGGTGAAGACGACGCCGGGACGGCGCATCAGGTGGACGAGCAGGTCGAACTCGGTCGCGGTCAGCGCCACGTCGCGCCCGGCCACGCGGACCTCGTGTCTGGCAAGGTCGACGTGCAGCGGTCCGTGCGTGAGCACCTCGGGCACCACCGCGTCACCCCGGACGCGTCGAAGCACCCCGCCGAGCCGGGCCACCAGCTCCCTCGGAGAGAACGGCTTGGTGATGTAGTCGTCGGCCCCGAGCTCGATGCCGAGGATCCGGTCGATCTCGTCGTCGCGAGCCGTCACGAACAGCACGGGCGTCCAGTCACCGCTGCCGCGCAGGCGACGGCACACCTCGATGCCGTCGAGTGTCGGCAGGCCGATGTCGAGGACGACCGCGCTCGGGCGCAGGTCGTGCACGGCCTCGAGAGCGGCCTGGCCGTCGGCGACGACCTCGACGCCGTAGCCGGCCGCGCGCAGGTTGAGGCGCAGGACGTCCGCGATGGCGGGCTCGTCCTCGGCGACAAGCACGAGGCCACGCTGCTGCGAGGCCGCACCCGGCCGGTCGGTGGACACGGTGCGAGCGTAGTGACGCCCGGACCCGGGCACATCACGCCGATGTCAGGATCGTGTCAAGACCTCAAGGCCTCAGGGCCTCAGGGCCATCAGGACCGCCTACCCCGGTAAGGGTGGTGTGCGACTACCCGCCCAGCGGACAGCATGGCGCCACCAACCGACGGAGCTCAGGGCAGGACGGCTCGACGAGCGGCTCGTGCGACCTCTGCGCGCCGCCTGCATTGTCTGGAGGTTTGCGATGACAGGCGACGAGGGGCGGGGCTCGCCGGCCCGGAACACACCGGATGCCACACCAGACAGCACACCAGACAGCGCGCCAGATCTGGACCTGGTGGAGTACGTGGTCGTCGCGCTGCCGGAGCTCTCCTCGGCGGTCCCCGTGGCCGACGCCCTCGAGCGCCTCGTCATCACGTCCCAGATCAGGATTCTCGACGTCGTCGGCGTGACCTCCGACGTCGCCGGGCGGGTGTCGGTCGTCGAGCCGGAGTACCTGCCGGGGCTGCGGCGCCTGCACGGCGCCGACGGGAGCGCGCCGGGGGCGGCCGGGTTGCTCAGCGACGACGACATCGCTCTCGCGTGCCGGGGGATGCCGGCGGGATCGTCGGCGCTCATCGTCGTGGCCGAGGACCGCTGGGCTCAACAGCTCGCGGACGCTGCGCGGAGGAGCGGCGGCCAGATCCTCGGCGGCGAGCGCATCCCGCGGCACCGTCTCGAGCAGTCGCGTCGATCGCACGCGCGCTTCGACCTCGAGAACGAGGAGGTCTGATGGATTCCCGGCCCGGCACGTCGCGTCGTCGTCACGCCGACCTGCTGCGCGATGCGCCGGACCTCGACCGTCGCGACGACGCGGCTCCGTCCCCCGTGCCCAGCCGCGTCGACCAGGTGCGGGAGCTGCTCGACCTGGTCGACCGCGGCCTGCTGTCGGAGGAGGAGTTCGAGCGTCAACAGGCCAAGATCGTCGGGTCCTAGCGCAGGTGCCTGCCATAGGCGCGCATGGTGGCTGAGGTGCCGCCCTGCGGCCCCGCCGAGCCGGCCGGCCCGCTTGACCCGCCGCCCCCGGACAGCAGCCGGAACCGCCGCGCCTGCTCGACCGCCTCGGCCCGGGAGTTGACGCCGAGCTTGCGGTAGATGACGCGCAGGTGGAACTTCAGCGTGTTCTGCGAGACGAACAGCTCCGAGGCGATCTCACGCAGGGTCAGCCGGCTCGGCAGCAGGCGCAGCACGTCGCGCTCGCGGTCCGTGAGCCCCTCGACGAGTCGTGGCAGCGGCGTCGCCGCCTCCTCGTGCCCGAGCACGACCGCCCGCCGGAACCGGTCCATCCACCCGTCCGGCACCCGCCAGGCCGAGAGCTCGACGAGGTCGACGAGGCCGCCGGCCTCGGACGCGACGGTGCGAAGCATGCCATGCTCCGCCGCAAGCTCGATGGCCGCCTCGACGGCCTTGAGCGCCCGCTCCCGGTCGTCGACCGTGGCACGCGCGAGGACCAGCCCGCGCACCACGCGGTGCCGGGCACACCGCGGAACGGCGGTCTCGAGCGCGTCGGTCGCGGCGGCATACCTCCCGCGTGCGGTGTCGATGCGGGCAGCCCAGAGCGGCCCCCAGAAGGGGTCGCCGACCCCCTCCGCCCAGTGCTCGGCGGCGTCGACGTCATCCCCGGCCAGCGCCAGCGCGGCCCCTGCGCCGGCCAGCCACGTCATCGCGCCCGCCCCGGCGAACTGCTCCTGGCACAGCTCGCGACAGCGCTGGAACAGCGCGTCGGCCGCCGCGAGGTCGTCGTCGGCGACCCGCGCGGCCACGAGCTCGAGGAGCGCCAGGACCTGGACGAAGGTGCTCGGGTATGCCGGCTGGTCGGCGAGCGCGTGCAAGGCTGACTCGGCGCGTTCGCGGTCCCCGAGCTCGCGCGCCGCGATGGCGCCGGCAAGGTCGAGCTCGGTGCGCAGCGAGGCCCGGTCCCCGGCCTGGGTGACGTGCCGGATGCCGGCAGCGACGCGCAGCGAGTCGAGCGGGTGGCCGGCGAGGACGAGGCCGACGGCCCGCGCCCCTTCGTGGGCCAGCCGGCGCTCCGGGTCCGCTCCGACCTGGACCCGCACCTCGCCGACCTCGGGGCCGTCGTCGTCCCACCGTTCGTCGAGTGCGATGCCGTGCGCGACCAGCCCCCACGCGAAGCGGCCGAGCGGGTGTCCGGGTGCTCCGGTGCCGAATGCCGCCAGGGCGTCGCGGGCGGCGTCCTCTCCGGCCCGCCAGTCGCCGTTGACGAGGGCGGCAGCCGACTGGAGCACCTCGATGGCGCCCGCTCCGGCGCTGTTGACCGCGTCGGCAGTGCCGGGCGTGCGCACGCTCGCGGCGAGCTCGGCCCGCGCGAGAGCGTCGAGGAATCCCCGACGGTCGACCATCAGCTGGCACCAGGCGAACCGGACCATCGAGTCCAGGTCCGCGCTCGACACCTCCGCTGGGATGTCTGCGACGACCCGGCGGATGACCGACCTGCGGCCCGCGTCGACCAGGCTGACGGCGATGTCGGACAGCAGGCGCAGGGCCTGTCGCGGCTCGCCGGCCTCGAGCCACTGCTCGAGCGCTGCCGGCTCGTCGCCGACGCTCTCGAACCAGTGCGCCGCGCGGGCGTGCTGCTCGAGCAGCCGCTCCGGCCAGCGGCGCCCCAGCTCGGCGAGCAGCATCTCGCGGACCAGGCTGTGCACCTCGAACCAGCCGCCTGCGTCGAGGCTGGTCACGAACAGACCCCTCGACTCGGCCTCCATGAGCAGGTCGCCGGCATCGCTGCGACCGCTCAGTGCCTCGGCGAGGCCGAAGTTGACCCGGTCGACGACCGAGATGCGTAGGAGCAGGTCGATCATGTCCTCGTGCTCGCCCTCGAGCACCTCGTGCCAGACGTAGTGGTCGATCAGCCGGTCCGAGCCGGGTGCAGGCGCAGACCTGTCGGATGCGTCGGTGCCGTGCGGCACGCGGTTCACCCGGATGGCCAGGGCCGCCAGCTGCAGGGCGGCTGCCCACCCGCCCGAGCGGTCGGCGACCTCCACGAGGACTTCACGCGGCACAGACGGGCACAGGCCGGTCAGCATCTCGGTGGCCTCGGTGTCCGAGAAGCGCAGGACGTCGAAGGCGATGTCGGCCAGCTCGCCGCGAGCCCGCAGGCGGTCCACGGGCAGGGCCAGGTGGTGTCGGCTGAGCAGCATCAGGTGCAGCCACGGCGGGCGGTGCTCCACGAACGAGACGAGCGTGGCCCGGCTCACGGCGTCCTCGCCCAGATGGTGCAGATCATCGATGACGAGAACCGCCGGAGGTGGGTCGGCGAGCTCGAGGTCCTCACCCAGCACGCGCAGGGCGTCCTCGAGGCCACCGGTCCTGCGCACCAGCGGCAGCGCCCGGTCGGCCACTCCCGCCGCCAGCGCGTCGAGGGCGGCCATCATCGAGGCCCAGAACTGGGCCGGCTCCCCGTCGGCGTCATCGAGGGCGAGCCACGCGGCACGGCGCGCACCGCGACGCACCCAGTCGGCGGCCAGCGCGGTCTTGCCGGCTCCCGCCGGTGCGACCAGGGCGGTGACCGGAAGGTCGGCGAGCTCGTCGAGCAGCTCGGTCAGGCGCGGACGGGTGACGAAGTGGTCAGGCGTCGACGGCACGCGGAACTTGGACCTGAAGAAGGGCGAGTCGAAGCGCCCGCGCTGAACCAGCGAGCTCGACGGTGTGGATCGATCCACGTGACCCTCCCGATGCACCCCAGACATGCGTGACCCGGCGTCCTCCTGGCACGGTAACCAGGGGGACGCCGGGTGCGCAGCACTTCTGGCGCGGTCGGGACCTCACTCACCCGCTGGGGGTGAGTGACGAGCCGGACGAACCGGCGCTCAACCGGTCAGCGCGGTGGTCAGCGGTGGTCAGCGGTGGTCAGCGATGGTCAGCGATGGTCAGCCGGCGAGCAGCTTGGCCTTCTGGGCCTCGAACTCGGCGTCCGTGAGGATGCCCGCCGCCTTGAGCTGCCCGAGCTTCTCCAGCTGGGCGATCATGTCGTCGGTCCCGCCGCCGGCGGGGGCCGCAGGAGCAGGCGGCGGCGGCGGCGGTGGGGCGTACTGCTGCTGGTACTGCTGCTGTGCTTGCTGCTGCTGGTACTGCTCGTGCTCGTACTGCTGCTGGTCCTGTGCAGCCCAGCGACCTGCCTGGCGCCGGGAGACGCGGTTCGAGACGGCTGTCGCCGTGCCCGCGACGACGGCCGTGCGTGCCATTCCACCTATCAGGCCCATGTCAGTTCCTCTCGTGTTCCACTCGATCGCGGGTTGGTTCAGACCGGTTCCGGTTGTCCGGCCTCGGAGGCTCCCTCGGCGGCCTCGAGCTGGTCGAGCGCGTCGAGGACCTCGGTGGCCGGGATGCGGCCGCTGGAGATGACCTCCGCGCCCACCTCACGCAGTGCGGCGACGAAGGGCCCCGCCCACGTGTTCTCGTACACGATGAGGCCGACGCCGTTGCCCGGCGCGATGAGCGAAGCCGACTCCTGGAGGTCGTCGTCGCCGAGCAGCCCGGACTCGATGCCCTCGAAGACCGCGAGGTCGAGGATCCCGTCACCGTCGAGATCGGAGAGCGCCACGGCGCTCATGACGCCGTCGGCGTCGACGACCGCAACCCGCATGTCGAGGACGCGGATGATCCCTGCCTCCACGAGATCGACGATGGCCTGCATCGCCTTGCCTTCGAGCCTGGCCGCCGGGAACTCCACCGCCAGATAGTCGATCGGCCCTACTAGTGCATCGGTCATGACTTTCCTCCCGCCGTGCCTTTGGACGATGCAGACGACGCTGCCACCGGGCCGGGTGGTTCGCGTCCACCCCCAGCGGGGTGGGTTGCGCCGAGGACCGCACCAGCCCCGGAGGCCCCGTCAGGCCTCGGCGAAGAAGTCCACCTCCGCGGTGGGGACCGTGCCACCTTTGCGGCCCTTGGCCTTGGACTCCGACCAGTAGGCGTTCGTGTGCGCGATGACCTGCTCGGGGCTGACCGGGATGCCCCACTGGCGAAGGTCCTCCGTCGTGTGGGCGTCGCCGACGAGGGTTGCGTCGTACCCCCGAACGAGGGCGCCGTGCAGCGTCGACCGGATGCATGCGTCGGTCTGCGCGCCGGTGACGACCAGGCGGCCGACCTGGTGCTCGGCGAGGCGCTCCTCGAGGTCCGTGTCCTCGAACGAGTCGTTGTACTCCTTGTGGACCAGGGGCTCCTCGGCCAGCCGGGCGAGCTCGGGGACGTACTCCCACCCCGGCGAACCCTGCGGCATACCCTCGTCGGAGTGCTGGACCCAGATGACGGGGACGTTCTGCGCGCGTGCCTTGTCGACGAGCGCGTTGATGTTGGCGATGACGCCGTCGCGGTTCCACGCGTTGCCGACGACATCGTTCTGCACGTCGACGACGAGCAGCGCAGTGTTGGGTCGGTCGCTGAGCGAAGTCACGAGATCCTCCTGCTTGGGGTGCGCTCGGGTGGGCTCCGGCAGGCGCCGCGACGGCGCCGGCCCGTGGGTCCACGCTAGGAGAGACCCCCGACACTCCCAAGGGGTGCGATGCTGGGCCTGCCATGACGACGCCCCCCGCTCGCGAGCTCACCATCACCTCCGCGTCCAACCCGCGCCTCAAGGGTCTGCTGTCGCTGCGTCGCCGGCGCACGCGCGAGGAGACCGCGCAGACCCTCGTCGAGGGCTACGAGGAGATCGGTCTCGCGCTGTCGGCAGGGGTGCGGCCGGTCGCGGTCTACGTCTGCGAGGAGCTCTTCAGCGACGCCGGGCGGGCCGGCTCGCAGCACATCGGCCAGCAGTCCGACCTGATCGACCGGCTGCGCGCCGACCGGGTCGAGATCGTGCACCTGGCTCGACCGGCATTCGAGAAGGTGTCCTACCGTGAGGGCCCCGACGGCCTGCTCGCCGTGGTCCAGGCAGTCGGCGGCCCCGTGGCCGACCTTCAGGTCGACGGGCCCGACCATCTGACGCTGCTGTCCCAGGGCGTCGAGAAGCCCGGCAACCTCGGAGCGATGCTGCGGACCGCCGACGCGGCCGGCGTCGACGCAGTCGTCGCCGCCGACCCCGTCACCGACTGGGGCAACCCCAACGTCGTGCGCGCGAGCAAGGGAACGGTCTTCGCGGTGCCGGTCGCGAGCGGCACGACGGCCGAGGCGCTCGACTGGCTCAAGGCCCATGACGTGCGCCTCATCGTGACCACGCCGGAGACGGACCAGCTCCACACCGACGTCGACCTGACCGGGCGCGTCGCCGTCGCCGTGGGCGCCGAGAAGCACGGCGCCGACGCCACGCTCCTTGCAGCAGCCGACCAGCTGGTTCGAATCCCCATGCACGGCAAGGCGAACAGCCTCAACGTAGCCGCCTCCGCGGCCATCGTCCTCTACGAGGCAGTGCGCCAGCGGAACCTCGCAGGTCGAGTGAGCGCTCCGTCCCCCGAGTCACGGACCTGAGGCGGGCATCCGCCGTCACGGGTGGGACGGGGCGCTCACTCGACCAGAGGCGGGGGCCGGGCGGGGCAGGGGAGGGGTGGTCAAGAGCACCCCAATGGGTGTGTCACGATGTTCTGTATGCGAGTTGACCATGTGTCGTATGCAGCGGAGGCCGGAGGCCTGAAGGCCACGGCCGACCGTTTGTCCAGGCTGATCGGCGTGGCCCCCGTCGACGGCGGTGTGCACCCCCGGTTCGGCACCCGCAACGTGATCTTCCCGCTGGCCAAGGACCACTATGTCGAGGTCGTCGAGGTGCTTGACCACCCGGCCTCCGACAAGGCGCCCTTCGGCCAGGCCGTCCGGGCCCGGTCGGAAGCCGGCGGCGGGTGGCTCGGCTGGGTCGTCGCGGTCGACGACATCAGCAAGGTGGAGCGCCGCCTCGGCCGCGACGCCGTCGACGGCAACCGGCACCGCCCGGACGGCACCGAGCTCAAGTGGCGCCAGCTCGGCATCAAGGGCCTCATGGCCGACCCGCAGGTGCCCTACTTCATCGAGTGGGACGACATGACGGTCCACCCTTCGGCCGGTGCCGATACGTCCGTCTCGATCGACAACCTCCAGATCGCCGGCGACCCCAAGCGGGTGCGCGAGTGGCTCGGTCCGGAGGACACCTTCGACAAGGGCGGCATCGACTTCACGTTCGTCGCCCCGCACGGCACGCCGGGCCTGCTCTCGGTCACCTTCGACACCCCGGCCGGCAAGGTCACCATCTGACCTGCACCTGTCGCTCGCATCCGGACGGCGGCCGTTTCCCTACGTGGGACGGCCGCCGTCCGGCATGTCCGCGTATGCCGTCAGCGGCCGTAGCGCTTGAGGCGCAGTGAGTTGGTGACGACGAGCACGGACGACAGGGCCATGGCCCCGCCCGCGATCATCGGGTTGAGCAGGCCGAGCGCCGCCACCGGGATCGCGGCGATGTTGTACCCGAAGGCCCACGCGAGGTTCTGCTGGATCACGCGGAGCGTCTGTCGGGACAGGCCGATGGCGTCACCGACGGCGTCGAGGTCGGACCGGACGAGGACGATGTCGGCGGAGTCCATCGCGACGTCGGTGCCCGAGCCCATGGCGAGGCCGAGGTCGGCCTGTGCGAGCGCGGCGGCGTCGTTCACCCCGTCTCCGACCATGGCCACGACGCGCCCCGAGGCCTGCAGCGCCTTGACCACCTCGTGCTTGTCCGCGGGCAGCACGTCGGCGCGCACCTTGTCGGGGTCGATGCCGACCTCGTCGGCGACGCCCCGCGCGTTGCCGGCCGCGTCGCCGGTGAGCAGGTAAGGCGTCAGACCCAGGCCGCGCAGCCGCTGCACCGCGGCCTTCGAGCTGTCGCGGACGGTGTCCTCGACAGTGAGCGCCGCCCGTGCGATGCCCTCCCACCCGACGAAGACCGTCGTCCCCGCGTGCGCCGCCGCATGCTCGAGGAGCTCGGCGTCGACGGTCTCGAACAGTGCGGCCTTGCCGACCGTGACCTCGGTGTCCTTGATCCTCGCGCTGGCGCCCTCGCCCGGGTTGGCGGAGAAGTCGCGGATGCGGGGCAGGTCGATCTGAGCCAGGGCCGCGCCCGAGACGATCGCGCCGGCGATGGGGTGCTCACTGCCCTGCTCGACCGCAGCGGCCGCGGTGAGTGCGGCCTTCTTCGACAGCCGGCCGAGCACGGCGATGCTGCTGAGCCGGAGCTCGCCGGTGGTCACGGTGCCGGTCTTGTCGAGCACCACGGTGTCGACCCGGCGGGTGTTCTCGAGGACCTGCGGGCCTTTGATGAGGGTGCCGAGCTGCGCGCCCCGGCCGGTGCCGACGAGCAGGGCCGTCGGAGTGGCGAGGCCGAGGGCGCACGGGCAGGCGATGATGAGCACGGTCACCGCGACCGCGAGGGCGCGGGCCAGGTCGTGGCCGGTGACCAGCCACGCGACGAAGGTGCCGAGCGCGACGACGAGGACGACAGGCACGAAGACCGCGGACACCCTGTCCGCCAGGCGCTGCACGTCCGCCTTGCCGGTCTGGGCCTGCTCGACGAGCCGCTGGATGCCGGCCAGCATCGTGTCGGAGCCGACTCGCCTGGCCTCGATGACGAGCCGGCCCGTGGTGTTGACCGAGCCGCCCGGCACCTCGGCGCCCGGGGTGACGTCGACCGGCGTCGACTCGCCGGTGACCAGGCTGGCGTCGACCGCGCTGTTGCCGTCTAGCACGACCCCGTCGGTGGCGATCTTCTCGCCGGGCCGCACCAGGAACTGGTCGCCGACGACGAGCTGCTCGACCGGGATCCTCAGCTCGCTCGTGGTCCGGGTCCGAGGGTCGATGCGCAGCACGGCGACGTCCTTGGCGCCGAGGTCCAGGAGCGAGCGGAGCGCCTCCTTGCCGGAGTCCCTCGCGCGCGCCTCGAGGTACCGCCCCAGAAGCAGGAACGTCGTGACGACGGCCGCCACCTCGAAGTACAGGGTCCCGCCTCCGCCGGGGTGGGTGACGAGCTCGACCAGGGAGTAGCCGTATGCCGCGAGCACGCCGATCGAGACGAGGGTGTCCATCGTGGACCCGGCGTGCCGCGCGGCGATGGTCGCGGCGCGGTGGAACGGCCAGGCACACCACACGACGACGGGCGTCGCGAGCACGAGCTGCAGCCAGGCGCTCACCGAATGGTCGGGCAGCAGCATGCCGAGCACGACCAGCGGCACCGTGAGCGCGACCGCGACCAGAAGGCGGGGACGGAGAGACGTCTGCGCAGGCGGGTGGTCGAGGTGGCTCGCTCCATGCCCAGGGTGGTCGGGGTGCCGGGGCCCAGCCTGCGCGTCGTGTCCCGCGTGCGCGTCGTGTCCCGCGTGCGCGTCGTGCCCAGGGTGACCCGAGTGCTCAGAGGGCTCAGAGGGCTCAGAGCGCTTCGCGTGACCAGGTTGCCCGCGGGCTGGTCCGGTGCGCGGCGCCTGGGAGGCACGCAGCTTCTCGAGGAGGGCGCCGGCGGCCGGCCTGTGGCCCGATCCGGTGTCGTCCAGGACGCGGGCGCCGTAGCCGGTCTTCTCCACCTCGGCGACGATCTGGTCGGCGGTGACGGGGGCCGAGTAGTTGACGAACGCCTTCTCCGTCGCGAGGTTGACGGTCGCCGACCTGACGCCCGCGACCTTGGCGAGCTTGCGCTCGATCCGGGCCGAGCAGGACGCACAGGTCATCCCGGTGATCGCGAGGCGGACTTGCCCCGAGGGCTCGGCTGCCTCGGGCCTGGGCGGGTTGACCGGCGCCTCGCCGTTGCTCATCGGAGCGCGTAGCCTGCCTCGGCGACGGCGGCCTCGATGACGGATGGGTCGAGCGGCCCCTCACTCGTGATGGTCACCGGAGAGTCGGCCCCCGGGCGGAGGTCGACCATGACGGCGGTCACGCCCGGGATCGCGGACAGCTCGCCGCTCACGGCGGCCGTGCAGTGCCCGCACGTCATGCCGGCGACGGTGATCTCGGCCAGGGTGCTTACGGTCATGGGTCCTCCTCGGTCGGTCGGTGGGTGCCGGAGACGGCTCAGCTCCGCACGAGGCGAGCGATCGCGTCGGCCGCCTCGCGGACCTTGATCTGGGCCGCCTCGTCGGACTCGCGGGCAGCGTCCACCACGCAGTGCGAGACGTGGTCCTCGAGCAGGCCGAGGCTCACCGCCTGCAGCGCCTTGGTGATCGCGCTGACCTGGGTCAGGATGTCGATGCAGTAGGTGTCGCTGTCGACCATCTTCTGCACGCCGCGCACCTGCCCCTCGATACGGCGCAGCCGCTTCAGGTAGTCGTCCTTGCTGCCGGTGTATCCAGGCATGGCACCTCCTCGTGGACGACAACATCATACCCAGGCGGGGTATTTCTCCGTCATGGCTCGCCGGCGAGGTAGGCGGTGGCGAGCCGTTTCGGTGCCCGTCTCAGCCAGGCGTCGGTGATCACCTCGCGCAGCTCGGCCACGGTGAGGCGGCCGAGGTCGCGCTCCAGGAGCAGCACGGCGTTGTACCCGTTCCAGTGTGGCGTCGTGAACCACGGCGAGTCCGCGTCGGCGACCATCGACTGCTTGTCCTCGGGGGTGCACTGGAAGGCGAGGACGTCGGTGTAGGGCTCGCCGGTGTCGGGGTCGAAGGCGTCCTTGCGTGGGCCGCGCGCGAAGGCGAACACCTTGCCGCCGACCTGGTACGACGGCCGGCCCCCGCTCGGAGGGTCCCGCGTGACCTCGGGCAGCGCGAGCGCGATCTCGTCGATGTCGGCCAGACCTGCCTTGCGGGAGCGAGCCATGCCTCTGGACGTTAGCCCGGCACCATCACATTGGCTCGCTCCGCTCGCCCTGTTCGGCGCGCCTTCCCTCCTCGACTCGCTCGCTGGCGCTCGCTCCGCTCGCGTGTCCGGCGCGCCCTGACATCGCGCCGAACCCGCCTACCGACCGGGCCGACGCCTGCCAGGGATACCCCTAGCGGGTATGTCGAGGACGCGCTATGGTGGGGTGCACTGGTACCCCCTAGGGGTATTAAGAGATGTGCGTCACACCGACTCGAAGGGGCACGACCATGAGCCAGACCAGCACCTACACCGTCCTCGGGATGACCTGCGGGCACTGCGTCTCGTCGGTGTCCGAGGAGGTCGGGGCCATCCCGGGCGTCCACGAGGTCGTCGTCGACCTCGCTTCCGGGCAGCTCACGGTGACGAGCACCGCGCCGGTCCATGCGGCGTCGGTCCGCGCCGCCGTCGAGGAGGCCGGCTACACGCTGGCGGATGCCTCATGAGGATCGACGACCTGTCGACCACGACCAAGGTCACCGGGTTCGCGGTCGGGCTGGCCGCGGTCTTCGCGGTCGCACTCGGCGTCGGGTCGCTCGTCGGGTCGGACACCCCGGCGACCACGGCGACCGCGGGCCACGACCAGTCCGGTGCCGACGCCCACGGACACGGCTCTCCATCCATGGGCTCCCCGAACCAGCCCACCAGCGATCTGCCCGGCGGCCTCGCGGTCGCCCACCAGGGGTACGCCCTGCGGCTCTCGGCGCCCACCGCCGCGGCCGGAGCCGGCGTGCCGGTCTCGTTCACGATCGCGGGGCCCGACGGCAAGCCGGTCACGGCATTCGACATCGCCCACGAGAAGCGGCTGCACCTCATCGCCGTCCGCCGCGACCAGTCCGGCTTCCAGCACGTCCACCCGACGCTGGCCGCCGACGGCACCTGGTCGACCAGCCTCGACCTACAGCCGGGCACGTGGCGTGTCTTCGCCGACTTCACCGCCACCGGTGCCTCGCCCCTGACCCTGGGCGCGGACCTGTCGGTGGCCGGCGACTTCCAGCCGGTGCCCACCCCCGCCGAGTCGCGGACGGCATACGTCGACGGGTATGCCGTCACGCTCGCGGGCGACCTCGTCGCCGGCGCGGACGCACGGCTCACCCTGTCGGTCACCAAGGACGGCAAGCCGGTCACCGACCTCGATCCCTACCTCGGCGCCTACGGCCACCTCGTCGCCCTCCGCGACGGCGACCTGGCATACCTGCATGTGCATCCCGACGGCGAGCCCGGCGACGGGCAGACCCGCCCCGGCCCGGACGTCGTCTTCCACACCACCGCGCCGAGTGCGGGCACCTACCGGCTGCACCTCGACTTCCAGCACGAGGGCGTCGTGCGCACCGCGTCCTTCGTGGTCCGCGCGAGTGGCGCTGCGCCACAAGGTGGCCCGGCGCCCACGACGACCACCGACAGCCACGGAGGAGGGCACTGATGGCCACGACCAGCCCACTCGACCTGCCCGCGGCAACCGACGCGGTCGAGCTCGAGATCACGGGCATGACCTGCGCGTCGTGCGCCAACCGCATCGAGCGCAAGCTCAACCGGCTCGAGGGCGTCACGGCGACGGTCAACTACGCCACGGAGAAGGCCAAGGTCCAGTTCCCGGGCACCCTGTCGCTCGACGACCTCGTGAGCACCGTCGAGGCGGCCGGATACGGCGCGACCGTGCCCCCGCCCGTCACCTCGCAGCGCGAGGATGCCGAGCGCAGCGTGACCGGGGGCCGCGCGGACGGCCACGGGAGCGAGGAGCCCGGCCAGGCGGCATACGAGCACGTGCGCTCGCTCCGGCAGCGGCTCGTCGTGTCGACGCTGCTCACGGTCCCGGTCATTGCCATGGCGATGGTCCCGGCCCTGCAGCTCACGAGCTGGCAGTGGCTCTCCCTGACGCTCGCGGCCCCGGTCGTGGTGTGGGGCGGCTGGCCGTTCCACCGCGCGGCCTGGACCAACCTGCGCCACGGCACCACGACCATGGACACGCTCGTCTCGCTCGGCACCATCGCCGCGCTGGGGTGGTCGGTCTACGCGCTCTTCTGGGGCACGGCCGGGATGCCTGGCATGACCCACCCGTTCGAGCTGACCATCGCCCGCACCGACGGCTCGGGGAACATCTATCTCGAAGCCGCGGCCGGCGTGACGACGTTCATCCTCGCGGGCCGGTACGTCGAGGCACGCTCCAAGCGCCGGGCGGGCGCCGCACTCCGGGCTCTGCTCGAGATGGGCGCCAAAGAGGTCTCGGTGTTGCGCGACGGGCCGCACGGACCGACCGAGGAGCGTATGCCGGTGGGCTCGCTCGCGGTCGACATGCGGTTCGTCGTCCGGCCCGGCGAGAAGGTCGCGACCGACGGCGTCGTCGAACAGGGCACCTCGGCGGTGGACGCTTCGATGCTCACGGGCGAGTCGGTGCCGGTCGAGGTGGGTCCTGGCGATGCCGTCGTCGGGTCGACCGTCAACGCCGGGGGCCGGCTCGTCGTCCGGGCGACCCGGGTCGGGGCGGACACGCAGCTGGCGCAGATGGCCCGGCTCGTCGAGGACGCCCAGAACGGCAAGGCGCCGGTGCAGCGCCTGGCCGACCGCGTCTCCGGCATCTTCGTGCCGATCGTCATCGCGCTCGCGGTGGCGACGCTCGGCTACTGGATCGGAACCGGGGCCGGTGCGTCGGCGGCCTTCACCGCTGCCGTCGCCGTGCTCATCATCGCCTGCCCGTGCGCGCTCGGCCTCGCGACCCCGACAGCGCTGATGGTCGGCACGGGGCGCGGCGCCCAGCTCGGCATCCTCATCAAGGGCCCCGAGGTGCTCGAGTCGACCCGGCGGGTCGACACGATCGTGCTCGACAAGACCGGGACCGTGACGACGGGCCGGATGGTCCTGCAGTCGGTCGCGGCTACGGACGGCGAGCAGCCGGACGACGTGCTGCGCCTCGCGGGGGCGGTCGAGGACGCGTCCGAGCACCCGATCGCGGCGGCCATCGCCAAGGCTGCCCGGGCCCGGTTCGGGTCGCTGCCGGCGGTGACCGGTTTCGCGACCACCGACGGTCTCGGCGTCCAGGGAGTGGTGGCCGCGCCGGTCGGCGTGGGCGCGGCGGACGGTGCGGCCGCAGGCGCGGCGGACGGTCCGGCCGCGGGCGCCGGGACGGCGGTCGTCGTGGGCCGTCCGCGGTTCGTGGCGGACTGGGCGGTGGCGCTGCCGGCCGAGCTGGAGCGGGCCGTCGACGAAGCTCAGGCCGCCGGTCGCACGGCGGTCGTCGTCGCCTGGGACGGTGCGGCTCGCGGTGTCCTGGTCGTCAGCGACGAGGTCAAGCCGACGTCGGCGCGCGCCGTGTCGGACCTCTAGGCGCTCGGTCTGCAACCGGTGCTGCTGACCGGCGACAACGAGCGCGCCGCCCGCGCCGTGGCCGCAGAGGTCGGGATCGAGACCGACCATGTCATCGCCGAGGTGCTGCCCTCGGAGAAGGTGGACGTCATCACGGGTTTGCAGGCGCAGGGCCTCGTCGTGGCCATGGTCGGGGATGGCGTCAACGACGCCGCAGCCCTGGCCCAGGCCGACCTCGGGCTCGCGATGGGCACCGGCACCGACGTGGCGATCGAGGCGAGCGACCTGACGCTGGTCCGTGGCGACCTGCGCGTGGCCGCCGACGCGATCCGGCTCTCGCGCCGGACGCTGGCCACGATCAAGGGCAACCTGTTCTGGGCCTTCGCGTACAACATCGCCGCGCTTCCGCTGGCGGCGGCGGGCCTGCTCAACCCGATGATCGCCGGCGCGGCGATGGCGTTCAGCTCGGTCTTCGTCGTGTCGAACAGTCTCCGTCTCCGGCGCTTCACCCCCCACGTCGAGTGAGCCCCCTTTCTCGTCGAGTGAGCGCCCCGTCACATCGCAAGTCAGGTCGCCGTAGGTGCCGCAATAGCAACACCGATGGCGACCTGACTGGCGACCAGACGTCCGGCGTTTCTGAACCGGTGCGCATTTCCCGCACTAATTGAAAGGTCACGCATTGACGCGGTAGCGATGTGGCCTCACGGGACAGGAGTGGTTTCTGAGTCCTATCGACCGAGCCCGTTCTTGAACTCGACGTGCACGTGGCTCTTTTCGTCGAATACCAAGGTCGCTCCGAGTCCTTGGCACAGAGACTTGATGCCGCTGTTGTCGCCCTCGATGTCAAGCGCGTAGCCCGAGCCGTGCTTGCTCTTGCCCGGCGAGGCAACCGGGGCGGCAGCGAGGTCGAATGTGGTCGGGCTCTTCTTGCTCTTCTCCTTGAGGTTTGCCCTCGCAGTCACCCTGCCGAAGCTCTCCTTGGCGCCACGAAGCACCTCGTAGCGCCGGAAGGCGTCCTCCGCGCTCGAGCGGTCCTCGGGCTTGCCTACCGGGCTCGACGTGTAACCCGACGACGGGTCGGGGGCGCACGCGACGAGGTTCGAGCGGATGTTCTGCACGTCGTCGCGGTCCTGCTTGTCGAGAGGGAGCGTGAGGGCGTGCTCCGCCATCTGGAGCAAGTACTCCCAGTGGTAGTTGACCTTCCAGAACTGGTCGGAGTCAGAGAGATACCCGCCGATGATCTTCGCCCGCAACGAACCGAAGCGTGGGACCAGGTTGTCGATGATGCGGGTCGTCACCGCCGTCTCCTGCACCCGGGAGTCGACCCGCTCGGCACGCATCTGGCGGTCGACCGCCCTCGTCTCGGCGTTCTCACCGGATCCCCGGGTCCCGGGCCCCGAGCCGAGTGCCCGGAGCGTCCTGCTGTCCGGGTCGACGCGGCCGTCAGGGCTCTGGATCCCGAGGCTGCGCGTCTGGAAATGCCGGATCGCCTCGATGGTGCGTGGTCCCGAGCGGCCATCCACGGACAAGGACCGAAGGGGTGTCAGGTCCTGCCGGTTGAGCAGGTCCTGCACCGTGCGCACGTCACGCTCGAGGTTGTCACCGCCCTGTCCCACGGATCCTTCGATTTCTGCCATGTCATTTCTTCCTGTTCTTCAGACGCGTGGATCCGAGCGCCGTAACGTTGATTGTTACAGCGGGAAGCAAGCCACACAGCGATTCAGGGGGAATTCATGGCAAGCGAACCAGGGCGAGAACTCTCGTCGATCGACTTCCGTTCGATGCTCGGCGGGCCCCTCATTGCCGTCGTCGATGCACAGGCACAAGCCGCGATGAGCTCGGTGAACTTCATCAAGGCGGTGGGGTTCAAACCGGGGAGTGCGGACGACCCGACCAAGGCGCAGACTGGCGATCCAATATATGTATCGTTCAAGTATCCGAAAGAGGTCGCGCCCTACCAGCCAGCGGTGGCTGCGCGGGTCAGCGCCATCCAGGTCACGGACGGCGGCAGCGGCTACACCACCGCACCCACGGTCACCGCCAGCGGTGGCGGCGGTTCCGGCCTGGCCCTGACCGCGCAGCTCGGCGCCGCGGGAGCGGTCGCCTCGGTCACGATCACCGACCCCGGGACCGGCTATACGGCAGCTCCGAGTATCACCATCCAAGCGTCTCCCGGGGGCAGCTCGGCGACGGCGACGGCGACGTTCCAGGCCGCGACCGCTGCCCAGCCGGCCCAGTTCCAGACGATGCACCTCGAGGTGCCGATCCTCACGATGTTGCCGATCCCGTTCATCCGGATCGAAGAGACCACCATCGACTTCAACGCCAAGATCAACTCGGTCGAGGAGGTCAAGACGGACGAGACCTTCAAGTTCGACGCCTCTCTCGACACCACCGTCAAGTACCCGCCGCTCTTCGCGGTCGCGTCGGTCAACCTGAAGGTGTCCACGTCCTACCAGAAGAACACCCAGACGGGCACGAAGGTCGACCGAACGTACTCGATGGCCGTCCACATCAGGGCGACGCAGGACGAGATGCCTGCGGGGATGGAGAAGCTGCTCGGCATCTTGGAGGATGCCATCAAGGCTCAGCCGGTCAAGGCGCCTGCTGCGGTCGAAGCCTGAGCCGTCCTGACGTGGGCTGACATGCCGTCCCTTGGGGAGGTCATCGGAGCGCTGCTGTCCAATGTGGCCCAGGCGCGGGCCGCGGCGGATCTCGAGGCAGTGAGGATTGCGCGCGCCTACAGCTCGGACCCTGTCATGAAGCTCCTGTCCATCCCTCGCATCCGGCTGCCCGAGGTGGTCGTCGACCTTCCACTGCTCATTGCGGACATCGGTGTCGGCGAGGAGAAGGCCATGGGCTGGTCGGTCGCCAAGCCGACCGCCGGTGAGGTGACCAAGGCGGTCCGGAGCGCCATGACGGAGTCGCGTCTGAGGCTGCCTCGCCCCGACAGCGCAAGCGTGGTCGCGGCAGCAGTCGATGCGGTGGACAGGGTCTTCGCCGAGGGCGAGCACCGGTTGCTCACTCCGCAGGGTCTGGCGACCAGGGTCGCCGATGCTGCGGTCGACACGGTGAAGGCTTCGGCGAAGGGCGCCGCGATGGCCCCGGACCTCCAGGGTTTCCCCGAGTCTGCCGCCGCGTCCTTGAACCAGCTGTTCGACAGCAAACGGATGCTGTCGCCATCGGTCGAGGTCATCGTCGGTGCCGAAGAGATCAGAGCAAGGGCCGACAGCGCGAATGTCGTTCGCATCCGGCTCAACGTGACCGAGGACGCCTACGAGATCCTCGAGGAGCCCGACGGTGACGGCTTCCGCCTCACTCCGGAGTGACCGTGGCCCTCAACCTGATGCAGTACGAAGAGATCGTCTCGCTGCTGCAGCGCGTGTCCGGCCTCGTCGACAAGCTCGAAGCGCGTGACTCCGAGTTTGCAGACGGGGTGCAGCACTGGCTGAAGGACTGCGAGGTCGCCTTGGAGAACAACCGGATCCCGGCCGTCTCGCAGATCGCGACGGGCCGCGCGGTGCTGATCCAGGCCACGAGGGGCGTCCGACTCGAGGAGCTCGACATCTCGGGTCGGCCCAGCCCGCGGAAGGTTCGTGACGCGACAGCAGCGCTGGTACTCCAGCGTGGCACCGACGTCCTCAACACCGTGATCGTCGAGCGGCAGGCGGTCTTCCAGGAGGCAGAGCGCATCGCCCGACAGGTCCTCGCCATCGCGCAGGCCAAAGGGATGATCCCTGACCCCACTGAGCGAGTAGCCGATCGCGAAGCGGGTCATGAGACCGAGCAGGAGGCAGGCCCCGGAAGACTCACCCGTCTGCAACGAACCATCAGGGCAGACGCTGACCTGGCCGGCGTGTACACGCACCTGCTGGCCCTGGTCGGCACGACGGACGTACTGGTCTTCTTCGACCGCGCGCTACAGGCCTTGAGCTGAACCCGAGCCCGCGCGCCCGAGCGCGCAGCCGATCAGTCGGCCTCCGGTCAGGTCCAGTCGCGGAAGACGACGCACACGGTGGTCGAGTCGAGCAACGCGAACTCCCTGGCGCCGTACTCGCGCCGGATGATGCCACCCCCCGACGGGTAGGTCGGATGCAGCAGGTCCGGCCGCCTCGCAACGATGTCGGCGTACACCTCGTCGATCGCGTCCGTCTCGATGGCCAGCTCCGGGCGGTCCTTCGCGGCGTACTCCCCGTCCTCGACGAGGTAGACCTTGCACGCATCGCGCCCGGCGACCACGAAGTCCCCGGACCTATGGAGCACCTCCATGCCGATCCCGTCCACGAACAGGTCCAGCCCGACGCTCAGGTCGTCGTAGAACACCTTGGGGATCAGCGACGTGAGCACGAGAGTCAGCCGAGGTAGTCGTCGACGAGGCGGGCGGCAAGGGCCGTGTAGGTCTGGGGTGTCAGCGCGAGGAACCGAGCCTCGACGTCCGCCGGCAACCCGAGGCCCCGGACGAACTCGCGGAGGTCGTCGCCTGTGATCCGTCGCCCGCGGGTCAGCTCCTTGAGCCGCTCGTAAGGCTCCTCCATGCCCGGAACCCCTTGTGCGCCAAGGGCCCTCATTGCGGACTGGATCGGCTCGCCGAGCACCTCCCAGTTGGCCTCGAGATCTGCGGCCATGGCCTCGGGCACAGCGTCGAGCCCGGCCAGCCCGCGCGAGACGTTGTCGAGAGCCAGCAGCGAGTGGCCGAAGGCCGTGCCGATGTTGCGCTGCATGGACGAGTCGGTGAGGTCGCGCTGGAGGCGGCTCTGCACGAGCGTCGAGCCCAGCACGTCGAGCAGCGCGTTGGAGACCTCGAGGTTGGCCTCGGCGTTCTCGAAGCGGATCGGGTTGACCTTGTGCGGCATCGTCGAGGAGCCGACCGTGCCCTGCCCACGGACCTGGGCGAAGTACCCCATCGAGATGTAGGTCCAGACGTCGGTGCACACGTTGTGCAGCACGCGGTTGAAGCGTGCCATGTCGGCATACAGCTCGGCCTGCCAGTCATGGCTCTCGATCTGGGTCGTGAGCGGGTTCCACGTGAGGCCGAGCCCCTCGACGAACTCCCGCGACACCGCGGGCCAGTCGACGTCGGGCAGGGCGAGCGCGTGCGCCCCGAAGGTGCCCGTCGCGCCGTTGAACTTCCCGAGATACTCCTGTCCGCCGATCCGGCGCAGCTGTCGGCGGAGCCGGTGTGCGAGGACTGCGAGCTCCTTGCCCATCGTCGTCGGGGTCGCGGGCTGGCCGTGGGTGTGGGCGAGCAGCGGCACGTCCTTGAGCTCCCGCGCCATCGTCGAGAGCTGGCCGACGAGAGCGGTCGCCCGGGGCAGCCAGACGTGCTTCACCGCGCCCTGGACCATCAGGGCGTACGACAGGTTGTTGATGTCCTCGCTCGTGCACCCGAAGTGGATGAGCTCGGCCAGGCCCCGGTCCTCGGGTGCCGGCGCGATCTCGGCGAGGCGCTTCTTGAGGAAGTACTCGATCGCCTTGACGTCGTGCACGGTGACCCGCTCGATCTCGGCCAGCTCGGCGACCTCCGCGGGCCCGAAGGCGTCGACGACGGCTCGTAGCGCGCGGACCTCGTCGTCGCTCAGCTTGCGCACCCCGGGAACGACGCCGTGCGTCGTCTGGAAGACGAGCCACTCGACCTCGACATGGACGCGCTCGCGGTTGAGCGCTGCCTCGGAGAGGTGGTCGACGAGCGGAGCAATTGCACCGCGGTAGCGGCCGTCGAGCGCCCCGAGCGCGATGGGCGGGTTCGCGTCAGCGAGAGATGCCATGCCGGCATTCTCCCAGAGCGTGCGCGCGGCGCTGGCCGTCGTCCAGCCGACCGCCGGGGAGGCGATCAGCGCAACGGTGCCGACGGCGTACCCAGCGGTGTCGCGGGCAGCGACGACGCGAGTCGACGTCAGTCGAGGTCAGGCACGAGGATCGAGAAGACCTCGCCCTCGGGGCCGCAGAGGACGGCGCCCACGCCGTAGGGGCCGTCGAAGGGCCCCTGCAGGAGCTTGGCGCCGAGGTCGAGGGCCCGGGCGAGCGCGGACACGACGTTGTGGGTGGCGAACGACGCGACCCAGTGGGCGGGGATCGCGGCCGGCCACCCGTTGTCGATCTCGGAGAGGCCGTATGCCGGGTTGCCGTCTCCCGTGTGCGCGGTGGCCCAACGCGGCCCGCCGGGCTCTGTCTCGTCGGTGAACTCGTGCCCGAAGACACCGAGCTGGAAGGCCTGCACCCGGTCGTAGTCGCGCGTGAGCAGCTCGTTCCACGTCAGCGAGCCGGGCTCGTCGAGGACGCCGGATCCAGGCAGGTCGCCCGGCTCCCAGACGCCGAAGTACGCACCACCTGGGTCGAGCGCGATGAGGGTCCGGGAGAGGGCACCGATGGCGACGGGATGTCCAAGGGTGCGCCCGCCGTGGGCGTTGATGGCGTCGGCGGCGGCGTTGATGTCACCGACCCGCAGGTAGGTCGTCCACTGGCTGGCGATCGGCGCGCTGTCGGGCTTGTGGCTGATCCCGGCAACGGGCTGCCCCCCGAGCAGCGCCATGGTGTAGCCGCCGGTCGCGGGGTCCCCCGCCAGCCACTGCCACCCGAAGAGGTCGGCATAGAAGGTCTTCGCTCGGTCGACGTCGCTCACGAGCAGGTCGACCCAGCAGGGAGCTCCATAGGGGTAGTCGGGCACACTCACGTTCTGGTCTCGCTCTTGGTCTCGCTCTGGTCTGGCTCAGCTCAGGTTCTCGGGCTCTGGTTCGTGGTTCAGCTGCTCCCTGACGTGGTCGAGGATGCCATGGCAGGCGGCCTCGACCTCGTCGAAGCACCGCGCGAAGTGCTCGTCGCCGCCGTACCACGGGTCGCTCGTCTCGAGCGTCCCGGCGGCGACCGCCTCGGGGTCGAACTCTCGCACCAGTCTGATCTTCGCGCGGTTGTGGGGCGTGCGCGCGAGCCGCTGCAGGGCGCGCACGTGACCCTCGTCGGACGCGAGGACCAGGTCGAGGTCGTCGAACTCTGCAGGGTCGAACTCCCGTGCCCGGTGGGTGGATCCGTCGTACCCGTGCTCGGCGAGGACCGAGACGGTGCGGGGGTCGGCGTGCTCTCCGACGTGCCAGTCGCCGGTGCCGCTCGAGGTGACCGTCACCCGGCCGTTCAGGCCCGCATCGTCGACCAGCTGCTCAAGGATCACGTGGCCCATCGGCGACCTGCAGATGTTGCCGCTGCACACGAACGTGACGTGAAGTGGGCGAGACGACATGAGCCCCATTCAACACCTCCGATCAAGAGGCGATGCCCTCCTTGCCGACAGCGGGGGTCGCCGGGGTGTCGGTGGCGGGTGCAACGGTGTGGCCATGACGACGACAGCCGCCGGTGTCCCTGCCCCCGAGCTCCTCGAGCTGCGCTTCGCCGAGTGCGTCGCGCACGGCGACCTCGACGGGATCTTGAGGCTGTATGCCGCTGACGCCGTCGTGAGTCTGCCGCGCGGTCGCGAGGCGGCTGGGCACGCGGCGATCCGCGCCGCGTTCGCGGCTGCACTGGGTGCAGGCGCCCTGGAGGCCGACGCGCCGGAGGCCGGGGCGCTGGATGCCGGGGCGCTGGATGCCGGCACCGCGCGGCGCGCCGCACGCGTGATCCGGTGCGGCGACCTGGCGATGACGACGTCGACCTCGCCCGACGGGACGGTGCAGACCCAGGTCGCGCGCCGGGAGGCCGACGGCAGCTGGGTCTGGGTGCGGGACGGCTCGCGGCTGCGTGAGGTCGACGTGGCGCATGCCGGCCGCTTCTCCGCCACGGCGGACACGGCGGACCTGGGCTCCGGCCTTGGGGCCGAGCCGGTCGACGAGCCGGCCTCTGGGCACGAGTTCGGGGCACATGCGGCCGTGGCGTAGGTTCCTCGTGTGAGTGAACGACCCCCCGAGACCGACGCACCGCCCGAGCACGAGTCGGGCACCGCATCGGCCGCGGGGCACCGGTCACACTTCGTCGACCTCACACCGCTGCGGGTCAGCCCGCCCTTCGCGAGGCTCTGGTTCGGCAACACCCTGGCCGGCATCGGCACCTTCGTGACGAACACCGCCGTCGGACTGCACATCTACGACCTGACGCACTCCACCTTCATGGTGTCGCTCGTCGCGTGGTTCAGCCTGCTGCCGATGATCGTGGCCGGTCTCTACGGCGGCGCCATCGCGGACCGGTTCGACCGGCGCACCGTGGCGATCCTGTCCTCGACCCTGGCCTGGCTCTCCACCATCGCCCTCGCCACGATCGCCTGGGCCCACGTCGAGGTGGTCTGGCCGTTCTACATCATCACCACCGTCAACGCCGTCGCCGCGACCATCGCCTCGGCGACGAGGCAGGCGATCACGCCGCGGCTGCTGCCGAACGAGCTGCTGCCGAAGGCGGCGGCCCTGATGGGCATCTCCGGCGGGGTCATGGTCACCGTCGGGCCCGGCGTGGCGGGCGTGCTCGTGGCCCGGGCCGGGTTCGCATGGACCCACACCGTCGACGTCCTGCTGTTCCTCGCTGGCTTCTTCGGGCTCTGGACCCTCCCGCGCATCAAGCCGGAGGGCGAGCATCACGTCGCGAGCGGCTTCCGCTCCGTCCTGGACGGCCTCGCTCACCTGCGGCGTGCGCCCAACGTCCGGATGAGCTTCGTCGTCGACATCATCGCCATGACGTTCGGGCAGCCGATGGTCCTGTTGCCCGCCGTCGGCGCGGTCATCATCGGCGGCGGCTCGGTCACCGCCGGCCTGCTCCTCGCGGCCTTCGCCGTCGGCGGCATCCTGTCCAGCCTCGTCTCCGGTCGGCTCACGGGGCTGCGCTGGCAGGGCCTGGCGATCCGCAACGCGATCGTCTCCTACGGCCTGGCCATCGTCGGCTTCGGCCTTGTGCTCGCCGTCATCCAGCTCACCGGCAGCGCCGTCGCGTCGATGGACTTCGGCGACGTCAACGCCGTCGCCCTGGCGCTTGCCGCCCTGTTCCTGGCCATCGCCGGCGGGTCCGACAACATCAGCGCGATCTTCCGGACGTCGATCCTTCAGGCCGCGGTCCCCGACCACCTTCGCGGGCGCACCCAGGGCGTGTTCACCGTCGTCGTGACGGGAGGTCCGAGGCTCGGGCAGATGTTCGCCGGGACGCTTGCGACGCTGACGGCCACGTGGGTGCCCCCGGTCGTCGGCGGCATACTCGTCGTCGTCCTCGTCACGCTGTCCGTCGCGCGGGTGCGTTCGTTCCGCGACTACGACGCCCTGAACCCCCAGCCATAATCTGGCGCTGAACTGTCTGAGCCTCGCTTCGCTGCGGCGCGAGGAGCCAGCCAGCAGAGCCGCGGCGCCGGCGTTGCCTGGACGCAGCGCAGCGAGCTGGGTCCCACGCTCTGCGTGGGAGGAACGAGCGAGCGGAGCGGAGGAAGGCGACGCCTACCAGGCGCCGTGGCACGCGCCGCAGCGAAGCGAGGCGCAAATGTTACGCGTCGGGGTAGCCGTTCGGGTTCGCGCTCTGCCAGCGCCACGAGTCGGCGCACATGTCGTCGATGGTCCGCTCGGCGGTCCAGCCGAGCTCCGCGTTAGCCCGGCTCGGGTCGGCGAACGACACTGCGACATCGCCGGGCCGGCGCGCCACCACGCGGTAGGGCAGCTCCCGCCCGACAGCCCGCTCGAAGGCGTGCAGCATCTCCAGCACCGAGGTCCCGTGCCCGGTCCCGAGGTTCCAGGTGCCGACGGGCTCGTCCATCGTGCCGAGCCGGGTCAGGGCGGCGAGGTGGCCGGCGGCGAGGTCCTCGACATGGATGTAGTCGCGCTCGCCCGTGCCGTCCTTGGTCGGGTAGTCGTCGCCGTAGACCGACAGGTACTCGCGGCGGCCGATCGCGACCTGCGCGATGTAGGGCACGAGGTTGTTAGGGATGCCCTGCGGGTCTTCACCGAGAGTGCCCGACACGTGGGCACCGATCGGGTTGAAGTAGCGCAGCAGGGCGATCCGCATCCACGGGTCGGCGAGGGCGACATCGCGCAGCACCTGCTCCTGCATCACCTTCGTCCAGCCGTACGGGTTCGTGGCGAACGTCCGGCGGTCCTCGGTCGCTGCCTCCTGGTCGGTGCCGTAGACCGTTGCGGAGGAGCTGAAGACCAGCTTGTCGACGCCGTGGCGGCGCATCGCACGCACGAGCGAGAAGGTGGACCCGAGGTTGTTCTCGTAGTACTCGAGCGGCTTGTCCACGCTCTCGCCGACAGCCTTGAGGCCGGCGAAGTGGATGACGGCGTCGATCTGCTCGTGCGCGAACAGGTGCTCCGTCTTGTCGACGTCGCACAGGTCGAAGCCGTGAACCGGCAGGTGGGTGCCCGTCAGGGCCTCGAGACGGTTGACGACCGTGGGCTTGCTGTTGGCGAAGTTGTCGACGATGAGGACGTCATGTCCTGCCGCGACGAGCTGGACCACGGTGTGCGAGCCGATGTAGCCGGCGCCGCCGCTGACGAGTACGCGCATGCCCGCAACCCTATCGACGCCCCCGGGGCCTACAGAATCCAGCCGCGGCTGGGTGTCGGGGGCCAGGACTCGCGAACCGCCTACGCCGTCCCGCCCGGGCTGGACGGCGTAGGCCGGGTTGGTCGCGATCCCTTGAGCAGACCCATCGACCCTAGGTAGAGTACGACTATGCCCCCGCGGATGACTCTCGCGACCCAGCTGGTCCTGGGCGTGCTGATGAGCGATCTCGCGGCGGACTGGTACGGCTCACAGATCGGGCAGGCCGCCGGGCTCCCGAGCGGCACTGTCCACCCGATCCTTGCGCGCCTCGAACGAGTCGGCTGGCTCGAGTCGAGGTGGGAGGACATCGACCCAAGCCGGGAGGGGCGGCCGGCGCGCAGGTACTACCGGCTGACGGAGTCTGGGGCGGCCCAGGCCCGTCGAGCCATGGAAACCGCGCGCCGGCCGAGGGCCGGCTTTGCTCCTGTGCCCAAAGGGGGCTTGACATGAGGAAGAAGCAGACACGGGGTTCCGTGAGGTTTGCAGTGAGAGCGATGGAGCGGGCGACGCACGGGCTGCCGTCCGAGCAGCGCGACCGATACCACGACGAGCTCGTCGCCGAGATGCACGGCCTCGGGCGGCTGGCCGCGTGGCGGTATGCCGTCGGCGTGGCCCTGTCGGGTCACTCGATGCATGCGGCCCTGACCGACGGGGGTCCACAGCCTGCGCCGGTGGCGAAGCCTCCGCTCGCCTGCCGCACGAACACCCACCACGTCTGGAAGTGGTACGGCGCCGACGACGGAGGCCGGTACATGGCCTGCGCCCGGTGTCGCAAGGAGTACATCAGCACCGGTACGGCCGGGATGATCGGAGGGTGATCTGACCCGGAGACCCCCGGCGGCTCGATCGTAGGAAAGTGCTCCTCGACCCGAGGGCCGGGCCCGGAATCGGGGTGGTGAGCGGCCCGGCGCTCGGGTCAGGAGAGCGCGAAGTCGGCGATGCCGAGGGCGAACAGGGCGAGGGGTGCGGCGACGACGAAGATCGAGACGGCATACATCGCGGTGGCCGTGACGGCTGGCGGGAGCCCGGCGATCCGCCCGGCATCGAGCAGCTCGATCCGGGCCTTGGCGTCGGCGGTGCTCTCGCGCATCGCCATCGTGCCGGTGGGCTTCGGGGCGTCGGCCATCGCGACGATGGCACGACCGGTGCTCAGCACGCCCGCCCGGCGCACGGCCGCGCGGTCGGCGAGAACCTCGATGAGCAGGTGCACCTCGCGCAGCGCGGCCTCGGAGCGCACGAACCGCGGGACCGCCTCGTGGACGACCGTGAAGAACTCCATGACGAGGTCGTGCCGCGCACCGAGATGGGCCCGCTCGTGGGCGAGCACGGCATCCAGCTCGTCCGGGCGGAGGCGCGCGATGGTGCCCTGCGTGAGCACGACTCGACGGTGGACCCCAGGCACGCAGTATGCCGTCGGCGTCGTGTGCTCGAGCACCCGCGTGTGCCGGTCGCCCGGGTGGTCGTCGCCCAGCAGGTCGACCAGCTCGCGGTGACGGCGTCGCGCGGCACGCAGGTTGCGACCGACCCGGTCACCCGACAGCAGCAGCCGGCCGGCGACGAGGGCGGTCAGGACGGCGGCGACGACGAGGGTGGGCCACTGGTCCGCGATCGAGGTGCTCGGGCCGACGATGGCGGGGATCGCGGCCGGTGCCGCCAGCAGCGCGGCGAGGACGGCCGCGACCGCGGTGGCCTGCCACAGGACGAGCGCCGCGCGCGGCTCGCGGCGCAGTGCGGTCGCAGCGGCCAGCGCGCGAGGCGCCGGCCATGCGAGCAGCGCGGCAAGCACGACGAGCGCGGCGACGACGAGCATGCGTCAGGCTGAGGTGCTTCGGCCGACGCGGTGATGCCCGTCGCCGGCCGGGTCGGGGCGCCGGGCCTCGAGCTCGGCGAGCGCCGCCTTGAGCTCGTCGATCTCTTCCGGGGTCGACTCGTCGAGGAAGTGCAGCAGCGCGCTGCGCCGAGTGTCGCCCGCGAGCTCGCCGAGCGTGTGGTGCAGGGTCTCCGAGGTGAGCTCGGCGCGCGTCGAGGCGGGGGTGTAGCGCCAGGCGCGGCCGTCGCGCTCGCGGTGGACGAGGTCCTTCTTCGCCATCCGGTCGAGCACGGTCATGAGGGTCGTGTAGGCGAGACCACGGTCGACGCCGATGTCGTCGTGGACGTCACGGACGGTCCGGCCTTCGGGGTGGATCTCGGATGTGCTCCAGAGATTCTCCATGACGGCGCGCTCGAGGTCGCCGAGGCGGTTGCGGGGGGTGCTGGGCATGGCTGTTCCAATCTACCGACGGGGTGGGTCGGCTTCGTGCGCGTGGTCGGCGGCGACCACGGGTGTGGACGGCATCGTGCCTGATGCCGGGTGATGCAGCTCGAGGATCTCGTCGAACAGGTCTGTGCCCTCGTCACGGTGCGTCACCATGACGAGCGTTCGGGCAGGGGTGCTGAGTTCCTCGGACACGCCGGTCCGGCGCGTGAGATCCGCCACGACGGCATGTGCCGTCGGGGGGTCGAGGTGGGCGACCGGCTCGTCGAGCAGGACGACCGGACGGCCGCTGAGGTGGGCCCGGGCGATGCCGAGGCGAGCCCGCTCTCCTCCGGAGAGGCCTCGGCCGCCGGCCCCGAGGGTCGTGTCGAGACCGTCGGGCAGACCGGCCACCAGGCCGCCGAGCCCGGCGCTCTCGAGCGCAACCAGGATGTCCGCGTCGGTCGCATCGGGTCGGGCCAGGGTGAGGTTGTTGCGCAATGTGGTGGCGAAGACATGGGTCTCGGCGTCGACGAACGCGATCCGAGACCGGCTGGTCTCGAGGGGCTCGTCGAGCGCGTCCGTGCCGTCGAGGAGGTACTCCCCGCCCGTGGGGTCGAGTTGGCGGGCGAGCACGGCGAGCAAGGTCGACTTGCCACTGCCGTTGGGTCCGGTGACGACGAGGCGCCGGCCGGGCGGTAGGTCGAGGTCGGTGGGCGCGAGGTCGGTGGGCGCGAGGTCGGTGGGCGCGAGGTCGGTGGGCGCGAGGTCGGTGGGCGCGGCGCCGACGGCGACGACCGCCGAGCGGCTCGCGTCTCCGGGAGCACCCCACGACGCGGTCACCCCTCGGGTGACGATCTCGACACTCCCTGGGACCGGGACCACCCGGCCGCTCGGGTCCTCGCCCGGCCGGTCCTCGCCCTGCTGGTCCTCACCGTCGGTGCTGACCGTCCTGTCCTTGACGGCGGGAGGCAGGTCGAGCAACGCGTCGATGCGGCGCTCGCTGCCCCGAGCGCGGGCGAGCGCGCGCATGGCGTCGACGAGCGGCGTGATCGCCTCGGACACGGCAACCGGGGCCAGCACGAGGAGCGCCTTGACCGGTGCCGACACGGCCAGCCCCTGCGCGATGACAGCACAGGTTGCGACAGCGGCGCCCACAGCCACGAGGAACAGGGCAGCCGCCACGGCCCGGCCCAGGCTGATCCGCCGGGTGACCCGAGCGAGCCGGTCGTGGGCCGAGTCGAGCCAACCGAGCGCAGTGCCCCAGCCGCCGACGGCCCGCAGCTCGCTCGCCTGCGTCGCCATCAGCTCGGCGACTCGGGTGACCTCGGCGCGCGCGGCGAGCAGGTCCGGAAGGGAACGGGACTCGAGATGTGCGGCCAGCGCGCAGACGAACACGACGACCACGGCGAGGGCAAGGAGCACGAGGCCGACCGGCATAGCCAGCGCCGCCGTGAGCGCGATGACCATGCCGCCTGCCATCGCGGTCGAGATGACCGGCACCGTGACTCGGACCTGCGCGTCGACGACGTCCGTGAGGTCGTCCACGACGCCGGTCAGCACATCGGAGCGGCGCCGCCGACCCAGCCTGGCGGGCGTCAGCGGGATCAGTGCTCCGTATGCCGCCGTGCGTCGACGCGCGAGCAGCGCCAGGGCGGCGTCGTGGCTGACGAGGCGCTCCCAGTAGCGGAACACGGGCCGGGCCATGCCGAACGCGCGGACGGCGACGATGGCCGTCAGCAGAGTGAGGATGACGGGCTGCTCGGATGCCCGGACGATGAGCCAGCCGGAGGTCGCCGTCAGGGCCATGCCCGCCGCGGTGGCGATGCCGCCGAGAAGCCCGCCTCGGACGGTTCCGGACGACGGCCACCAGACCCGACTCCGCAGCCTCGATCGGCGCAACACACCGAGCAGTCGCAGACCCTGCTGGTTATTTCCGTCGATGTTCGCGGCTACCGGGTGTGTTGCGAAGGGGGGAGTCATGTCGGGACCACCTCGAACGGCCGGAGGTGGTGGTCGGCGTGTGCGAGCAGCTCGGGTCGGTGGGTGACCGCGATGACGACGCGGCGCTCGGCCAGCTCGGCGATGACGAGCGCGATCCGCTCCGCGCCCTCGGGATCGAGGTGGGCGGTCGGCTCGTCGAGCAGCAGGACGGTCTCGGGTGCCAGCCAGGCGCGAGCGAGAGCGAGACGCTGCCGCTGACCGGCCGAGAGGCCGAACCCGTCGTCGCCGAGGCTCGCCGACAGCCCGCCCGGCAGTGCCGCCACGGTGCCGTCGACCTCGACGGCTCGGAGCGCCTCCCAGAGCTGGTCGTCGGTGGCCAGGTGCCCGATGGTCAGGGCGTCGCGCACCGACCCGGCCGCGAGGAAGGGCCGCTGCGTCACATAGTGGGCGGGCGGGCTCTCGACCACGCCCGAGGTGGGCCGGCGCAGGCCGGCGAGCAGGTCGAGCAGCGTTGTCTTCCCCGCACCGGACGGCCCGGTGACGACCGTCAAGCCAGGCCCGGCCACGAGGTCGAGGTCGCGGACGACGGGAGCCAGCCCAGCGGAATACGCATAGGTCAGACCCTGCACGCGCACCTCACCGAGCCGCGGTGCCGGCGTCGAAGTCGCATAGAGCCGCGGCGCCGGCGTTGCCTGGACGTAGCGCAGCGAGCTGGGTCCCACGCTCTGCGTGGGAGGAACGAGCGAGCGCAGTGGAGGAAGGCAACGCCCACCAGGCGCCGCGGCACGCGCCGGAGCGGAGCGAGGCGCCAAGGGCTCGAGCTGGGCGAGGATCTCGTCGAGCGCCACGGCGCCATCCGCCGCCGCATGGAACTCGGCACCGACGCGGCGCACCGGCCAGAACGCCTCGGGCGCCAGCAGGATCGCCACGAGCCCCGCGCCGAGGGTCATCGACCCGTGCGACAGCCGGAGCCCGACGATGACGGCGACGATCGCCACCGAGATCGTCGCGAGCAGCTCCAGCGCGGCCGACGACAGGAAGGCGATGCGGAGGGTGTCCATCGTCGCCCGGCGGTGGCGCTCGCTGACCGTGCTCACCGTCTCGACCTGTCGCCGCGCCCGGCCGTACGTGACCAGCGTCGGCAGGCCACGGACCACGTCGAGGAAGTGCCCCGACAGCGAGGCGAGCGCTGACCACCGACGCTCTGTCGACTCGGCCGTAGCCTTGCCGATGAGCGCCGCGAAGACGGGCAGCAGCGGCAGGGTCAGCACGACCACGACGGCGCTCGGCCAGTCGACCACGAAGAGCGTCGCCACGGCGAGGACGGGCACGACGGACGCCGTCACGAGCGTCGGGAGGAAGCGGGCGGCATACGGCTCCACGGCCGCGGTGCCTGCAGTCGCCAGGGAGATGGCGGCACCCGGCTCGAGGCGCGAGTCGGCATCCAGCGTCCCCCAGCGACGCAGCAGAGCGGCGCGCAGCGCCGACGACACGGAGACCCCGGCCCACGCCGAGACCCACTCGTTGCCGGCCGCGAGGAGTGCCCGGACCGCGAACAGCCCGACGAGCCACCCGAGCGGCTTGATCAGGTCACTGCCGTCGACGACCGCGACGACCACCGCCGAGAGGGCGAAGGCCGTCGCGATCGTCGTGAGGCCGCTGACCACTCCCATCACCGCGAGGACAGCGACGGGCCTCCGGGCGGCGGGGACCGCCCGGAGGAGTCGCGGGTCGAACGGCTTCACGACGGCGCTACCTCAGTGCGCCGCCGGCTCGAGCGGCGCGTCCTCGGGAATGTGCTTGGTGCTCAAGCGCTTCCGGAAGACCCAGTACGTCCACCCTTGGTAGATCAGCACGATCGGCGTGAAGATCAGGGCCACGATCGTCATGACCTTGAGGGTGTAGTCGGTGCTCGACGCGTTGTCGACAGTCAGGCTGTAGGCGGGGTTCGTCGTCGACGGCATGACATTCGGGAACAGAATGATGAAGTACGTCGCCACGGCCAACGCGATGGTCACCGCGGTGCCGAGGAACGCCCAGCCCTCACGCCCGACGCGGTTCGCCGCGAGCGCCCCGACCAGGGCCAGCGCGGCGATGACCGTGGTGACCCACGAGGCGACGTTGCCGTCGCCGACGCCGAGCGCCACGAGCAGCACGACCGCGAGGACCGCGGCGACGGACCCGACGCGGCGGGCGACGATCCGTGCGTCCAGCCGGATCTGCCCGTCGGTCTTGAGCGCGATGAAGATCGCGCCGTGGGTGATGAAGAGGGCCACGAACGTGAGGCCGCCGAGCAGGCTGACCGGGTTGAGCAGGGTGAGCAGGTTGCCGGTGAACTCCATGTCGGCGTTGATCGGCAGGCCGCGGACGACGTTCGTCAGTGCCACGCCCCAGAGGAATGCCGGCACGACCGAGCCCCAGAAGATCGCGGCGTCCCAGCGCGCCTTCCACGCCTTCTGAGGTCGCTTGTGGCGGTACTCGAAGCCGAGGTTGCGCACGATGAGGCCGACGAGGATGACGAGCAGCGCGAGGTAGAAACCGCTGAACATCGTTGCGTACCAGTGCGGGAAGGCCGCGAAGGTCGCCCCGCCGGCGGTGAGCACCCACACCTCGTTGCCGTCCCAGACCGGGCCGATGGTGTTGAGCATCACGCGGCGGCGCTTCTCTGCGTCGGCCGGGTCGTTCGTGTAGCGCTTGCCGCCGAGGTAGGGCAGCAGCATGCCCACCCCGAAGTCGAACCCCTCGAGGACGAAGTAGCCGGTCCAGAGGACGGCCAGGACGATGAACCAGAAGGTCGCGAGATCCATTGGTGGCCAGCCCTTCTCAGTAAGCGAAGACGAGGGGGGCGTCCTCGTCTCGGTCGGCGGGGTCCTGCGGCTTCTCGAAGGGCTCGGCGCCCTTGCGCACGTAGGTGAGGAAGAGCTTCACCTCGACGACGGCGAGCGCTCCGTAGAGCAAGGTGAACACGACCATCGAGGTGATCACCTCGCCCATCGACACGCTCGGGGAGACCCCGTGGGTGGTCGTCATGAGCCCGAACACGATCCAGGGCTGGCGACCGACCTCGGTGAAGATCCACCCGAACGAGTTGGCGAACACCGGCAGGAGCGGAGCGGCCACAGCGGCATACGTGATCCACCGAGAGGTGGGCGCTCGGCCCCTGCGGGTCGTCCACAGCACGAGCAGGGCGATCAGCGCACAGAGGATGCCGAGCCCGATCATGAGACGGAACGACCAGTACGTGGTCGGGATGTTCGGGACGTAGTTGTCGTTGGGGGCAGCCACGAGCGGGTTGCCGCTCGCGCCGTAGGTCTGCTGGTACTGCTTCTGAAGGTCGTTGATGCCCTGTACCGCGCCGTCGAAGGAGCCGGTGGCCAGGAAGGACAGCAGGCCGGGGATCTCGATGAGGGGGTTGGCATGCGTGCCGTCGAGCGAGCCGATCGTCAGCACCGAGAACGGCGCTCCCACGCCCTCGGGCACCGACTCGTAGAGGGCCTCGGCAGCGGCCATCTTCATCGGCTGCACCTCGGTCATGATCTTGCCCTGGGTGTCGCCGCTGATGATGACGCCGACCGATGCGATGAGCGTGAACACGGCGCCGAACCGGGCCGCCTTGCGGTACATCGACACCTCCGACTTCACGGTCGCCGCGGGGGGCGGCGCAGTCGTGGCCGTCGCCGCACCCAGGGACGCACCTGCGCGGGCTGGAGCCTTCACGGCGCCGCCGTCGAGGGCGGCCAGCTGCCGGGCCGAGCGGCGCATCAGCCAGATGGCCACGCCCATGACGACGCCGCCGCCGGTCATGTAGGCGGAGAAGATGACGTGCGGGAAGGTGACGAGCTGCACCTTGTTGGTCAGGACGGCGAAGAAGTCGGTGAGCTCCGCGCGGCCGCTGGCCGGGTTGTACGTGTACCCGACCGGGTGCTGCATGAAGGAGTTCGCGGCGAGGATGAAGTATGCCGAGAGGACCGTTCCGATGTGGACGATCCACATCGTGGCGGCGTGGAGCTTCTCGGGCAGCCGTCCCCAGCCGAAGATCCACAGGCCGAGGAAGGTCGACTCGAGGAAGAAGGCGAGCAGCGCCTCGATGGCGAGGGGCGCTCCGAAGATGTCGCCGACGAAGCGGGAGTAGTCACTCCAGTTCATCCCGAACTGGAACTCCTGCACGATCCCGGTGACGAGGCCGAGCGCGAAGTTGATCGTGAAGAGCTTGCCGAAGAACTTGGTGAGGCGCATCCACTCGGGCTTCTTGGTGCGCACCCAGGCGGCGTGGAAGATCGCGACGACGAGCGACAGACCGATCGTGATCGGCACGAAGAGGAAGTGGTAGACGGTCGTGATGGCGAACTGCCATCTCGCGAGGTCCGTTGCATCCATGGCGGCTCCCGGAGGGCGAGGCAGGTGCGGAAACTACATGACGTCGTAGATGCTACTCACCGTAGTAGTCCGGCCGCCATCGGGGGTGCGCCAGGACATAGACGAACCACCCGGCATACGCAGGTCTGCCGGGTGGCTGGGTCGGGCAGGACCGCGGGGTATGCCGGGTGGCTGGGTCCGCCGGGTCGGCTCGGTCGGGCTGGTCAGCCGGTCAGGCTGGTCAGCCGGTCAGGCCGGGTCCGGCGAGGTCATGGAGCGTCAGGCGGGGCGGGCCGGCTTGGCGGTCGGTCGCGGCGCCGGAGTCTCGATCCGGACCTCGGGCAGCGGCTGGCGCAGCGGGTGCAGGATCCGGGACAGCACGGACTCGCGGCGGGCGCGCGGCTGGCGGCGCTGGGGCTCGTGCTGGCTCGGCCAGGCGCTGACGACGCGGGCGGCGTGGGGCGGGATGCGGCTCATGCCCGTTCAGAAGTCCGACGCCCGCGCCTGATACACGCCCTCGCGGTTCGAGGTATTCGGTTCGAGGTGAAAGGTCGCCAGATGGCCCGAGCCAATACATCGATCCGAATACCTCGACCAGGGGATCGCTCAGGTCTTCGGGCGCTCGTCGACGATCCGGCGCGCCTTGCCGATCGACCGCTCGATGGAGCCCGGCTCGCGGACCTCGACCCGGCAGCTGGTCCCGATGCGTCGCTTGATCGTCGCCTCGAGTGTCCGGGCGATCGAGCGGGCGTCGTCGTCGCTGAGCCGCTCAACCGGCTCCACGAGGACCGTCAGCTCGACCATCCGGCCGGGCTGGGTCAACACGCACTGGAAGTACGGCGACAGCCGGGGCTCGGCAAGCACGTGCTCCTCGATCTGGGTCGGGAAGACGTTCACACCGCGGATGATCATCATGTCGTCGGTGCGCCCGGTGACCTTCTGCATCCGCCGCATGGACGGCACCGCAGTCCCAGGCAGCAGGCGCGTGAGATCCCTTGTGCGGTAACGGATCACGGGCATCGCCTGCTTGGTCAGCGAGGTGAAGACCAGCTCGCCGAGCTCGCCGTCCGGAAGCACTTCCTCGGTGACCGGGTCGATGACCTCCGGGTAGAAGTGGTCCTCCCAGATGTGCAGCCCGTCCTTCGTCGTCGCCGCCTCCTGGGCCACGCCGGGGCCCATCACCTCGGACAGGCCGTAGATGTCCACAGCGTCCATGCCGGTCCGGCGCTCGATCTCCTGGCGCATCGACTCGGTCCACGGCTCGGCGCCGAAGATGCCGACTCGAAGGGCCGTGTCGCGCGGGTCGACTCCCTCGCGCTCCATCTCGTCCAGGAGGCTGAGGAAGTAGGACGGCGTCACCATGATGACCGAGGCCCCGAAGTCGCGGATCAGCTGCACCTGGCGCTCGGTCATGCCACCGCTCACCGGGACGACGGTCGCGCCGAGCCGCTCCGCGCCGTAGTGCGCCCCGAGCCCGCCCGTGAAAAGGCCGTACCCGTACGCCACGTGCACGACGTCACCAGGATGCCCACCCGCCAGCCGGATCGAGCGGGCCATGAGGTCGGCCCACGTGTCGATGTCCTGCGCGGTGTAGCCGACCACCGTCGGGCGCCCGGTCGTGCCAGAGCTCGCGTGCACGCGCACGACCTGCTCGCGCGGGACCGCGAACATCCCGAAGGGGTAGTTCGCCCGCAGGTCCGCCTTGGTCGTGAACGGCATACCGGCCAGGTCGCCGAGCGACGTCACGTCATCGGGGTGGACACCGGTGGCGTCGAACGCCTCACGGTAGTGCCGGACGTGCTCGTATGCCGTCCGCACCGTCCGCTGCAGCCGCTCCAGCTGGGTGGCGCGCAGCTCGTCCACCGACAGCGTCGGGATCTCGTGGTCAGGCAGCGTAGGGCGGGCGCCCGCCGAGGTTGACTCCGTCGTCATGCCCCCATCATGCCGGGCGCACCGATCCTCGACTTCGGGGCGGCCCCCGCCGAGTCGAGCGGTCACCCCCACCCAGTCGAGTGGTCTTTCGATACAGGTTCTGGGGTATCGAAATGACCACTCGACGTGGGCGCAGCGCGAACCGCGGGGTCAGGCGGGTGGCGGCGGGGCCTCCGCGTGTGCTGCCTGCTCCATCTCCTCGTGCTCCTGGCGCATCCGCCGCAGGAAGGAGCGGGTGCGCTCCTGCTGCGGGTTGCCGATGACGTCCTTCGGCGCGCCCTGCTCGACGACGACGCCACCGTCCATGAAGACGACGTGGTCGGCGACCTCGCGGGCGAAGCCCATCTCGTGGGTGACCACGATCATCGTCATGCCGTTCTCGGCGAGGTCACGCATGACCTTGAGCACGTCGCCGACGAGCTCGGGGTCGAGCGCCGACGTGGGCTCGTCGAAGAGCATGAGCTTCGGGTCCATCGCGAGCGCCCGCGCGATGGCGACACGCTGCTGCTGGCCACCGGACAGGGCCCCCGGGTAGGCCGAGGGCTTGTCGCCCAGCCCGACCTGGGCGAGCAGGGCCATGGCCCGCTCGCGGGACTGCTTCTTGCTCGTGCCCTTGACCTGGCAGGGCGCCTCCATGATGTTGTCGAGCGCGGTCTTGTGCGGGAAGAGGTTGAACCGCTGGAACACCATGCCGATCTCACGCCGCTGGGCCGCGATCTGCTTGTCGGTGAGGTGATGCAGGTGGCCGTGCTCGTCCTCGCGGTAGCCGACGAGCTCGTCGTCGACCCAGATGCGGCCGCCGTCGATCGACTCGAGCTGGTTGATGCAGCGCAGGAACGTCGTCTTGCCCGACCCGGACGGGCCGAGCAGCACGACGACCTCACCACGGTGGACGTCGAGGTCGATGCCCTTGAGGACCTCGTTGCCGTGGAAGGACTTCATCACGTTGAGGGCCCGCACCAGTGGCTTGCCGTCAGCTGTGCGGACGCGCGTCGTCGCGGTCGCGGTCGCCGGCGTCGTGGTCGTCGGCGTCGTGGACGCGTCAGTCATCAGGCACCTCCCATTCCGGCCGGGCGGGTCTCGCGCTTCTGCGCGGCACGCCTGGCCTGTCGCTTCGACTCGCCGAAGCCGCGACCGAAGTAGCGCTCAAGGTAGTACTGCCCGACCATGAGCACCGAGCAGACAATGAGATACCAGGCGGTCGCTGCGACGTAGCCGGCCATGATCTCCAGGGTCCGGGTCCCGATGAGGTGCACCTGGTAGAAGAGCTCGGTGATGACCGGGATGGCGGTCAGCAGCGACGTGTCCTTGACCATCGCGATCGTCTCGTTGCCGGTCGGCGGCACGATCACGCGCATGGCCTGGGGCAGCACGATCCGGCGCATCGTCTTGCCGCGGCTCATGCCGAGCGCCTGAGCGGCCTCGGTCTGGCCCTTGTCGACGGAGATGATGCCGGCCCGGGCGATCTCGGCCATGTAGGCGGCCTCGGACAGGCCGAGGCCGATGATCCCCGCGATGAGCGTGCTGGAGAACTGGTTGAGGTTGAGGCTGAAGAAGGTGAAGTCGGACGAGAGACCAAGCCACTGGCCGAACTGCTGGCCGAACGGGATCCCGAAGTCCAGGTGGTTGTAGAGGAACGGGATGCCGACGCCGATCATGCTGAGCAGGACGTAGCGCGGGATCGCCCGGAAGAACCACGTGTAGACGAAGGACACGGCGCGCAGGATGGGGTTGGTCGACAGCCGCATCACGCCGACGATGATGCCGCCGGTGATGCCGATGACCATCGCGCCGACCGTTCCGACGATGGTGCCCTTGATGAGGCCTTCGAGCACCGGCGTCTGGTTCATGATCTGCACGGCGACGGGGAAGTTCCACCGCTCGTTGGTCACGAACGAGCTGATCATCATCGCGACGAGGATCACGATGACCACGAGTGCCACCCAGCGCCATGGGTGGGGCACCGGCCGGGCCTTGATCAGGCCCGGCCGGTCGGCGCCGCCGGTGGCGACGCCAGAGGTGTCGGCGCTCACCGGCCCGGCGCTCACGGGTTCAGAGCGAAGTCGGTGATCCCGCCGGACTCGACGCCGTACTGCTTGAGAGCGGCGTCATAGCTGCCGTCGGCCTTGGCGGCCTTGAGGGCGTCGACGAGGGCCTGCGCGAAGTCGGTCTCCGTCTTGGGCACGACCAGGCCATAGGGCGCGGAGTCGTAGGGCTCGCCGAGCTTCTCGAGCTTGCCCGAGAACTGCTTGATCGCGTACAGCCCGATCGGCGAGTCGGCGAGCATCGCGTCCGCCTTGCCGCTGACGACGTCGGCCGTCACCTCGTCCTGCCCGTCGTGCGGCAGGATGTTGATGGCGGGCTTGCCGGCGTCGGTGCACTTCTTGCTGCGTGCCGTGATGTCGTCGAACTGGGTCGTGCCGTTCTGCACGCCGATGTTCTTGCCGCACGCGTTGTCCGGGGAGATCTGCTTCGGGTTGCCGGGCTGGGTCACCCACAGCGTCCCGGCGGTGTAGTAGCTGACCATGTTGACCTTCTGCTTGCGCTCGTCGGTGATCGAGAACGAAGAGAGGCCGACGTCGTACTTGCCGCTGTCGACACCGAGGATGATCGAGTCGAACTTCGAGGGGACGTACTCGGCGGTCACGCCGAACTTCGCGGCGATCGCGTTGAACAGGGCCGGGTCCCAGCCCTCGACGGTCTTGCCGTCGGCGCCGATCATCTCGTTCGGTGCGTAGGTCGGGTCGATGCCGACGACGATCTTTCCTGCGGACTTGATCTTGGCCGGAAGCTTGGCCGCGAGGGCTGCGTCCACCCCGCCTCCGGTGCTGCCACCAGCAGGGGTGCTGGCAGCCGGGGTCGTGGGCGCCAACGAGTTCGATCCGCAGGCGGACAGGCTGAAGCCGACGGCGACGGCGCCGACCGCGGCAATGAGGGACATGCGACGCATGTGAGGGTCCTTCCGGGCGTTCTGCCAACGCAGGCGCAGGGGCGCGCCATGTGGTCAGCCGATCCTGCCACGCACACCTGCAAGCGGCACACACTTGCTACCGAACCGTTAACACTGATGCGACGGCACCCCGGCAGGCTGCTGTCCGGGGTGCCGTCATTGCGTGATTTTGCAGTGGTGGACGGCTGGAGCCTCGCCCCGTATGCCGTCCGGTCGGCTAGATCTTGAAGCGCTGGACCGAGCCGGGCGCTTCCGAGACGAAGTCCACGATCTGGCCCACGTAGAGATATCCGCCGTGGACCTCGACCGACACCGGCCGGTCGACGTGCACAGCCACGGCGCGTTTGCCGTTCTTGAACTTGCTGACCTGGTTCGCGAAGAGCTCGGTCACGAACAGCGTGCCATCGGGTGCGACCGCCACGTTCGTCGCACCGAGCAGGCCGCTCGCCACGAGAGACATCGCGCCGGTCGCGCCGTTGACCTTGAAGACCTTGCCGCGCGCGCCGAGTGCCGGGCTCTCCGGACCGCCGGGTAGCAGCGAGACGAAGAGAGCGCCGAACTGGTCGACTTCGACGTCGGTCGGCACCGGCTCGAAGGCGTAGGTGACGCCGACGACGCAGTCGAGCGTGCCCGGAGGCAGCTGCATCTCCTCGGCGACGCCGTCGGCCATCTCCTGCGTGAAGGTCACGACCTGCCGCGGCATGACGGCGACGGTCGAGACGTTGCCCTTGGCATCGACCTTGAGCACCGCGTTCATCCCGGCGTCGGCGACGTACCAGCCTCCGGACGTCCAGGCGACGGAGTACGGGTGGGAGTCGACGATGCCGTTGTACGTGGCCGGCCCGCCGGCGAGCCCGCCGAGGATGGCCTCGGCACACGGGTTGCTGTTGGCGATGATCCCGTAGGTGATGCCGCCGTCCGGGTTGTGGCTCGCCTCGTATGCCGCGAGGTCCGCGACCACGTCGGGCTTGCCCTTCGTGCGGATCGTCAGGCCGGTGGCTGAGTGGTCCTCGACGCTCCAGGCATAGGCGTAGGACTTGCCGTCGGCCGAGAAGTCGATGCCGTCGAGCCCGGGTGCCTGCGCGATCGGAGCCGGCGAGCCGGTCTTGGTCAGCATGCCGAGGAACCCGTCGGCGACGTAGACCCCCTGCTGGTTGACGGCAAGGTTCGAAGGTCCGAGCTGGAAGTCGGACAGGATGCGGTGCCAGTTATGGCTGTCCGCGTTGGCGCTGGGTGCTCCCATCAGCGCGGCGGCGGCGACCGCACCGACGGCCGCCGCAATGGTTTTCAGGCGAAGTTCTCTCCTCATGTTCCCCCCATCTGGTGTTCAAGAGAGGCTCGCAACCGCGCGCAGACGCGCGTCCCCCCGAGCCGCCGCCCCCCGCGGCGTCCTCTTGACGTCGTGGCCCGAACGTTAGGTGACCCGCGCGCAGCCTGTCCTGCGTTCAGGCACGTTCCACCCGACTTCCGCCCGTTGCGCACCGGTTTGTGACGGAATCCAGCTCGCCGAGCGGATGCCGGTCACCCGCGCTTGAGCGCCCGGCTTCGCCCGCGGAACTCGGCGATGATCTGGCCGTCGGACTCGCGCTTGACCGTGACGTCGGTGATGCCGCTGCGGCCGAAGGAGCTCCGGACGACGGCCTCTGCGACGAGGACGTCCCCGAGCCTTCCCGGCGCCGTGAACGAGATGTCCGCGCCCGCGGCGACGGTGAGGTGGCCGCGGGAGTTGCAGGCGAGCGCGAAGCACGAGTCGGCAAGGGTGAAGATGTAACCGCCGTGGCAGATGGCGTGACCGTTGACCATGTCGTCGCGGATAGCCATCCGCACCACGGCGTGGTCCTGCTCGACGACGAGAGCGTCCATGCCGAGCCGCCGGGACGCCTCGTCGTCGTCCCACATCTGTCGCGCGAACGCGACGCCCCGGGCCACCTCGTCGCCCGCGCCCGCAGTGTCGGTCATGAGAGGCTCCCGTCCGTCAGCCCGGGGCTGGGCCGGTAGCGCCCGCCTCCGTATGCCGCGTCGAGCTCGGTGATCTGCCGGGCGACGAGGTCGAAGCCGAGCTCGCGCCCCCACGCGATCGGTCCCTTGGGGTAGCGCACCCCGAGCAGCATGGCGGTGTCGACATCCTCGGCGCTCGCCTCCCCACGGTGCACGAGGTCGACCGCCTCGTTGACGAGCATCGCGACGGTCCGGGCGAGTGGGTCGGTCGCGACCGGGCCCCCGACGAGGCGCTCGGCCAGGGCGAGATCGGGGTCACCGGTCTCGGGGCGGCCGTCGGCGGCATACGTGTACACGCCCCGGCCCGACTTGCGCCCGAGCCGGCCGGCCTCGACGAGGCCACGCTGGAAGTCCGTCGGGGTGTAGCGCTCGTCGCGCCCGGTCTGCTCCCAGACCGACGTGCCGACCGCGAGGTTGACGTCCTGGCCGATGAAGTCGGTGAGCTCCAGTGGGCCCATGGGGAATCCGCCGCACTCGCGCAGGATCCAGTCGACGGTGGCCGCGTCGGCGATGCCGGCCTCGACGACCCGCTGGGCCTCCCCGTAGAACGGCCGCGCCACGCGGTTGACGATGAAACCGGGGGTGGAGGCGCAGCGCACCGGCGTCTTGCCCCACGCGGACATGAGGGTCGTGGCGTGCTCGACGAACGCGCGGGCCGTGCGCGGGCCATGGATCACCTCGACCAGCCGCATCACCGGGGGCGGGTTGAAGAAGTGCAGCCCGAGCACGCGCTCCGGATCGGTCACGTCGCGCGCGATCTCGTCGATGTCGATGCTCGACGTGTTGGTCGCGAGGACTGTCGTCGCGGGCTGCTTCTCGGCGAGCTCGACGAAGATCGAGCGCTTGAGGTCGAGGTCCTCGGGCACCGCCTCGATCACCAGCCCGCACTCGGGCAGGTCGCCGATGCCCTCGACGGGGGTGATCCGCGCGAGCAGGCCGGCCGCCTCATCGCTGCCCATCCGGCCTTTGTCGACCAGTCGGGTCAAGCCGGCGCCGATCTTGTCCAGGGCCGAGGCAGCCGCACCGGGCATCGTGTCGACGAGGCCCACGGCGTGTCCGGCCGCCGCCGCGACCTGTGCGATCCCAGCGCCCATCGCGCCGGCCCCCACCACACCGACCGGCCCGAAGGCCGACGCGTCCTGTGGCGGGGCGACGGGCTCGGCACTGGTCTGCGTCTCCATGGCTGCCATCCTGCCCGGTCGCCGCGGCCAGGTGCGCGCGAGCGCAGCGAGCCAAGTGATTGCCCGGCGCGTCGCGCCGGGCTCGGAGACGGCATACCGGGCGCTTGTGGAGCGGGCGCTCGGCGTGCGGGAGCCGCCTCCGGGCGGGGCTAGCATCGACACGTGACTGCACCGGCAACGACGCCCGCCCACCCGCTGCTCGACCGGCACTCCGGGGTCCTCGACGAGATCCGTCAGGCCCTCGTGAGCCGATCCTTCTACTCGCGCTACCCCGAGTCGCCGAGCCCCCGCGTCTATGGAGACGCCGCGGCTGCGGAGGGCCTCGCGGCCTACGAGGCGCACCTCGACAGACCGTATGCCGCCCTGGCGGACGAGCCGACGGACGGCACCTTCGTCGGCAGCGAGGTCTCCCCGTACGGCCCGCGTCTGGGGGTGACGTACGCGGCGCTCGACCTCGACCGGGGTCTGGCGGCTGCGCGCTCCGCGATGGCGCGATGGCGCGACGTCGGCCCGCAGGTGCGCGCCGCGGTCTGCGTCGAGATCGTCGACCGCATCAACCAGCGCAGCTTCGAGCTGGCCAACGCGGTCATGCACACGTCCGGGCAGCCGTTCGTCATGTCGTTCCAGGCCGGTGGCCCGCACGCGCAGGACCGCGCGATCGAGGCGATCGCAGCCGGGCTGGTGGAGCAGGAGCGCGTGCCGGAGTCGGTCGTGTGGGAGAAGCCCGGCCGGGACCGCGAGGGCAACCCGGCGCCGACGCGGATGCAGAAGGACTACCGCATCGTCCCGCGCGGCGTGGCGCTCGTCATCGGCTGCAACACCTTCCCGACGTGGAACGCGTACCCGGGCATCTTCGCCTCCCTGGTCACGGGCAACGCCGTGGTCGTCAAGCCGCACCCGCGCGCCGTTCTGCCTCTCGCGATCTCCGTCGAGGCCGCTCGCACCGTCCTCGAGGAGGCCGGGTTCGACCCCGCGCTCGTGCAGCTGGCCGCCGAGTCCGACGGCCAGGGGCTCGCCAAGACGCTCGCCGAGCGCGACGAGGTCGCGATCATCGACTACACCGGCGGTCCGGCGTTCGGCTCCTGGCTCGAGGAGCGAGGCGCGGCGCTCGGCAAGCTCGTCTACACCGAGAAGGCCGGGCTCAACACCGTCGTCGTCGACTCGACCGACAACCTCAAGGGGATGCTGGGCAACCTCGCCTTCAGCCTCACCCTCTACTCGGGCCAGATGTGCACGGCCCCACAGAACATCTACGTCCCGGCCGACGGCATCGACACCGACGAGGGTCACCTCGGCTTCGACGACTTCGGCGACAAGCTCGCCGGAGCCATCGGGCGGCTCACTGGCGACGACGCGAAGGCGGTCGAGCTGCTCGGCGCGACCGTCAACGACCAGGTGCGCAGCAACGCCGACTCGCTGGCCTCGATCGCCGCGGACGCCGGTGGACAGGTGGTGCTCGACTCCCGGCGTGTGACCCACCCCACGTGGGCCGACGCGGTCGTCCGTGCGCCCGGCCTGGTCGCCGTCGACGTGGCGCGCGAGGACGTCTACACACGCGAGTGCTTCGGGCCGGTCGGGTACCTCATCAAGGCCGGCTCGACGGAGCAGGCGCTCGCGCAGTTCGCCGATACCGTGCACGAGCACGGTGCGATGACCGCATCGGTCTACTCGACCGACGAGAAGGTCCTCGACGAGGCGCGTGAGGCGGCCGCCGCGGGCGGTGTGGCGCTGTCGGAGAACCTCACCGGCCAGGTCTTCGTCAACCAGACCGCCGCGTTCTCCGACTACCACGGCACGGGAGCCAACCCGGCCGCGAACGCCGCCTACACCGACGCAGCGTTCGTGGCCAACCGCTTCCGCGTCATCACGTCGCGCCGCCACGTCTGAGGTGTCCCGGGAGCCGGCTCGGAACCCCCCGGGGTATTCTGTCCCCCGTCGAGTGAGCGCCCAGTCCCACCCGTCTCAGATCTAGCACCTCGCTCGGCGCGCCCCCAACCGTCGAGTGAGCGCCCCGTCACACCGGAAGGCCCATGACCGTCAAGACCCAACCTGTCGACCGGACCGCCTTGCAGCACAAGGTGGTTCGCACACTCTTCGCCTCGCAGGTGCTCGGCGGCGTCGGCATGGCGAGCGGCATCGCGGTCGGCGCACTCCTCGCCGAGCAGCTGAGCGGCACGGAGGCACTGGCCGGCGTCGGCACCACGGCGCAGGTGCTCGGCACGGCGCTCATCACGATCCCGGTCGCCCGGCTCACGGCATCGCGCGGCCGCCGGTGGGGCCTTCGCTTCGGCCTCGTCGTCGCCTTCATCGGCGCGGCCCTCGTCATCACGGCCGGCGTCGCTAGCTCGTTCCCGCTCCTCGTCGTCGGCATGTTCCTCTTCGGTGGCGGGACCACCACCAACAACCAGACGAGGTATGCCGCAGCCGACCTCGCCGCGCCCGCCAGACGGGGACGCGACCTGTCGATCGTCGTGTGGGCCACGACGATCGGCTCCGTCGCAGGCCCCAACCTCGTCGGACCCGGACGCGACCTCGCGCGAGCCATCGGGCTGCCCGACCTGGTCGGCTCCTTCGTGTTCGCGCTCGCCGGCTTCGCCCTGGCGTTCCTCGTCATCGACCGGCTGCTGCGCCCCGACCCGCTGCTGGCGGCCCGGTCCCTCGACGCGGCGGCACGCGCGGAGCCGCAGGCGCGAGCGGACGGCTCGCCCGAGCGGCATACCGGCGCGGTGGAGACGGCATCACGCGACGCACACCCGCTCGACGTGGCGGACCCGGCGTCTGGGACTGTCGCCGATGCTCCGAACCACGACGGCTCGATGCGGCGCGGGTTCGCGGTGGTCCGCGCCAACCGGCTCGCCCTGCAGGCCGTGCTCGTCATGGGGCTCGGGCACCTCGTCATGGTCAGCGTCATGGTGATGACACCGATCCACATGAAGCACGGGCAGGCCGAGCTCGAGGTCATCGGCTTCGTCATCTCGATGCACATCCTCGGGATGTACGCACTGTCGCCACTCGTCGGGTTGGCCGTCGACCGCTGGGGTGGCCGGCCGGTAGCCATGACCGGAGGCGTCATCCTCACGGTGGCCGCGCTGCTCGCATCGCAGACGATGGAGGGCTGGTCGGGCCTGCTCCTCGTGGCGCTGTTCCTGCTCGGGGTGGGATGGTCGTGCACGCTCGTGTCCGGCTCGACGCTGCTCACCGGGGCGGTGACGACGGACGAGCGTCCGGCCGCGCAGGGCCTGTCGGACGTCTTCATGGGGCTCGCCGGCGCGGTCGGCGGTGTCGCCGCGGGCGTGATCGTCGGCGTCTATGGCTATGGGACGCTCGCGCTGTCGTCGGCTGTCGTCGGGGTGGTCATCCTCGCGATCGGTGCCGGCCGTGTCCGCGCCAACCCCACCCCCGAAGGAGCCTGACTCCCGGCCCCCGTCCCGAGGTCGAGTGGTCACTTCGATACAGACCAAAGTCGAGTGGCCATTCCAACACACGGCAGCGGCGTATCGAGATGACCACTCGACCCAGGCTGAGACCAGTTCCTGACCGAGCGGCTCGGGAGGCTGCGCTCAGACGAAGAGGGTGAGCAGGAAGCCGATGAGGGGAAGGGTGCCCTGCGAGAGCGCAGCCCGCAGGTAGCCCTTGCCCGTCGTGACGAGAACCGTCGCCGCGAGGACCATCGAGGCCGTGCAGAACAGCATCAGCGTCTTGCCGGCGTCGTGGCTGCCGGACCACCAGAGCACGATCCCCAGCGCGGCGCCGAGTCCGAGGAAGAGGTTGTAGAAGCCCTGGTTGTAGGCCATCGGCCGGGTCGTGTCCGCCTGTGCCTGGTCGGCGACGCCGAACCGCTTCCACACCTGCGGCCGCGTCCAGGCGATGCTCTCCATCCAGAAGATGTAGCCGTGCAGCACGGCGGCCAGTCCGACGAAGACGCTCGCGACGACGCTCATGCTCGGATCCTAGAGCCGGGGCTTCACCCCGAGTGGGTATGCCGCGCCGACCGGATCCGTGGTGGCGCACCGCCTCGTCGGGGGGCTGGGTTTGCCGATTCCGCGGACGGCGACCTGTCCCAGCCGCCACGATCTGCTCACACATCACTCGGGGGATCTCGAAATCGGGAGAGACAGCCCATGGTAGGTCGGACAGTTCCGGTTGGGCCCCAGTCGGCGCGGCGAGCGCGTCGGAGGCAGGCAAAGCAAGCGGTCATCACGGCGGCCGCTGTCACGGCGTTGGCGGGCGCACTCTTGCCGCAGTCGGCGGCGGTGGCGGATCCGTCACTGGCACAGCCACATTCGGGCATCACAGTCATCAAGCAGACGCTGAAGGCTGGGTCGCCGACCATCGTGGGCTCGGTGACAGTGTCCACGGGAGCGGCCTCTCGGGTCAGCACGACGGGCTGGGTGACGGTAACCAACGCTGGCAAGAAGATCGCCACCGTGAAGGTGCACGGTGTCGAGATCGTCGGGCCGGACGTGCCAGCGAACATCGTGGGTCCGGACCTCGTTGCGGTGGTGGACCCCGGCGTCTCGGCGGTCCTGCCGGTCGGGATCGTCGGACCTGACCATCCGGTCGGCGGCGACGTCACGGTCGGTGTCGAGGCGGCCGCGAACGTGGCGGTGACGGTTGCGGCTGGCGCCATGACAGCGCTGGCGGTGCCGGCGTCAGAGGGCGACCCGGCCCTGCCGAACGCATCGGCGATGACCACGGGCGAGGTGTCGCTAGGGACCAAGGCGGCGTTGGTGCTGGACTCGAAGCTGGAGCTCTCGTCGCAGGACCCGCTCGGCACCATGGATGCGCTGACGCAGGGCTGGGTGTCGTTCGTCAACCGTGGCAAGAAGAGCGGAACTGTGACCGTGGACTACCTCGTCGACGACGTGACGATGTGGTCCATCTCCGCGATCGTCGGCCCCGATCGGCCCACGTATCTACCGATCGCCTTGCTGCGCAACGGTTTTGCGTCGGGCACTCACCACTTCGGGCTGAATGTCCGCTCATCCGTCGCAGGCGTTGCGCTGTCCTCGGGCCAGCTCGCCGTCCTAGGTCTCCCCACCACGGGAGCCGTGCCGCACGGCGACGCGACGGTCGAGAGTCCGGTCGCCTTGACCACCCAGCAGGCGAAGGTCCTCGGTGCCTCTATGGTGACCGATGTCGTCGCCGACATCTGGATGGGCGGGTCGGTTTTGGTGACCAACGGAGGGTCCAAACCGGCGACCGTCACGCTCCAGCCGCAGATGGGCCCGGACCCGGAGGGCCCGGCGGTCGTGGTGACGGTCGCGAGTCGGACCTCGGTGTCGGTGCCCTTCGGATTCCTGTGCGACGCCGAGCCGGCGGGCAAGCAGTCGCTCGACCTCGCGGCGTCGGCGTCGGCACCAGGTGTGTCGGTGGCGGCGGGCCAGGTGCAGGCCTGGGCCCTGTCCGGCTAGCCCGGCCCCGCGGGCCCACGCGCCCATACTCGGGTCGAGTGAGCCCTCCGTCCCACCAGCCCCACAAGCCCCGGGTCCCTTCGGGTCGAGTGAGCGCTCCGTCCCACCAGCCCCACATAGGCCAATCGTCGGTCAGGGCGTCGGTCATGTCGTCAGAGTGGTCGTGATTGCAGCACCTGGTGCGACGTGACTCGCGATGTGACTCAGGGTGGGTCGTGTGGGCTGTGACGGTTGGGACGGAGCGGCCACTCGACGTGGTGCTGGTGGGACGGGGCGCTCACTCGATGTTGAGGTGTGGGACGGGGCGCTCACTCGACGGGAATGGGAGGCGCGCGCTGCGAGGCTGGGAGTACGGACCGTAGCGGGCGTGGTGGGTCAGGCGGTGATGCGCAACGTGGAGGTGCGGTCCGGCTTGACGACGACCTCGATCCGGTCGGCGACGCGGGACTTCAGCTCGGAGACGTGGCTGACGATGCCGACGGTCCGCCCGCCGTCGCGCAGGCCCTCGAGCGTGTGCATCACATCGTCGAGCACGTCGGGGTCGAGCGTGCCGAACCCTTCGTCGACGAAGAGCGTGCCCAGGTCGACGCCGCCGGACTCGGCGCGAACCACCTCCGCAAGGGCGAGTGCGAGGGACAACGACACATAGAAGGTCTCGCCACCGGACAGCGTGCCGACCTCGCGCACCTGGTTGGTGTGCATGTCGTGGACTCGGACCCCGAGCCCGGACTTGGCGTTGCCCTTCCTGGCGTCGGTGTGCTCGAGGGAGTACCGGCCTCCGGAGAACCGCGCGAGCTCGGTGTTGGCGGCGCCGAGCACCTCGGCGAAGCGGCGGATGAGGACGTACTTCGCCAGGTCGAGGTTGAGCTGGTTGTCACCGCTGCCGGCCACCAGCTGGCCGACCCGCACCGCATCGGCGGTCTCGGTGATGACGGCGGCGTTGCGCTCCATCGCGGTGGTGATCTCGGTGACGCGCTGCTTCGTGCGTGCCACCTGCGTGCGCAGGCTTCCGTGCTCGTGGGCGGCCGACTCCATATCCTTCTTCGCCGCCTTCTCCAGCGTGATGAGTGGCTCGATGTCGTCGAAGAGGGCATCGAGCTGGACGTCCGCCAGCTCCGGGCCCGAGAGCCCGGCCTTGACCCGGGTGCACGCCATCTCGAAGTCCGCGATCTCCTTCGCCGTGGCCGTGATCCAGTCCATCGGCCGGTCGGCATCGAACCACTCCGCCACGTCCCGGAAGCCGGCAGCCGCCAGGTCGGCGTCGCGGGCGGCCTCGTCCTCGGCGACGCTCGCCCGCGCCGCGTCGCGGGTCGCGATGGCGTCGGCGAGCGCGTCGACGTGGGCGACCTCACCGGTCAGGGCATCTCGGCGGGTCGAGACCGTCGGGTGACCGTCGCGCGCGGCATCGACGTCCAGGGACTCGGACTCGATGCGAGCCGACAGGTCGGTCGTGACCTGCTCCACCCGGGCGATCTCGGCCGACAGGCTCGTCGCGCGCGCGCCGAGCTCGGTCTGCTGGGTGCGCAGGCGTTCGAGCCGCTCACCCCGCTCGGTGACCTCACGCCCGGCGGCGAGTGACGCCGCAAGCTCAGCGGCCGCGCGCTCGGCCGCCGCGCGGGCGGCGGAGACGTCGAGCCCGCCTGCTGCTGCGCCGTGCTCGCGCACCGAGGCGCGCCGCGCGGCGAGCGCACCCGTCGCGGCGTCGGCGTCGGCTCGCAGGGTCTCGACCGCCTGCTCGGCCGACGTGACCTGCTCAGGCGTGACCGACCCGGCACTCGGGCGTGCTGGCCGGGGGTGCTCGACCGAGCCGCATACGGGGCAGGGCTGGCCGGACTCGAGCATGAGCCCGAGCTCGCCCGCGATGCCGTCGATGCGTGCCTGACGCAGCTGCGCGAGGCGGGCCTCGCCGGACTTGAGCATGGCCAGTGCGGCACGGGCGTGCTCCTCCTCCCGCCGCGCCGCGGCGATGGCCTTCGCCAACAACGTCGCAGCGTCGAGCTGCTCCGTGGCCCGCACCGCGCCGGCCTTGCGGGTGTCGAGCAGCGAGCGCAGGTGGCGGGCCTGGGTCAGGGCCTGCTCCTCGACGGCCAGGGACTCCGGCAGCGCGGCGAGGTCGGAGCTCACCGAGTCGAGGGCGCGGCGCAAGCCGGCTGCGCGGGCCTGCAGCTCGAGGAGCCGCTCGCGGTGCCGGCCGAGCCCCTCCTCGACGAGCGTGACGCCGGCCAGCGAGCCGATCACCTCGCGCAGGGACGCGGCTGCGACCCGCAGCTCGCGCACGCTGAGGTCTCGGCGGGTGGGAGCGACCTTCGGCCGCGCAGTGGCGACCGCTGTCTCGGCCCTCCTCAGCGCGGACTCGGAGGACGCGAGGGTCCGCATGGCCCCGGCGACCGGGCGCGCCTGTCGGGCCCGGCCGACCTGGCGTCGCAGCTCGTCGAACTCGACGGCTCGGGCGCCCAGGCTCTCGTCCTCGCGCTGGAGAGCGAGCAGTCGCTCCCGGCGCTCCCGCCGAAGGCGCGCGTCGCCGACCATCTCGGCCATCTGCTTGTGCGCCTCGATGGCCTCCCGGCTCGCCTTGGCCGCATGGCGCTCCCGTGTCACGAGCTCGTCGACGACCTCGGCGAGCTCGGCGCGCAGCACCTCCGTCGAGCTGTCGGCCGCCGACTGTGCACAGAGGACGAGTGCGTCACGACGCTCCGGTTCGATGCCTGCGGACACGGCGAACGCATGGATGGCGTCGCGGATCTGCGCCACCGCGCCCTGGCGTCTGCCCTGGGCTGTCCGGCCCGCCTCGACGACGTGGTCCTGGACGCGGCGGAAGAACCCCGTGCCGAAGACCTTCTCGAGCAGCTTTCCCTTGTCCTCCGACCGAGCCCGCAGGAACGTCGCGAACTCGCCCTGCGGGAGGATCACCGTCTGCACGAACTGGTCGCGGGTCAGACCCACGGCCCTGGTGATCTCGTCGTCGCAATCGCCGAGGTTGGTCGAGAGCAGCTCGCCGCCGGCCAGGTCGTCAGGCGTCTGGACGCGCCACAGCTTGATCGTCGGCTGTTGCACGGTCGTCCCGGCACCCCGCGACTTGGGCCGCTCGAACCGAGGCGTGCGCTGGACGCGGTAGATCCCCGACTGGGTCTCGAAGACGAGCGTGACGACCGGCACCGTGCGCGGGTCGGCATGGTGCGAGTGGATGCGCTCGACATCGGCAGAGGCCTGGGCGACCTTGCCATAGAGCGCGAAGGTGATGGCGTCGATGATCGTCGACTTGCCCGACCCCGTGGGGCCCTCGAGCAGGAACAGGCCGGCACGCCCGACCGCGGCGAAGTCGATTCGCTCGGTGCCGGCATACGGCCCGATCGCCGTCATCTCCAGGTGGTGCAGCTGCATGGTCAGGCGACCTCTTGGGCCTCGGCGAGCTGCTGCGCCCTGATGGCCGCCTCGTAGCCGGCCACGAACACGTCGACCTCGCCGGCGCTGGCGTCGGCCTTGGTGACGTACGAGATGAAGTCGGAGCCCAGCTCGCGCGGGTCGCGCTCGCTGACCACTGTCGTGCTCCGACGACCGCGGTCGACCGCACCCTCTGGCTCGTGGAAGACCTGCAGGACATGGGGAAAGCGCGACTTGAGGCGGTCCATCAGCGAGTCGGGGCGCACGCGGTCGGTCACCGTCACCCTCACCCAGCTCTCCTCTGCGGACACGAGCTCGCGCGAGTCGAGCAGGTCGTCCAGGCGCCCCCGCAGGGTGGCCATCGGCCGTGGCTGCTCGATCGTGACGGGGGTGACGACGGCCGGACCTGCCTGGGGCAGGTCGACGAGCAGGACCACCTTGTGGTGGTCCTGCTCGGAGAACGAGTACCGCAGCGGCGAGCCGGAGTAGCGCACGACGGAGCCAGGGGCGGACTCGGGCGCCTGCGGCCCGTGCAGGTGGCCGAGGGCGACATAGTCGATGCCGGCGAAGACGGTGCCGGCCACCCGGTCGACTCCGCCGACCATGATCGAGCGCTCCGAGTCGCTCGGCTCGGCGCCGGCCACGAACGCGTGAGCCGCGACCACGCTACGGACTCCGGGCCGCTCGGCGAGATCGGCGCGGATCCGGTCGCACGCGGCCCCGACGACTGCCTGGTGCGAGCGTGGCAGCGGCTCGCCGGAGCCCGCCAGCGCGACTCTCGCGTGGTCGGGGTCGAGGTACGGGATGCCGTAGATCGCGACCGGCACGCCGTCACTCCCCTCGAGCAGCACCGGCAGGTCGAGCTGGCCGAGGTCGGTGATCATCCGGATGCGATCGCGGAACAGGCCCGAGCCGTAGCCCAGCCGGATCGCCGAGTCGTGGTTGCCCGAGGTGACCACGACGGTCGTCACGGCCGACAGCCGGCTGAGCGTCCACTCGAAGAGCTGCACCGACTCGACGGGCGGGACGCCCCGGTCGTACACGTCGCCGGCGACGACCACGGCATCGACGGGTATGCCGTCGGGCGGGCTCTCGACGAGCTCGCAGACCCGCTCCAGCACCGTGGTCTGGGCCTCGTGCAGGCTCACGCCGTGGAGCGTGCGCCCGAGATGCCAGTCGGAGGTGTGGAGCAACCGCATGCCTCGACCGTAGGACCCCACGCCGACAGCCCCCAGCCGACACCCCGGCACCGTGGCTGGCCGCTCGACACGGTGGCCTCGGCGTGACGGATGGGACGGCGCGCTCTCTCGACTGGCGGTGTGACCGGTGGGACGGCGCGCTCACTCGACTGGAGGGGAGGACGACGTGAGCCCGCCTCCACGTGGGAGGCGGGCTCACGGCATACGGACGAGGCCGGCGATCAGTCCCGCTTGACGAAGCTGAGCAGCAGCTCGACGAACGTGATGATCAGCGCGCCGAGGATCGCATCCCAGAAGAAGTGGTCGACGTGGAAGCTGAGATCCCAGATCGAGGCCAGCCACGACGTCAGCTCGAGCATCAGCGCGTTGACGATGAAGACGAACAGCCCGAGGGTCAGGATGATCAGCGGCAGCGACAGCAGCTTGATGATCGGCTTGATGATGGCGTTCACGAGGCCGAAGATCAGCGCCACGATGATGAGCGTCTTGATCGTGTCGCCCGTGCTGCTGCCATCACCGAGGGTGATACCTGGGATGGCCCACGCGGCGACCCAGATGGCGACGGCGTTGATGACCGTCTGGATGGCGAAGTTGAGGAGCATGGGCGTCAGTGTTCCACGGGGAGCACACCATCCTGGGGCAAGCCTGGATGTTCGTCTCCGGGGATCCGCGGTTGGAACATCTTGTTGAGCCGCAACAGATCCGGGTCGACGACCTTGAGCTGGCCGATCGCCTCGGCGACCGGCACCCGTTCGATCTGGCCGCGCTGCAGGGCGACCATCTGGCCCCACGCTCCGTCGAGCGCCGCCTCGACCGCGGCGACCCCGAACCGCGTGCCGAGCACCCGGTCGAAGGCGACCGGGGAGCCGCCGCGCTGGATGTGGCCGAGTGCCGTCATCCGGCTCTCGATGCCGGTGCGGCCCTGGATCTCGCGGGCGAGGATCGAGCCGATCCCGCCGAGGATCTGGTGGCCGTACTTGTCGACCTCAGGTGTCGGCAGCTCGATCGTGCCGGGTGCCGGGAGCGCACCCTCGGCGACGACGATGATCGTGGCGAACCGGCCCTTCTTGTGCCGGTGCACGATCCGCTCGCAGACGTCGTCGATGTTGAACGGCTCCTCGGGGACGAGGATGATGGCGGCGCCTCCGGCGATGCCCGACCACGCGGCGATGTGCCCGACGTGGCGGCCCATGACCTCCACGACGAGGACGCGGTGGTGCGACTCGGCGGTCGTGTGCAGGCGGTCGATCGCGTCGGTGCAGATCTGCACGGCCGTCTGGAAGCCGAAGGTCATCTCGGTGAGGGAGATGTCGTTGTCGATGGTCTTCGGGACTCCGATGACCGGGAAGCCGTTCTCGTGCAGGCGGTTGACGACGCCCATCGAGCCTTCGCCGCCGATCCCGATGATCGCGTCGAGACCGTGGCGGTCGTACGCCTTGCGCACCCGCTTGAGCCCGTCCTCGTGGGCGAACGGCTGGTCACGGCTGGTGCCGAGGATCGTGCCGCCGAGTGGGAGGATCCCGCGGCAGCGGTCGACGTCGAGGATCTCGTAGTCGTTGTCCATCACGCCGCGCCACGCGTTGCGGAAGCCGATGACGGTGCTGTCGTAGGTGACCTCGGCGGCGCGGGTGGCGCCCCGGATGACGGCGTTGAGGCCGGGACAGTCCCCGCCCCCGGTGAGGATGCCGATGCGCATGGTTGGTCTTTCGGGAAGAGGTGGCTTCGTTTGAGGATGTCGAGGCGGCACTGACGCGACGATGTGAGCCTAACCACACCGCAGGTATGCCGTAAGGCCCACGTCCAGACGCCGGTCAGCTCTCCGAACCGGTCGCGGCTCTGGCCCAGACTCGAGCAGGCTCACCGCTCCTGCTCCCAATGATCACCAAGTTGGCCTTGGAGTTGGAGGTCGTTCGCCGATGGCGGGCGTGGGCGAACTCCAAGTTCTGCAGCAACTTGGAGATAGGTTGGAGTCCGTGAGATCTCCCGACAAGCCACCAGCGCCAGACGCCTCCTTGTGGTCAACAACCAAAGAGTTCGTCGACGCGATGTCGATGGTCCCGGTCGCGACGGACCGCTACCTGCCGTGGGATGAGCTGCAATGGCGACCGCCACCCAACGGCCTCACAGTGGAGCAGTGGTGGACGGCCACCAGGATTCAGCGGGCGGCAGTCGGTCGCCGGTTGCCGTTCGAAGACTCCGGCGGTCGCCCCTTCACCTATGCGATGCCTGACGAGATGCTTAAGCTGATCGAGCGAATCGGCACTCGCGCCGGGGGGCATATCGGCATGTCCGAGCCGGTCACCAACCCGGCCACGCGCGATCGATATGTCGTGCGATCCCTGATGGAGGAGGCCATCACCTCCAGTCAGCTGGAAGGCGCTACCACCACCAGGCGGGTCGCCAAGGAGATGCTTCGAGAAGGAAGGGCCCCGCGCACCAAGAGCGAGCGCATGATCTGGAACAACTATCGCGCGATGGAGTTTGTGCGAGACCGCCGCGACCAGGTCCTGACGCCTGAGATGGTGAAGGAACTGCATTTCGCTGTAACAGAAGGCACCTCGGACGACCCGGCAGACGGTGGTCGGCTTCAACGGCCCGGTGAGGAGCGCGTCCGGGTCGAGTCGTTCGACGGCCAAGTCGCCCACGTGCCTCCACCCGCGGAGCAGCTCGAGGCCCGCCTGGCAGCCTTGTGCGCGTTCGCCAACGGCGGGCCCGAGGGATCCACTTGGGTTCCAGCCCTCGTCAGGGCGGTCGTGATCCACTTCATGGTCGGATATGACCACTACTTCGTGGACGGGAACGGGCGTGTCGCGCGAGCGTTGTTCTACTGGTCGGTGTTGCGCCAAGGTCTCTGGCTGTCGGAGTTCGTCGCCATCTCGCCCTTGCTCAAGGCGGCACCAGTCAAGTACATGCGTGCATACCTCAATACTGAGTACGACGCCGGCGACACCACCTACTTCGTCCTTTACCAGCTAGGCGTCCTAGACCGGGCCTTCGATGACCTTGAGTCCTATCTGGAGGAGCGCATCGAGGAAACGCAGAGCATGAAGGAGCTGGTCGCGGGGCTGGCACACGCGGTGAACCACCGACAGCTCGCGATCCTCGAGGCGGGTCTGCGCGATCCGCACGCGACCTTCACGGCGGTCACCCACGCCAGAAGCCATCGGGTTTCTGGGGAGACGGCACGACAGGACCTTCAAGGTCTTGAGGCCCAGGGGCTACTTGAACTGGGCAAAGTCGGTCGTGCGCATGTCTGGTACCCGGTGGCCGACTTGCGATCCCGGCTCGGTCAGACCAGGCCAGGGGGCCGTCGAACCTGACGCCATAGAGTGGCGCCATGAGCGAGGAAGCTGCAGCACCCGTCCCGTCGGCGAGCATCACCGTCGGCACGACGCCCGGGGCGACCCCCAGCGCGACGGGCGCGGTGCGCCTGCGCGAGGTGCTCTCACGGATGCCCGACTACAAGCCCGGCAAGCCGGCGTCGGCACCCGCGGGCGTGACCGCATACAAGCTCTCCTCGAACGAGAACCCGTACGGCCCGCTGCCCTCGGTGGTGGCCGCGATCAGCGAGGGTGCCGCGACGGTCAACCGCTACCCCGACATGGCGGTCACGGCCCTGACCGAGCGGCTGGCCAAGGCGCTCGACGTCCCCGCAGAGTGCCTCGCGACCGGGACCGGGTCGGTCGCGGTGCTGGCGCAGATCGTCAACGCCGCCTGCGACGCGGGTGACGAGGTGGTCTTCGCGTGGCGGTCGTTCGAGGCGTACCCCATCGTCACCCAGCTGGCCGGCGCGAACCCCGTCATGGTCGGGCTCGACGAGCAGGCGCGGCACCGGCTCGACGCGATGGCCGCGGCGGTCAACGACCGGACCCGCGTCGTGCTCGTCTGCACGCCGAACAACCCGACCGGCCCCTGCGTCCACCAGGACGAGCTGGAGGCCTTCCTCGATCGCGTGCCGAGCGATGTCATCGTCGTCGTCGACGAGGCCTACGTCGAGTTCGTCCGCGACCCCGAGGCGGTCCGTGGCCTCGAGGTGTGGCGGGACCGCCCGAACGTCGTGGTCCTGCGCACCTTCTCCAAGGCGTACGGCCTCGCCGGCCTGCGCGTCGGGTATGCCGTCGCGCACCCTGATGTCGCCGCCGCGATCCGCAAGACGGCCACGCCGTTCGGCGTCAACTCGCTCGCCCAGATCGCCGCGATCGCCTCCCTCGATGCGTTCGACGAGCTCAAGGAGCGCGTGGACTCCCTTGTCGCAGAGCGCGACCGGATCGCGCAGGCACTGGCGGACCAGGGGTGGAAGCTGCCCCGGTCCGACGCGAACTTCGTCTGGTTCCCGCTCGGCACGGACTCCACCGCCTTCGCGCGGGCCTGTGAGGAGGCTGGGCTCATGGTCCGGCAGTACGGCGACGACGGGGTCCGCGTGACGATCGGCGAGGTCGAGGCCAACTCCCGGCTGCTCGAGGTGGCCCGGAGCTTCGGCGCTCGCTGACGATGGCGTGACAATGGTCTGAGCCGCGCACGGCACGCCGGATGCCGCCAGCGGCGTCAGGAGGTCACCGATGGGGCTGCAACGGCAGAGGGTGGTCGGTGCGTCGGTCGCGCTGTTGGGCGTGCTGCTGGCCGTGCCCTCGGTCTTCGCTCCGACGTGGCACCTGACGAACTCCGACCGCGAGCGAGGGGCGCTGCTGTCCGAGCTGTGGGGATGGAGCTGGGGCCGGTCGCGGCTCGTCGCGGCCGGCGGCGTCGAGCTCGAGGACCTCTGGAACCCGCTGGGCCTTGCCGTCCTCGTCGCGCTGCTCCTCGTCGCCCTCGCGGCCGTCGTGGTCTGGGTGCGGGGGCCCGCCTGGGCGCTGCTCGCGGGGCCGGTCGGGGTCGCGCTGCTCGCGGGTCGGCTGCTCACGACCACCGCAGACCGAGCCGGACGCGACGTGCGCGAGGACGTCTACTCCGGCTCCGGGCTGACGATTCTCACTGACACGCCGAGGGCGGGGGTGCTCGAGACCGCCGCAGCGGTCGTGCTTCTGGTTGCCTTGGCAGCTATGGCATACACGCTGCTCAGTGGGGACCTGACCGGCGGCGCGCCGTGGGACGGGGCGCTCTCGTGGGCACGGCGGCATACGCCCTCTGAGGCGGGCGGTGTCACGGATGGACCAGGCCCCGGGGATGGCTCTCGCGTGACGGTCAGCCTGCGTCCGGCGGGCGAACATCTGTCCGCAAAACCGGTCGCCTTCGGCGACCCCGGCGACCCCGGCGACGAGGAGACGCGAGGATGACCGTCCACCCGAGCCCGTTGGCCCAGCCGGTCGTGTCACCCTGGCGCGAGCTGCGCAGCCGTGTCCCGGTCCTTCGGGGGCGGCTGGTCGGCACGGTCGCCGGTCTCGTCGGCATCGCGCTCGCCGTGCCGCTGATCTTCCTGCCGACCTACAGCGTCAGCGTTCCCGGGGGGAACCCCGGCTCGAACTTTCCGCAGTTCCAGCAGTCGTTCTGGAGCTGGGGGCGGATCGCCGACACGACCCCGGGCGTGGACCCGCAGTTCGACTACCGCAACGACGCCGCCCTCGTCTTCTTCATCGCGTCCCTGGTGATCGGGGTCGTCGCGTGCGTGCTGTATGCCGTCCGGCGCGGTCCGGACGGACGGATCCTCGGTGCCGTCGGCGTCGCCTGGGTCGCCGCCCAGGTGATCTCCGACTTCGTGCGCCGCCTCGGTGAGGCGTCCGCATCCTTCTACGGCAACGGCGACTTCCATTTCGAGGTGTATCTCGGTGGGCAGCTGCAGGTCGCGGCCGTGGCCTTGCTCGCCGTGGCCGTGGGGGCGATCGCGTGGCGCCCGCTCGTCGCGCTGGCCAGGGCGGCATGGGCCCGGGCGGGGTGGGCGCGGGCGGCGTGGGCCTGGGTGGTCAGACTCGCGCGCCGCTCCGCCGAGCGCGCGAAGGTCGACGAGCAGGAGCCGGAGGGGCCGCCACCCCGGGTCGGCGTTGCGACGATCCGTGACGCGCGTCCGACGTACGACCAGCCTGGCTGGCGCTCCACCGAGGGCGTCGGCTTCAGCGACGACCCGTCCTCCGACCCGGACCGGTTCCGGCCACCGCGATGAGCGCGCGCACGCCCGGCCCGACCCGCGGGCAGGCAGGTCGCGGGCTGCGGTGGACCTCCTCTCGGGGGAGGTTGGTCACCGGTGGGATCGGCGCGCTCGGGATCCTCTGCGCCGCGACGACGACGATCTGGCCGACGCGGATCGAGGCGGTGCGCACTCCGGAGGTCGGTGGCGTCACGCAGGGCTTCGAGCACCGCATCTGGTCGTGGGGGCGCGAGGCCGTCTACTCCTCCGATGGTGTCCAGTTCGACGCCTACTCCGGGCCCACGCCGACCCTGTCACTCGTCGTCCTGGTGGTCGTGCTGGTGCTCGGCGCGGCCGGGGTCGCAGCCTGGCTCTTGCTTCCCGACCACCGCGGTGGGCTGCTCGGCGCGGCCGGAGTCGCCCTGACCACCGCCGCCATCGTCGAGTCCGTGGCGGCGCGCCTGGCCATCGACGACCGGCGACTCGGCCTCGAGCCGGGCCTTGTCGTGGTCACGCCCGTGGCCGGCTGGCTGGAGTATGCCGCCGCCCTCCTTCTTGCGGTGGCGCTCGCGCTCATGCTGGTCCTGGAGCTGCTGCCGCAGGCGCTGCCGAAGCTGGCCGAGGCGCCGGCTCGACTGGTGCGGGGACTGGCCCAGGGATCGGGCCGGGAAGCAGCCGGGGACGACGCAGACGGGACTCGGCGGGTGGCGGTGATCAGGGACGTGCCGCCCTCGGACGACGCGGCCGCCCAAGGGTCTTCGGGGCCTGCGGGCTCCGAGGCCGACGCAGTCGGCTTCTCTGACAACGTCGCCGAGTGACCCCGGTGTCGGTGCCACGCTCTAGCGTTGCTCCATGGACATGAAGCTCGAGCTGGTTGGGGTGCCCGTGACGGATGTCGACCGGGCCAAGGAGTTCTACGCCGACAAGGTCGGGTTCGACGTCGACCACGACTACACGGTCAGCGAGGAGATCAGGTTCGTGCAGCTGACGCCGCCGGGGTCGGCCTGCTCGATCGCGATCGGCAAGGGGCTCACGCAGATGGCGCCGGGCGGCCTAGACAACCTGCAGATGGTGGTCGCTGACGCAGACGCCGTCCGCGCCGAGCTCGTAGGTCGGGGCGTGGACGCATCCGAGGTCGACGAGCAGCCGTGGGGGCGTTTCGTCTATTTCTCGGACCCCGACGGCAACCGCTGGTCGCTGCAGGAGCTCCCGGCGTGGTCGCGCGGAGCCGGAGGCGACGGGGTCGACCCGAACGCCTGACGCGAGGCGACGGCGCAGCTGGAGCCGGGGAGCTGCCATCGCCGAGCTGGCGAGGCGCTGGCAGGTCACTCCGGAGTGTCGGCGCCACGGCATACGGTCTCGCCATGCTGACCGCTGTCGCCGTCTCGGGCTACCGCTCGCTCCGTGACGTCGTCGTCCCGTTGCACGGTCTGGACGTCGTCACCGGCGCCAACGGCAGCGGGAAGTCGAGCCTCTACCGGGCCCTGCGGCTGCTCGCCGGGTGCGGCCGGGGCGAGGTCATCGGCACGCTGGCCCGCGAGGGCGGTCTGCAGTCCGCGCTCTGGGCGGGTCCGGCGACGCTCGGCGGTGCCCGGCGCGGTCACGCTGTCCAGGGGACGATGCGCAAGGGTCCGATCAGCCTCATGCTCGGGTTCGCCTCGGACGACTTCGGCTATCTCATCGACCTCGGACTCCCGCAACAGGCGTCGGGGATGGACGGGGCGACCGCCTCCGCGTTCCTGCGCGACCCGGAGATCAAACGTGAGGTGGTCTGGGCCGGCCCGGTCATGCGCCCCGGCTCGGTGTTGGTGCGCCGCCGCTGGAGCGTGGTCCAGAGCCGGACCACGCCGGGCTCCGACGACGGCTGGGGGTCCGACTGGGGCTCCGACGACGAGTGGGAGTCGGACCCGGTGGACCCTCCGTCGGGGCGCGCGCGAGCATCGGCCGGCGGCGCCGCGACGGCGCGGGGGAGCCGGAGCCGTGGCTGGGTCGAGCTGACCCGGTCCCTGCGCCCGTGGGAGAGCATGTTGACCGAGCTGGCCGACCCCGAGCGCGCACCCGAGCTGCTGCGGGTGCGGCGGATGATCCGGGGCTGGCGGTTCTACGACTCGTTCCGCGCCGACGCCGACGCGCCCGCTCGCCAGGCCCAGGTCGGCACGCGCACCCCGGTGCTCGCCGACGACGGCCGTGACCTCGCTGCCGCGCTGCAGACCATCCGTGAGAACGGCCGCACCCGTCTGGACGCCGCTGTCGCCGATGCCTTCGACGGGGCGATCCTCGATGTCACGGTCACTGACGGCCGGTTCGACCTCGCCCTGCACCAGCCGGGCATGCTGCGGCCGCTGTCGAGTGCCGAGCTGTCGGACGGGACGCTGCGCTACCTGCTCCTGGTCGCCGCCCTGCTCACCGTGGATCCGCCGCCTCTGCTCGTGCTCAACGAGCCAGAGACGTCGCTGCACCCTGAGCTGCTCCCACCGCTCGCCCGGCTGATCCGCTCGGCCGCGGAACGCAGCCAGGTCATGGTCGTGTCGCACTCCTCGGCGCTCGTCAGCGAGCTCGGGCTCCTCGATGGCGACGACCCGGACGTCGACGAGGCGGACGTCGGGCTCGGGTCGGCCGCCCGCTCGATCCTGCTGGTCAAGGACCTCGGCGAGACCTTCGTCGAGGGGCAGGGCCTGCTGACGACGCCGCCCTGGACCTGGGGCACCCGGCGCTGACGTGTGCGCGGCATCTGCCCAGGTCAGCCGGGCTGTGCGTGCCGGGGTGCGGTCCGCATTGTGAGATTCGCAGGGGCCTCCGGTAAGTTCCGTGACGAGGACCCGCATGTGTCAGCCGTCACCTCGGCGGACGCGTGTGACACAGCCGTCGGGCGGGTGATCCCCGCGCGCGGCCCGAAACAAGGCCGGACCCCACCCCGGCGAAGGAGCGCCCAGTGAGCGACAAGGTTGTCGCCGAGCTGCACGAGCCGACCCCTGCGGTCGGCGACGGCGGCCCGGACATGATCCAGCTGCTGACCCCAGAAGGTCAGCGTGTGTCCCACCCCGACTACGACAAGTACGTCGCGGACCTGACCAAGGACGACCTGCGGAGCTTCTACCGCGACCTCGTCCTCATCCGCCGTCTCGACGCCGAGGGCTACGCGCTGCAGCGTCAGGGCGAGCTGGGCCTCTGGCCGAGCCTGCTCGGGCAGGAGGCCGCTCAGGTCGGCTCGGGCCGTGCGCTGCGGCCGCACGACTTCGTCTTCCCCACCTACCGCGAGCACGGCGTGGGCTTCGTGCGCGGCATGGACCCGCAGAGCTCGCTCCAGCTCTTCCGTGGTGTCAGCCAGGGCGGCTGGGACCCGAAGACGAACAACTTCCACCTCTACACGATCGTCATCGGCGCCCAGGCACTGCACGCGATGGGCGTGAAGATGGACGGCAACGTCGGCACCGGCGACCCCGACCGCGACACCGCGGTCATCTGCTACTTCGGTGACGGCGCCTCCTCGCAGGGCGATGTCAACGAGGCGTTCGTCTACTCGGCCAGCTTCGATGCTCCGGTCGTCTTCTTCTGCCAGAACAACCAGTGGGCGATCTCCGAGCCGGTGTCCAAGCAGACCCGCATCCCGCTCTACCAGCGGGCGAACGGCTTCGGCTTCAAGGGAGTCCGCGTCGACGGCAATGACATCCTCGCGACCTATGCCGTGACGAAGCACAGCCTCGACGAGGCGCGCAACGGCAACGGCCCCCTGCTCATCGAGGCCTACACCTACCGCATGGGTGCGCACACCACGGCGGACGACCCGACGAAGTACCGCATCTCGGCCGAGGTCGAGGAGTGGAAGTTCCGCGACCCGATCCTGCGGCTCAAGACCTACCTCGCGCACGAGGGCATGGCCGACGACGCGTTCTTCGCGAGCGTCGACCAGGAGGCCGACGTCTTCGCGGCGGAGCTGCGCGCCGGCTGTATCTCCATGGAGACCATGCCGGGCGAGACGATGTGGGACCACATCTACGCCGAGGACCACCCCGTGATGGAGGCCGAGCGAGCCGCGTTCATGGCCTACAAGGCCAGCTTCGAGGAGGCGAACTGACATGGCGCTCGAGAAGGTGACGCTCGGCAAGAGCATCAACAACGGCCTGCGTCGCGCCATGGAGCGCGACGACAAGGTGGTCCTCATCGGTGAGGACATCGGCAAGCTCGGCGGCGTCTTCCGCATCACCGAGGGCCTGCAGAAGGACTTCGGCGAGGACCGCGTCCTCGACTCTCCGCTCGCCGAGTCCGGCATCGTCGGCACGGCGGTCGGCATGGCGCTGCGCGGCTACCGTCCGGTCTGCGAGATCCAGTTCGACGGCTTCGTCTACCCGGCCTTCGACCAGATCGTCTGCCAGGTCGCCAAGATGCGCGCCCGCTCGCTCGGCGCGATCAAGCTCCCGATGGTGATCCGGATCCCGTTCGGCGGCGGCATCGGCAGCCCCGAGCACCACTCCGAGAGCCCGGAGGCATACTTCGCCCACACCGCGGGCCTGCGCACGATCTCGTGCTCGAACCCCGAGGACGCCTACTGGATGATCCAGCGGGCCATCGAGTGTGACGACCCGGTCATGTTCTTCGAGCCGAAGCGCCGCTACCACGACCGCGCCGAGTACGACACCGACGCGGCTGCGGCCCCGCGGGGCCTGTTCGAGGCCAACGTGCTTCGTGAGGGCACCGACGTGACGCTGCTCGGCTACGGGCCTGTCGTCAAGACCATGCTCGAGTCGGCGGCCGCGGCCGAGGCCGAGGGCACGAGCATCGAGGTCATCGACCTGCGCTCCCTCTCGCCGCTGCCCATCGACACGGTCGTCCGGTCGGTCAAGAAGACGGGCCGCCTCGTCGTCGTCCACGAGGCGAGCAGCTTCCTCGGGATGGCCTCGGAGATCTCCGCCCAGGTCACGGAGCAGTGCTTCTACGACCTCGAGGCGCCAGTCGTGCGCGTCAACGGCGCGAACATCCCGTACCCCCCGAGCCGGATGGAGGAGGACTTCCTCCCCGACCTCGACCGCATCCTCGACGGCGTCGACCGCGCCCTGGCCTACTGACGAAAGGGGCACAGGCACATGGCAATTCGCACCTTCAACCTGCCCGACCCTGGTGAGGGTCTCGTCGAGGCCGAGATCGTCGAGTGGCGGGTCGCCCCCGGCGACACCGTCAAGGTCAACGACATGGTCCTCGAGATCGAGACGGCCAAGTCGCTCGTCGAGCTGCCCATCCCGTGGGCCGGCACCGTCAAGGAGCTGCTCGTCGAGGTCGGCCAGACCGTCGACGTCGGGATGCCGATCATCAAGATCGACGATGGCCTCGGCGGCGACGAGGCCCCTGCGGCGCCGGCGGCCGATGCCGCCGCCGCGCCCGAGCAGGAGGCGATCCTCGTCGGCTACGGCGCCAAGGCCGGCGCGACCGCGCGTCGCCCGAGGCGCAGGGCCGAGGAGGCCGGGGCGGGACCCGTTGCGGCGGCGGCTCCGGTCACCACCGCCGCGGCGCCGGACCTGTCCGCGCCGACCGAGACCGAGCAGGTGGCGCAGGCTGAGTCCGCGCCGGAGCAGACGGCCCCGCTGGCGCACCACGCCGCGGCACCTGCCACGACCGAGCAGCGCGAGGGCGGGCGGCCGCGAGCCAAGCCCCCGGTGCGCAAGCTCGCCAAGGACCTCGGCGTCGATCTCTGGTCCGTGCAGGGATCCGGCGCCGACGGCATCATCACCCGCGAGGACGTCCAGGTCCACGCAGTGGGCGGCACCGACGGCGCGGCAGCGGGCGTCACCGCCGCGGCGCCGAGCGTGACCGCCGAAGCCGGCCGGACGGCTCCATCTCCTGCTGCGGCCTTCGGGTCGGGACCGCGCGAGGAGCGGATCCCGATCAAGGGCGTCCGCAAGATGACGGCCCAGGCGATGGTGGGGTCGGCGTTCACGGCCCCCCACGTGACCGAGTGGGTCACCGTCGATGTGACCAAGACGGTGGAGCTCGTCGAGCAGCTGAAGCGCGACCGCGAGTTCCGTGACGTCAAGGTCACGCCGCTGCTGGTCCTCGCCAAGGCGCTCGTGCTCGCGATCAAGCGCAACCCCGGGATGAACGCGACCTGGGACGAGGCGGCCCAGGAGATCGTCCAGAAGAACTACGTCAACCTCGGCATCGCGGCTGCGACCCCCCGTGGGCTGATCGTCCCGAACATCAAGGACGCGCACGCCCTGTCGATGCTCGACCTCGCGCGTGCGATCGGCGAGCTGACGGCGACTGCCCGCGAGGGTCGGACGCAGCCGGCTGAGATGTCCGGCGGCACGATGACGATCACCAATGTCGGCGTCTTCGGCGTCGACAGTGGGACCCCGATCATCAACCCGGGTGAGTCGGCGATCGTGTGCTTCGGCGCCATCCGCAAGCAGCCGTGGGTCATCACTGACGCGGACGGCAACGACGAGATCGCGATCCGGCAGGTGACGCAGCTCGCCGTGAGCTTCGACCACCGGCTCATCGACGGCGAGCTCGGCAGCAGGTTCCTGTCCGACCTCGCCTCGATCATGGCGGACCCGAGCCGAGGCCTCGTCTGGGGCTGACCCCGCCTCACCCCGCATGCCTCCGCCCGACCCCGCTTCACACCGCAACACACCGAGCAGTCACAAACTCTGACGGTAACAACCGCAGAAGTTTGCGACTGCTCGGTGTGTTGCTTTGGGCCGCGGCGTTCCTCGAGCGCGGGACGTCGGGCGGACCGACGGAGGTGGCGCCGCCAGGGCGTCAGTCCTTGTACATCTGGCGGACGACGAAGTCCATCGCGCGGTCGGGTAGCAGCTTGCGCGCCGTGACGATGGGCCGCGCCAATCGCCCGGCGGGGTAGCGCGCGGCCGGGTTCGCCGCCTCGAGCGCCTTGAGGACCTTCTCGGCCACGGCCTCCGGGCCCGAGCTCATCCGTGGCGTGTCGACGCGCTCGAACTGAGCGGCCATCTTGCGTGCCTTGTCCTCGTAGACCGTTCCGACGGACTGCTCGACGAGGCTGTCGCGGGCGATCGCGTTCCACTCCGACAGGATCGGCCCGGGCTCGATGATGACGACGTCGATCCCGAACGGCGCAAGCTCGAGCCGCAAGCTGTCGCTGAACCCTTCGACGGCGAACTTCGTCGCGTGGTACCACGCCCCGAGCGGCTCGTAGAACTTGCCGCCGATGCTGGAGATGTTGACGATCGTGCCGGACCGTTGGGTGCGCATGTGTGGCGTGGCGAGCTGGGTCAACCGGGCGAGCCCGAAGACGTTGACCTCGAACTGGCGGCGGGCCTCGTCGATCGGCACCGTCTCGACCGCACCGTAGGACCCGTAGCCGGCGTTGTTGACGAGGGCGTCGATGCGCCCCTCCTCCTCGATGACCCGGTCGACGCCGGCGACCATCGAGGCGTCGTCGGTGACGTCCATCGCGAACGTCCTGACCCCGCGGGACGCGAGGCCGGTCATCCGCTCGACCCGTCGCGCGACGGCATACACGGTCCACCCGGTCGCGACGAGATGGCTGGCGATGGACGCGCCGATGCCCGAGGACGCGCCGGTGACGAGAGCAACCTTTGTCATGGCGCCACGGTATGCCGCCTCGGTCGGCCCGTGCGTCAGCGCACGGCGACCAGCGCGTCGTCCGACCGCGACTCGGTGGCGGCCTGCTCTCGGACGGTCTCGTCGGACGTGTTGACGCTGTCGCGCAGCGGCACCTCCTTGATGAAGAGCACCGCAAGCAGGGCCAGGGCGAACGGCACCAGACCCCAGACGAAGACCGAGTGGAGCGAGTCGGCCAGCCCCTGCTGGACGGCCGTGGCGATCTGCGGCGGCAGCTGCGACAGGGCCGACGGGTCGAGCACCGAGCCAGCGCTGACCTCCTGGCCGGACGCGGCCATCTGGGCCGCGACCTGCTGCGGCAGGTGCCCGGCGATGTTCGCGGCGAGGCCGCTGGTCATGATCGTGCCGAAGACGGCCGTGCCCACGGTCGAGCCGACGTTGCGGAAGAACTGCGTCGAGGCCGTCGCGACTCCGAGGTCCTTGCGCTGCGAGGAGTTCTGGATGATCAGGGTGAAGACCTGCAGCGCCATGCCCAGGCCGATGCCGAAGACGATCATGGCCATGGTGAGCTCGGTCTGGCTCGAGCCGTAGTGCAGCTGCGTGAGCAGCCAGAACCCGACGCCCATGATGAGGACGCCCGCGACGGTCTGCAGCTTGTACCGGCCGGTGCGCGTGATGACCAGGCCCGACACGATCGAGAGGCCGATCATCGCCACCGACATCGGCATGAGGATGAGGCCGGAGTTGGTCGCCGACGCGCCGAGGACGCCCTGCGCATAGACCGGTAGGTAGATCATCGCGCCGAACATCATCACCGAGACCATGAACGCCGCGAAGTTCGACAGCGTGAACAGCGAGCTGCGGAAGAGGCGCAGCGGCAGGACCGGCTCGACCGCACGCCGCTCGACGACGATGAACGCGACGAGCGCGACGATGCCTGCGGCATACATCGTGACGACCTGCCACGAGCCCCACGCGAGCGTTGTGCCACCGAGCGAGGTCGGCACGAGCAGCAGGATCAGCGACAGGGACAGCAGCGCGACCCCGGCGCGGTCGATGACCGTCTCACGCGGGGTGTGCTGGAGGTGGAGGAACCTGCTGATGCCGAAATAGGCGGCGACGCCGACGGGCAGCGAGATGAAGAACAGCCAGCGCCAGCCGAAGTGGTCGGTGACGAAGCCGCCGACGAGCGGGCCGAGGATCGAGGAGAGCCCGAAGACACCACCCATGAGGCCCTGGTACTTGCCCCGCTGACGCGGCGGGATGATGTCGCCGATGATCGTCTGCGACAGCGGCATGAGCGTGCCCATGCCGATGCCCTGGATCGCGCGGGCGGCGATGAGCCACCAGAAGTTCTGTGCGAAGCCGGACAGGACCGAGCCGGCCATGAACACGACGAGGCCGCCGAGGTAGAAGCTGCGCCGGCCGTAGAGGTCGCTCATCTTGCCGACGATCGGCACGGTGATGGCGCTGACGAGCATCGCGGCGGTCGCGAGCCACGAGTAGTGGTCCATCCCGCCGAGCTCGGCGACGATGCGCGGCATGGCCGGCCCGACGATCGTCTGGCTGATCGCCGCGACGAGCATGCCGAGCATGAGCGCGATGAAGATGTTGCGGGTCGCCCGGTCGAGGCCGGTGTGGACCGGCTTCTCGGTGTCGGGCCCGTCGGTCTGGACCCCTGCTGAAGTCTGTGGCATATCAATGAGAGTACGGCAAAGATGCAGTCTCTGCAAAATTGCAGTCGATGCACCATCGGTGGCACCATGGAGGCATGAGCACCGCCACACCGTCCGAGGAGTCGACCGGGCTGCGCGAGCGCAAGAAGCGCGAGACGCGCCGCGCCATCAACCTGGCCGCCCTCGACCTCGTCGAGGAGAAGGGCTTCTCGGCCGTCACGACCGAGGAGATCGCCTCGCGCGCGGGCGTGAGCCCGCGCACCTTCTTCAACTACTTCCCCTCCAAGGAAGCAGCCGTCATCGGCGCCACGGCCGAGCAGCTCGAGTCGTATGCCGCCGCGCTGGAGACGCCGGTCGCGGGCGAGACCCCGGTCGCCACGCTGCGCCGGATCCTGGCCGGCATGCTCGCGCCCGAGTCGTTCGACCGCGAGCTGCGGGCCAAGCGACGCAGAGTCCTGCTCGGTGAGCCCTCCCTCGCCCCTGCCCTCGTCGGCAACAACATCCGCATCGAGAACGCCCTCACGGCGGCGCTCGAGCGGCGCCTCGGCCTCAGGCCGGGGGTCTCTCTCGAGCCGCGGCTCACCGTGGCCGTCGCGATCGCCGCGGTGCGCGCGTGCATCGAGCACCAGCAGGCGGGCGGCTCGGGCCGGCTCGAGTCCAACATCGACAAAGCCTTCGACCTCGTCGGCGCCGGGCTGAGCTGACCGGCCCTCGACGGATCCGGCTCAGATGCGGAGCTGGCTGACGGGGCTCTCCCCGACGCCGTCGAACATCCAGGCCGCCTCCAGGTCTGACGTCTCCTGCGACGACATGACCAGGTCGACGAACTCGCCGACCGTCACTCCGGACTCGACCGGGTGGCGGAACCGGGTCTCGCGGAGCACTACATAGCGGTTTCGCCGGCCCTGCCGGTACCGCTGGATCACCTGCCCCGCCTCGAGGTCGGCCACGATCTGCTGCACGCAGCGCTCGGTGATGCCGACCCGTGCCGCGACGTCCTTGAGCAGCATGCCGGGGTCCTCGGCCAGACAGATCACCACATGGCCGTGGTTCGAGACGAAGGTCCATCCGTCTCTCTTCACGCTTCCAGCCTAATGCTGCGGTGATGCCCTGGCGGCATGATCTCCGACACACACGAACATGACTCGCAATTCAGTCATGACGGGCCTTCCGGTCGGGCCTGAATTGCCCCCGGGCGAACAATTGAGAATCCGCGGAACAGTTCCGGCGCTTTGACGCTGACGAATCGCGAATCCCTTTTCGCGCAACAGGTTTCGTGTGATGAATCTTTCAGCAACCATGGTGGGTGTTCTATTTCCGTGCCTAGCATCGAGGAATCGTCGGAATAGACGAGAGCAATTTCACACAGAGGCAGGGAAGCCACAATGTCACGCTCGACCGATCGCAAATGGCTGGTGACGCTCACCGCCGGCGCCGCGATGGTGATGGCACTGTCCGGGCAGGCCGCGGTGCTACCCGCGGGACCCGCCGCCGCGGCACCGCCCACCAGCGCCACCGACGCGGCCAAGGTGCCGCACTACTTCGGGCCCTGGCCCAACTGGGCCAACAGCCCGCTCACCCTCCCGACCGCCGCCGTAACGATCTCGGACGGTGGCGCCGGAACCGGTGCCACCGCAGCTGCCCAGGTCGACCCGGTGACGGGTGGGATCAGCAGCATCGACGTCACGGCTCCGGGCCACGACTACACGTCGCCGACCGTGACCATCAGTGCGCCCAGCCAGTCCGGCGGCGTGCAGGCCGTGGCGACCGCGACGGTCAAGCAGAGCGGTGCCGTGGTGGCGCTCTCCGTCACGGCTGCCGGCGCCGGCTACGCGGGACTCCAGGCGACCGTCACCGGCGACGGCGCCGGCGCGACGGCCCTTGCCTCGGGCGGCGTCGACGCGGTGGCCGTCACCGACGGCGGCGCCGGGTACACCATGCCGACGGTCCTGTTCGACCTGCCCGACGACCCGAACGGCACGCGGGCCACTGGCCACGTCGAGCCTGCGGATCTCGTCGGTGGCGTGGTGCAGAAGGTGACCGTCGACGATCCCGGCACCGGCTACACCGCCGCTCCCGGCCTCCGCATCCTCGACGGCACGCTGTCGGACCCGATCACCGGCTCGACGCCGGCCTCCGCGACGAGCACCCTCAAGCTCGTCGGGCTGTCCGTCGGCAGCGCTGGCACCGGGTACACCACGGCGGCGGTGTCGGTCACCGACCCTACCGGGACCGGTAACGGCGCGGCCGGAACCGCGACGACCGACGTCGGCTCCATCCAGTCGGTCACCGTGACCGAACCGGGGAGCGGCTACCTCACCGCGGGGATGAAGAAGTTCCAGGATGCCCTTCCGGTCACATGCAACCCCGGCGCCACCGGCGCGGGCTGCCCGAACGTGCCCCAGGCCGCGGGAGTCGACGCGACGACCGGGCCTGGTGCCAAGTTCATCCCGCTCGCGGTGCCCGAGAAGAAGACGTACAACGGCAGTGAGGCCGACGAGTACGTGATCGGCCTGGTGCAGTACCGGACGAAGTTCTCCTCAGACCTGCCCGCCACCCTGGTCCGCGGTTACGTCCAGCTCTCAACGACAGCGGTGCCCGGCCAGCAGGTCGCCCTCTTCAACGAGCTGCAGAACGGCGACAAGCAGCAGATCTCCGGGTACACCGGCGTCACCGCGCCCCAGTGGCTCGGCCCGATCATCGCGGCCACCAAGGACCGGCCGGTCCGGATCGTCTTCCGCAACCTGCTGCCCAAGGGAGCCGACGGCGACCTGTTCCTGCCCACCGACTCCACGATGATGGGCTCGGGCATGGTGCCGATGACCATGGCCGCCCCGACCGACGCGGGCACCGTCACCGACGCCGTGCGCAACCCGGAGTGCACCCAGGAGCCGAAGGGCGCCGGGTGCTTCAAGGACAACCGGGCGACCCTTCACCTGCACGGTGGCACGACCCCCTGGATCAGCGACGGCACGCCGCACCAGTGGATCACGCCAGCGGGTGAGACCACGACCTGGCCCCAGGGCGTCATCGTGCAGAACGTGCCCGACATGCTGTCCGACCCGGCGAACCCCACGTCGCCGGCCCTCTGCGCCCCCGCCGACGACGGCTGCTCGACGTTCTACTACACGAACCAGCAGAGCGCGCGGCTGATGTTCTACCACGACCACTCGTGGGGCATCACGCGGCTCAACGTCTACGCGGGAGAGGCCGCCGGGTACACCATCACCGACAACACCGAGAAGGCGCTCGTCAACGCAGGGCTCATCCCGGCCGCCGAGGACACCCTGCCGCTCATCGTCCAGGACCGGACCTTCGTGCCCGGGCCCGAGCAGCTGAAGGACAGCGCTGCCAAGGACGCCCGCGGCAACCCCGTGACCTATGGCCAGGACCCGACGTGGGACGAGGCGCGTTGGGGCACCAAGGGCAGCTTCTGGTACCACCACGTGTACATGCCCGCGCAGAACCCCGGCGACCCGTCGGGCATGAGCGGCTACGGCCGCTGGATGTACGGGCCGTGGTTCTGGCCGCCGGCTGCGGGCACCACGTACGGCCCCATCGCGAACCCGTACTACGACCCGAGCTGCAACCTCGACGACCCGTCGACCTGGCAGTACGACACCGATCCATACTGTGAGCCGGAGCAGATCCCGGGCACGCCGAACATCTCGGCGGGGATGGAGCAGTTCAACGACACGCCGATCGTCAACGGCGTCGCCTACCCGACCGTCACGCTCCAGCCGCAGTCCTACCGGATGCGCCTGCTCAATGCCGCCAACGACCGCTTCTTCAACTTCCAGTGGTACACGGCGGACCCGGATGCCGCGAACGGCAACGGGCAGAGCGAGGTCAAGCTCAACCCCACCGAGCTCGCGGCTGCACAGCTCGACCCGGTCATCTCGCCGACCCCGGCGGATGCCAACAACGACGCGGCCGGACCCGACTGGGTCCAGATCGCGAGCGAGGGCGGCTTCCTGCCGGCTCCGGCCGTCATCGACGGGCAGCAGCCGACGACCTGGATCACCGACCCGACCCGTTTCGACGTCGGCAACGTGGACAAGCACTCGCTGCTGCTGGCCCCGGCAGAGCGCGCGGACGTTGTCGTCGACTTCTCGAAGTTCGCGGGCAAGACGCTGATCCTGTACAACGACGCGCCCGCCGCCTTCCCGGCTCGCGTGCCGTCGTACGACTACTACACCGGAGGCCCGGACCTCAGCCCCACCGGGGCGCCGACGGTCCTGCCGGGCTACGGCCCGAACACCCGCACCGTCATGCAGGTCAAGATCGCCGCAGCGACACCGGCCAAGGCCTTCAACGTGACCGCGCTCGCCAACGCCTTCAAGCACCAGGCGAACGGGTCAGGCGTGTTCGAGTCCGGCCAGCACCCTGTCATCGTCGGCCAGGCGGCATACAACTCGGCATACGGCACGAGCTTCGCGTCGAGCAGCAACTGCAACGTCGGGACCGCCACGGTGACTCGATGTGACGGCCTGGTGCGAGTCAACGACACGACGAGCTTCGGCTTCAACACGCTGGCTACTCCCAACGCCAAGATGTCGATGCCGTTGCAGCCCAAGGCAATTCACGACGAGATGAACTCCTCGACCTTCGACGAGTTCGGCCGGATGCAGGCGAACCTCGGTGTCGAGGCACAACCTCCGTCGCCGGGCGCGCAGAACGTCACCCTCTACCCGTACGTCAACCCGCCGACCGAGCTCATCGACGGCAGCAAGCTGCCGCCCGCCGATGTCAGGGTCACCCCGATCACGGACGCCAAGGACGGGACGCAGATCTGGCGGTTCACCCACAACGGCGTGGACACGCACCCGATCCACTTCCACCTCTACGACGTGCAGGTCCTCAACCGCGTGACGTGGGACAACATCGTCATCCCGCCCGACGCCAACGAGCTGGGCTGGAAGGACACTGTCCGGATGAGCCCGCTCGAGGACACCATCGTCGCGCTGCGTCCCGTGATCCCGCAGGTGCCCTTCGAGGTGCCGAACGCGGTGCGGCCGCTCAACCCGATGATGCCGGCGGGCTCGACGGTCGGCTTCAACAACGTCGACCCCCAGGGCAACCCTGTCGGTGATGTGGTCAACGAGCTCGTCAACTTCGGCTGGGAGTACGTGTTCCACTGCCACATCCTCAGCCACGAGGAGATGGACATGATGCGGCCCGAGGCGGTGGCGCTGCCGCCGAGGACGGTCACGTGGCCGGCGAACGGTGCAGCGGTGGTCACCGGCACCGGGAACAACCGGAAGATCACCCTGACGTGGAACGACAACTCGATCACGGAGACGTCCTTCCTCGTGCAGCGCACGACCGACGGGACGACATGGTCCGACGTCGGCAGCGTGCAGTCGCCCCTGGCGGCCGCGAACGTCCATCAGCAGCGGACGCTCACGGACCAGTCGTCGAATGCCACGACGCCGTACCTCTACCGGGTCGTCGCGCAGAACACCGTCGGCTACGGGTCGGGCTTCCCGACCATGACGGCGAGCTCGACGTCGGCCACTCTCGGTGTGAACCAGCCGGCGGCCCCGACGAACCTCACCGCCACCGTGCAGGCGGGCCCACAGGTCTCGCTGACGTGGCGCGACAACGCGACGAACGAGTCCGGCTTCGTCGTGGAACGCTCGGTCAACGGTGGCGGCTTCACCCAGCTGGCCACGCCGCCCGCTCGCACCAACACGGGCAACGTGACGATCGTCGACAACACGGTGTCGCTGGGCAGCTCCTACGCGTACCGGGTGAGCGCGGTCAACGTCGCCGGGCGCTCTGCGGCCAGCAACACCGCGACCGCGGAAGTCCTGCTCCCGGGCCGGCCGACCATCACGAGCGGCTCGGCTGTCCGGGCCGGTAGCAATGAGCGGGTGACCGTCGGCTGGGGTGACGTCGCCAACGAGACGGGCTACGTCGTGCAGTGGAGCACGTCCAGCACGTTCGCGACCGTCGCGGGTCAGTCGGCCACCCTCGCCGCCAACACGACGACGTACACGACGGGCAACATCGCGAGGCAGCCGTGGTTCTTCCGAGTGCGCGCGGTGAACGCCGTGGGCTCGGTCGACTCGGCACCCTTCGCGGTGGCAGCGGCTCCCTGAGCCTGAGGCGCGATGAGTGCGGTCCCACCGGTCTCGGTCAGCCGGGCCGGTGGGACCGTCCGTCGAACCGAGGTGACCACTCGACCCACCTACACGGTCGAGTGGTCCCTTCCGTACGCCCCCCAAGCCGCACCGAAGTGACCACCCGACGGGCAGGATGACCCCATGAGCGACGCCCAGTCACAGCGCGGAGTGGTCTTCCCCGTCGACCCGGCGGCCGGCCGGCGCAGCACGACGGCGACGGGCCGGGCGGTCGTCGCCGACGCGCTGCGTGCCACCGACCCGGTCGGCGCGGCGTCGGCCGAGCGCGAGACGAACTGGCGGCAGGGCTACCTTCCGCACTTCCGCCGCCTCGTCGAGGCCGGCCTCACCAGCGACGAGGCCGCCCTGACGGTCGCGCGGGACGGGCTCGCCTCGCTCCACGAGCGGATGCGCTGGGCCGGTCCCGACGGTGACGAGCCGCTGGGGTCCGCCTTCACCCAACCGGCCGACGGAGCCGACCCGCTCGGGTCCGAGACGATCCGTGGCGAGGGCGCCCCGGACCGGACGCTGTCCGTGCCGTATGCCGGCGAGCGCGTCTCCGGGGACGCGCTCCGTCGGCGCCTGGCACAGTGGGTCGACGCGGGCGCGGTCGAGCCGACGTGCGCCGAGGCGGTCGAGCAGGTCATCGACAATCCCGACTGGCTGGACCTGTCGGACCGCACCGTCGTCGTCCTCGGTGCGGCGGCGGAGATGGGCCCGCTCCGGTCGCTGCTTCGCTGGGGCGCCGACATCGCCGCCGTGGACCTCCCGCGGAAAGACTTGTGGGACAGGCTGATCGGTGACACGCGTCACCTTGCCGGGTCGTTCACTGTGCCGGTGCGCACGGGTGGAGGGACGACCGCGGCCCGTGCCGGGGGAGACCTCGTCCACGACCTCGACGCCGTCGCCCGGTGGGTGGCCGAGATCGAGGGCCCGATCGCGATCGGCAACTACGTCTACGCCGATGGCGAGACCAACGTCCGCGTGTCCATGGCCGTGGACGCGCTGACCCGGCACGTCGTCGAGAGCAAGGGCCGCGATGACGTGGCCCTGGCGTTCCTGGCGACCCCGACCGACGTGTTCGCCGTCCCCGGTGCCGCCGTCGAGCGGTCGGTGCGCAGCTACGACGAGCGACGCACGTCGAAGGTGCTCCGGGTGCCGCTGCGAACCGTGAGCGGCGGTCGACTCCTGCGGCGCAACTACGTACCGGGCCAGGACCCAGGCATCAACGACAGCGTCGTCCTGCAGCAGGGACCCAACTACCTGCTCGCCAAGCGGCTCCAGCGGTGGCGGGCGACGGCATACCGCGCGGAGGGCGGCCTCGTCTCGCTCAAGGTGGCGCCGCCCACGCGCACCCGCTCGGTCGTGAAGAACCGGGCGCTGGCGGCCGCGTACGCCGGTGCCCACCGTTTCGGGATCGAGGTCTTCGAGCCCGGCACCGCGAACACGCTCATGGCCGCGCTGCTCGTCCACGACCTGCGCACCGGCTCGCCCAGCCAGCCGCACCCGTGGCAGGACGAGGCGTATGCCGCCGCGCACGGTGGACTGTGGACCGCGGCCTACGACCCGCGGAGCGCACTCGGCATCGCCGCGCTGCTCGGGTTCGCCGCGGCACGCTGACCACCGCCGCGCCAGGTCCTCCCGCACAGCCGCCGCCGGCCCGACGAGTGAGGGACTTGTCTCTATCCGAGACAGGCGGTTGGACTGGCAGGGGTCGAGGCATGATGCTGTCTCCCATGGAAGAGCGAGTCGCCGAGCGACGCCCCCGACTGGTCGACAACCGGTCGCCGGAGCACGGGCTCGGCGGGACCTTCAGCGCACCGCGCACACTCGTGCCGGCGCTGCTCGCGGCCATCGCGTATGTCGACCCCGGCAACTTCGGGGTGAACATCACCTCCGGCGCCGAGCACGGCTACTCCCTGATCTGGGTGGTCGTCTTCGCGAGCTGCTCGGCCATGGTGATCCAGTACCTCGCGGCCAAGCTCGGCATGGTCACCGGGATGAGCCTGGCCGAGCACAGTGCCCTGCGGTTCCCCGGCGTCGGACGTGTGCTGCTCTGGGCGCAGGCCGAGATCGTCGTCATCATGACCGACCTCGCCGAGATCGTCGGCGGCGCGATCGCGCTCTACCTGCTGTTCGGGCTGCCGCTGATGTGGGGCGCCCTCGTCGTGACGGGCTTCAGCCTCGTCGTGCTCTACCTCAAGGTCCACGGGCGGAGCCACTTCGAGTCGGTCGTGCTCGTGCTGCTCGCCGTCATCATCGCGTCCCTGGTGTGGCAGGTGTGGATCGCCGACGTCGACCGGGCTGCGCTGCTGCGCTCGGTCGTCCCCGGCCCGCTCGACTCCTCGGCGGCGCTGCTCGCGGTCGGGATCGTCGGTGCGACCGTCATGCCGCACGCGCTGCACTTCCACTCGGCCGCCTCACGGGCGCGCGACGACGGCACCGTCGAGCCGTCGCAGGACGAGCGCCTGCGCCTCGGACGGCATACGGTCCGGTCGGTCGTCATCGCCATGAGCGTGGCCGGCGTCGCCAACGTGAGCCTCGTGGTGTTCTCGGCGGCGCTGCCGTCCGAGGCCGGGGCGAGCATCGAGTCGGCGTATGCCGCTCTCGCCGCCAGTGCGGGACAGATCGCGGCGACGATGCTTGCCGTCGCGCTGCTCGCCTCGGGGCTGGCGGCGACCCTGGTCGGCGTGCAGACCGGCGATGTCGTCATGACCGGCTTCGGGCGCAAGCCGATCCCGGCGCTGCTGCGGCGCATGCTCGCGGTGATCCCGGCCCTGGTCATCCTCGGGCTCGGGGTCGAGCCGACCAGCGCCCTGGTGTGGAGCCAGGTGGTCCTGTCGTTCGCCCTGCCGGGGACCCTCATCCCACTGCTGCTGTTCACCCACGACCGCCGACTCATGGGCCGCCTCGCGAACCATCGCCTGACCACCGTCACGGCAGGTCTGATCACGGCCGTCATCGTGGGCCTCTGCGGCTACCTCGTCATCGCCGGCTGACGTTCGGGTGGAGCCGGCGGGGGGTCAGGCGCCTTCGAGGTAGCGCTGCAGCGTCGGGCCGACGTGCTCGACGAGCTCGTCCACCGACATGCTCGCGAGCGGCTCGATCCGCAGGACGTGCCGGCCCATCGCCACACCGACGATCTGGGTGGCTGCGAGCGCGGCCCGACGTCGAGCGTCGGGAGCATCGAGATGCCGTGCGTAGCCCTCGATGATGACGTTCTCGATGAAGTCGCGAACGACGTCGTGCGCCGGCCCCTCGGTCATCGCCGATCGCATCAGCCCGAGCATCGCGGGGCCGGTCGCCTCGTCGTCGACGAGCATGGCCATGGTGCGGGCGATGCGCTCTCCGATGCCGTCGAGTCCCTGCGCGAAGATCTCGTCGAGCTTCGCCCGAGGGTCGACCGGCAGCTCTAGCGTCGCCGCGAAGAGGCCGTCCTTGTTGCCGAAGTAGTAGGGCACGAGCGCGACGTCGACCCCCGCAGCATCCGCGACCGCTCGCATCGTCGTGCCCCTGAACCCGCGGGCCGCGAAGAGCGTGCGCGCCGCCGCGAGGATGTCGCCGCGCACGTCGGTGCGGTCGGCTCGAGGCCCGGGTCGACGGGCGGGAGAGGTGGACATGCGGTCCATGGTAGCCCAGATTGAACACCTGTTGAAAATCCCGGCCGTGCCGCCTACAGTTGGTTCTCAACGTTCGTTGAAAGGAGCCTCACATGGCCGCCAGCACCACTCCGACCCAGCCCGGCGCCTCGCCGGCCCAGCCCGGCGCCGCATCAGCCCAACCCGGCGCTGCGTCAGCCCAACCCGGCGCTGCGTCAGCCCAGCCCGGCGCTAGGTCAGCCCAGGCTGGACCGGATGCGCCGGCCTCAGCCCCTCAGGTCACCCGGCGGCGGCCCGCGCCGGTGGGCGCACTCTTCGCCCTGGTCCTCGTGCTCGGCCTCGTCCTCACTGCCTTCGTCCTCCCGGCGATCCACAGCGCTCCCCGCGAGGTTCCGATCGGGCTCGCCGGCCCGGCTGCGGCGACGAGCCAGGTCACCGCTGCCCTGGAGGCCCGCTCACCCGGGGCGTTCGCGCTGACCACCTTCCCCGACGAGAGCGCCCTGACGACGGCCATCCGCGACCGTGATGTCTATGGGGGCATCGTCATCGGCGCACAGGGTCCGACGGTCCTGACCGCACCCGCGGGCAGCCCCGCGGTCGCCCAGGTGCTCAACGCGCTCGCGGCCGGGCTCTCGCAGCAGACCGGTCAGCAGGTGCCCGTGACCGAGGTCGTCCCGCTGCCGACCGGCGACCCGCGTGGCGCCGGTCTCGCGTCGGCGCTGCTGCCGCTGATCATCGGCTCGGTCGCCCCGGTCCTGGCCATGATCCGGCTGGTCCGCCGTCCCTGGGCGAGGCTCGCGGGGGTCCTGGCCTCCGCCGTCCTTGTCGGCGCGACGCTGGCGGCCCTGCTCCACTGGTACGGCGCCTTCACGGGCTCGTGGGCCCTGGACGCAGCCGGGATGGCCGCCGTCCTCGCCGCGATGTCGACGGCGTTGCTCGGTCTCTACACCGTCGGGCGGTGGGTCGGGTTCGGCCTCGGCGTGGCGACCTTCGTGCTCCTGGGCAACCCGCTCTCCGGCATCGCCACGGCCCCCGAGTTCCTGCCCGCCTTCTGGGCGACGCTCGGGTCGTGGCTCCCGCCCGGTGCCGCCGGCCAGGTGCTGCGCAGCACGGCATACTTCGACGGCGCCGGCGCCACCCACGGGCTCACTGTCCTCGCCTCGTGGTTCGGCCTGGGGATCGTGCTGCTGGCCATCGGATCCCGTCGACGTCAGCCTGCCGACGCCTGACCCCCGAAAGGCATGCCGCGCCCGCCAGGTCGAGTGTGCGCTCAGTCCCACGCGTCACTGCACGCCCTGGCGGGTCCGGCGTCGCGGAGGTGCTCCGCCGCCCGGAGAACACCGGCGCAGGGCGTGTGGGAGGCTGACCAGCAGGTTGGGCCGACCGAGGAAAGGTGAGCATGGCGCCACGTCTGGTACCCCAGGGGATGCGCGAGCTGGCGCCGCTGACCGGGCTTCGGCTGGAGGTCCGGGCGTTCCTTGCCGAGCAGGTGCGGGCCGGTGCCTTCGTGCCGCACGTCGACACGTGGCTCACCCGCTGGGACCGCGAGTTCACGAGGGAGCTGGGCCGCCGCGGCTGGCTCGGGATGGTGATCCCGACCGAGTACGGCGGCCAGGGCCGCACCTATCTCGAGCGGTTCGTCGTCACCGAGGAGCTCCTCGTCGTCGGCGCGCCCGTCGCCGCACACTGGATCGCCGAGCGACAGATCGGGCCGTCCCTGCTCAAGTACGGCACCGAGGAGCAGAAGCACGCGTTCCTGCCGGGCATCAGCCGCGGCGAGGTCGTCTTCGGGATCGGCATGAGCGAGCCCGACTCGGGCTCCGACCTGGCCAGCGTCCGCACCCGCGCGGAGCGCGTCGAGGCCGGGCCTGACGGCCGCAGCGGCTGGCGTCTCACCGGCACGAAGGTCTGGACGAGCGGCGCCCACGAGGCCGACGCGTTCTTCGCCCTCGCCAGGTCGGCTCCACCGGACCCCGCCAACCGGCACGCCGGGCTCAGCCAGTTCATCGTCGACCTCCGCTCGCCCGACGTCCACATCCGCCCGATCCTGTCGATGGGCGGGGACCACCACTTCAACGAGGTGCACCTCGACGGCGTCTTCGTGCCGGACGACCGGGTGCTCGGCGCGATCGGCGAGGGATGGGCGCAGGTCACCTCCGAGCTCGGTTTCGAGCGGTCCGGTCCCGAGCGCGTGCTGTCGACGTTCCAGCTCCTCGCGGCGACCGCGCAGGCGATGCACGACGGTCGCCTGCCCACCGACCCGGCGCTCGGGCGCCACGTGGCGCGAGTCGCGGCGCTGCACCAGATGTCTTTCGCCGTGTCGGCGGCGCTCGAGGCGCACGAGGACGCAGATGTCGCTGCGGCCGTCGTGAAGCTGCTCGGCACCACCGAGGAGGGCGACATCGCCGACTACGTCGACACCCTGGCCGCGACCGGATGGGTCGAGGACGAGGAGCTGTACACCCTCCTGCACGCCGCGATCCTGCAACGGCCCGGGTTCACCCTGCGCGGAGGCACCAACGAGATCCTGCGCGGGGTCCTGGCCCGCGGCCTGGGGATGCGCTGATGACCGACCTGCGTGCGCTCGCCGAGCCGACGGGCCCCGACCCGGACCTCGTGGAGGTCCTCACGGACCTCTTCGCCGACTACCGCGCGGCTCGCCCCGCGCCCAGCGCCCACATCGAGCTCGACCGGGCGCTCTGGGCGCGGCTCGAGGCGCTCGACCTCACCCGCCTGACCGCCCCCGCGGCCCGGGGTGGCAGCGGTGGGACCTGGGTCGATGCGGCCGCCCTGCTCGGGCTCGCCGCGGCCGCCGGCGCGCCCGTGCCCCTCGCCGAGCACGACCTGCTCGCCGGCTGGCTGCTCGAGGCGGCGGACCTCCCGGACGACGGCCGCCTGCGGACCGTATGCCGTCCGGACCCTTCCGGGGTCGCCCTCAACGTGACCTGGGCTCGAGACGTCGAGGTGCTCGTCGCACTGTGGGAGGACCGGGACGAGTGGCGGGTCAGTGCCGTGCCGGTGGACCGGACCATGGTCGAGCCCGGTCGCAACCTTGCCGGTGAGCCCAGCGACACCGTCGAGTTCGACCTGGAGGATCTCGAGGCCGGGGCGCTCGTGGCCCACGAGATCGGTGAGCAGTTCCACCTGCGTGGCGCCCTCGCCCGGTCGGCGCAGGTCGTCGGCGCGATGGAGCGCGTCGTCGAGGTGGTCCTCACGCATGCGAGCGAGCGGGTCCAGTTCGGCCGCCCGCTGGCCCGGTTCCAGACCGTGCAGAACCTCGTGTCCGACATTGCGGCCGAGACCGCCCTCGCCAGGGCCGCGACCGACGCTGCTGTCGCGAGAGCCGCCGACTCCGACTGGCACGACCCGGGCATGCTGTTCGCCGTGGGCGTCGCCAAGTCGTGCGTCGGACATGCCGCATCCGTCGTCGTCCGCAACGCCCACCAGGTCCTCGGCGCGATCGGGACGACGCTGGAGCACGAGCTGCAGACCCTGACCCGGCCGATCCTGGTGCGCCGCAGCGAGTTCGGCTCGCTGTACGAGTGGGACGAGACGCTCACCGCTCTCGCCTGCTCGGCGGGTTGCGACCGGCTCTGGACGCTGGTCACGACCGGACGCGCCTCGTCCTCGCCCCCGCAACCATCTCCGTCCCCGCAACCACCCCCGCCCCCGCCCCCGCAACCCCCCGCCGGGTCGAGGTAGTCCGTCGCGGCATACGCGGCATACGCGGCATACACGGGCTATCACCTCGACCCCGAACCACCCGACAGCTCAAGGAGACTCGCCCATGACCGAGATCCGCTACGAGGTCAGCGACGGCGTCGCGCTCGTCACCCTCGACGCTCCCGAGCGCCGCAACGCGCTGTCGGTGGCGATGTCCCGCCAGCTCATCGAGGCCGCCCGGACCGCGTCGGATGACCACTCGGTCGGAGCCATGGTCGTCACGGGCGGCGCGCACTTCTGCGCCGGAGCGGTGCGTGACGTGCTCTTCGACGTCGGCCGCGATCCTGTCGAGAACCGCGCCTATCGCAACCTCGAGACGGTCTACCGCGCCTTCACCGCGGTCGGCTCCGCCGAGTGCCCGACGATCGCGGCGGTCCGGGGCGCGGCAGTCGGTGCCGGCCTGAACCTCGCCCTCGCCACCGACCTGCGGATCGTGTCTCGCTCGGCACGGCTGCTGCCGGGCTTCGCGCAGATCGGCATCCACCCCGGGGGTGGCCACTTCACCCTGCTCAACCGGGCCGCCGGACGCGAGGCCGCGGCCGCCATGGGCCTCTTCGGTGAGGAGGTCGACGGCGAGCGGGCCGTGGCCCTGGGACTGGCCTGGGCGGCATACGACGACGGCGACGTCGAGCAGCAGGCCCTGACCATGGCACGTCGCGTCGCCGCCGACCCGGAGCTCGCCCGCCGCACCGTCGCCAGCTTCCGTCGCGAGACGGCACCCGGAGGGATGCCCTGGGACGTCGCGCTCGAGCTCGAGCGGTCACCGCAGATGTGGTCCCTGCGCCGCAAGCACGAGGACTGAGCCGAGCCGGGGATTCGGCCCATCGTCGCTCCAGTGCGAGTATGGGAAGGTTCGCGCCCCCGATCGTGAGGAGCATCTGTGCTGGCGTCCTACCGACCTCTCTTCGAGGTACCGGGGGCACGCGTCTTCATCACAGGGGGGATGATCGCCCGTTCCGCGGGTGCGATGTTCGGCGTGGCCACCGTCGCCATGGTCGCCGCGCGGCGCGGCTCCTACGAGCTCGCCGGGGCCGTCGTCGCCGTCGGGATGGTCTCGCTGGCGGTCTGCGCACCGGTCATCGGACGGCTCGTCGACCGGTACGGCCAGCGGCGGGTCGCCATCCCGTTCTTCCTGTGGTCGGGCTTCTGGGCGATCCTGACGATGCTCGCCTCATGGCGGGACTGGCCGTCGTGGGTGCTGTTCGTGACGTTCCCGCTGTGCGCGGCGATCCCCAGTCTCGGCACCATGGCGCGGGCCCGCTGGGCGCACATCTTCGCCCATGACCCGCGCAGCCTGCACTCGGCGATGTCGTTCGAGCAGGTCATGGAGGAGGTCACGTTCGTCATCGGGCCGGTCCTGGCGATCTGGCTGTCGACCACGCTCTTCCCCGAGGCCGGGTTCCTCCTCGCGACGATGTTGTACACCGTGGGCGTCCTGGTCTTCATCTCCGCCCGCTCCACGGAGCCGCCGGTCGTGCCGCACCACGAGCGTCCCACCGAGCACGCGTTCACGGTGCCGGGGCTCATCCCGCTCGCCTTCATCATGGTGATGACCGGAGCGATCTTCGGCGTCAACGAGGTCGTCACGCTGGCCGTGGCGCAAGACGCCGGGCACAGCAACGCGGCCGGGCCGATCCTTGCCCTGTATGCCGTGGGGTCGGCCTTCGCCGGACTCGTCTTCGGGCACGTGTCCCACGGGCGCAACCTGCTCAAGCTGCTCATCCTCGGCACGCTGGGGATGGCCGTGCTCGAGTCGCCGGTCCTCATCGCCGGCAACCTCTGGGTGCTCGCCGGCGTCATGCTCTTCGCGGGGATGGCGACCGCCCCGACTCTCATCACGACGATGAACCTCATCGAGCGGGTTGTCCCCAAGGCTCAGCTCAACGAGGGCATGACGATCGTGCTGACCGGCCTGATCATCGGCATCGCGGCCGGATCTGCGGTGTCCGGTGCGGTGGTCGACCGGGTGGGGCCGCAGCCGGGCTACTGGGTCGCGGTCATCGCCGGCGGCTTCGCCTTCGTCATGGCGCTGGGCACGAGGGCCTTCCTCAGTCGCCGCGAGCTGCACAACCTGCGCTGACACCCACGCCGGTTCGATGTATTACCTCGCGCCATGTGGCGAGGTAATACATCGAACCGGGGGGTGGGTGTGGGTCGAGCCTCAGTGACCGGCGGCCACCGGTGCCGTCTCGTCCTCGGCGGACCCGGCCCTCGCCTCGCCCGGCTTGGGGCCGAGGTCGACGTGCGGCAGGAACAGCGAGGCGATGAACGCCAGCACGAGCACACCGGACGCCACGAGGAACACCGTCGACATGGCGTCGGAGAAGCCGACCAGGAACGGGCGGGCCAGGCGCGGGTCGAGCTGGTTGATGAACGAGCTGTCCTGCAGGGCGTTCGCTCCGGCACCGGCGGGGTTGCCCGAGGCCGACGCGGCGTGCAGCTGGGCGATGAACTGGTGGTTCGTCGCCGGGTCGCCCTGGTTCGGGTTGCGCAGCGCGGACTGGAACGCTTCCGTCGGTGCGAGACGAGCGAACGCGTCGCCGATCCTCGCGCCGGCCTGCGAGAACAGGATCGACAGGAACACCGCCGTGCCGAGCGTGCCGCCGATCTGACGGGTGAACGTGGCCGACGAGGTGGCCACGCCGATGTCGCGACGCGGGACCGCGTTCTGGACGGCGAGGGTCAGCGGCTGGAAGTTGAAGCCGAGGCCGATGCCGAAGGAGAACATCCCGATCATCGTCTTCCACAGCGGTGTGTCGGCGCCGATGTAGTGGAAGCCGAAGAGGGAGACGACGAGGATCGCGGACCCGACGATCGGGAAGATGCGGTAGCGACCCGTGCGGGAGATGGTCTGGCCCGAGAAGATCGAGCCGAACATGATGCCGAGGGTCATCGGCAGCAGCATCAGGCCCGCCTGCGTCGGCGAGGCACCCTTGACGATCTGCAGGTAGAGCGGCAGGGCGGCCAGGCCACCGAACATGCCCATACCGATGAAGACCGAGCTGATCGACGCGGCGGCGATGGTGCGGTTGCTGAACAGCCGCAGCGGGATCAGGGCTTCCTCACCCATGTTCCGCTCGATGAGGAAGAACGCGACTGCTCCGACGAGCCCGATCGCGTAACAGAGGATGGAGGTCGGTGAGCCCCAGCCCCAGCCGCGGCCCTGCTCGGCCACGATGAGCAGGGGCACGAGCGCGATCGACAGGGTGGCCGCACCCCAGTAGTCGATGCGGTGGTCGAGGCGGGTGTGCTTGAGGTGCAGCGTGCGGCTGACGACGATGAGCGCAGCGATCGCGATCGGGACGTTGACGAGGAAGACCCAGCGCCAGCCGGTGATGCCGAGGATCGTCGCCTGGCCGGCGAAGAAGCCGCCGATGACGGGGCCGAGGACGCTCGAGGTGCCGAAGACGGCCAGGAAGTAACCCTGGTAGCGAGCGCGCTCGCGCGGCGGCACGATGTCGCCGATGATCGCGAGGGCGAGCGAGAAGAGGCCACCGGCGCCGATGCCCTGGATCGCGCGGAACGCCGCGAGCGCAGGGACAGACCAGGCGAGCGTGCAGAGCATCGAGCCGATCGTGAAGATCGTGATGGCGAAGAGGAAGAGCTTCTTGCGCCCGTAGATGTCGCCGAGCTTGCCGTAGAGCGGTGTCGCGATGGTCGCGGTGATGAGGTATGCCGTCGTGACCCAGGCCTGGCCGGCGAGGTCGTTGAGGTCGTCGGCGATGACACGCATGGCGCTCGCGACGATGGTCTGGTCGAGCGCCGCGAGGAACATGCCCATCATCAGACCGATGAGGATCGTGATGATCTCTCGGTGCGTGAGCGGTGCTTCCGGCCGGTCGCTCCTCGGCTCCTCGGCCAGCGCCTGGGCGCGGGTCGGATCTGCCGTAGCGTCGGACATGTCAGTCCTCCCTGTTGTTCGGGACGAAGTGGTTCGGTGTGGACGGTGCCCCGGCGCGGGCGCCCTTCTGGACGAAGGGCATGAAGGGCGGCGACTCGCCGCGAGCCCGCAGGCTTGCGTCGAGGGCGTCGCCCAAGGCTCTGAGCTGTTCCGTGAACGCGGCCACGTCGGCCGGCTCCCAGTCGTGCAGCAGTCCCTGGAACCAGCTCGAGCGGGTGTCCTGGATGTGAGCCAGTGCGGCACGACCGGCATCGGTGAGCGAGACGGCATAAGCCCGCCGGTCGCTGGGGTCTGCGCTCTTGTCGAGCAGCCCGTTCGCGACGAGGGCACTGACCTGCCGGCTCACCGTCGAGACGTCGTTGTGCAGCGACGTCGCGAGGTCCGAGATCCGGATCGACCCGGCGCCGCCGACGAGGAACAGCACGGGGTATGCCGTGACGTCGACGCCGTCGTGGACGCGCGGGGCGGTGTGCTTCGAAGCCACGAGCAGCTTCTGGACGCGCAGGAGCGCGAGGAAGACGGCATTCGCCTCGTCCTTGCCGACCGGCATCGACCACACCTCCGGATCTCAACTAGTTGTTTGCAACAAGCAAGTATTTGTCCTCGTCCGGAGGGATGTCAACTCACTTCCAGCGATCTGGCCCAGAGGGGTAACGACTGGGTGTGGAGATGCGAAGATTGCCTGGTCCATCGGCCCCTTCGGCAGTGAGGGCCTGGCGGCTGGGCTGAACCACCAGGGAGTGACATGTCTTCCGACCTACCCCTCGACCCGACGATCAACGACGCCTTCCATCGGATGTCTGCGCTCATCTACGCGGGAGCCGACGCCGGCTCCATCCACCAGGCGCTCGTCGATGTGGCGGCCCGGCTCGTCGAGGGCTGTGACCGGGCGTCGCTGCTCGTGCGCACCCGCGACCGGTTCGTCACCGCGGCGTCCACCGATCAGGTCGCACGCCGGATCGACCAGATCGAGCTCGAGGTGGGGGAGGGACCCTGCGTCGATGCGATCCTCGACGAGGCCTACCAGCACGACGCCGACCTGACGACCGCGACCACGCCGTGGCCGCGCTTCACCGAGCGAATCGTGTCCGAGACGCCGGTCCGCTCGGCGATCGGCTATCGGCTGCTGCTCGATGGCGACAAGGTCGGCGCGCTGAACCTCTTCTCGGACACGCCCGGGGCGCTGTCCGAGCGGTCGGCCGACACCGGGGCCGTCATCGCGTCCTTCGCGTCGGTCGCCCTGATGGCGATCCGGGCCCGCGAGGAGGCGGCCTCGCTGCGGCAGGGCCTGCAGAGCAACCGGGAGATCGGCAAGGCGGTGGGCCTGCTCATGGCGGCCCACCACATCAGCGGAGAGGCCGCGTTCGAGCTGCTGAGGAGCACCTCGCAGGACCTCAACATGAAGCTTTCGCACGTGGCGGCACAGGTCATCCAGGGCCAGGAGACCCAGTTCGGCGGGGGCGCGGGCGCCACCGACCGAACGTCCTGATCACCCAGGCGAGTCCTCAGGCGAGTGCCCACTCGACGGTCCGCGGTCGCCCCTAGTCACGCGTACTGGTCGAGTGAGCACTCGGTCCGGAAGCCGTCCGAGCCGCTCAGGCTCAGGCGGTGGCGATGCCCTCCGCATCGAGCTGCTCACGCAGCTCCATCAGGGTCCGACGGAGCAGGCGGCTGACCTGCATCGCCGACAGACCCATGGACTCGGCGATCTCAGCCTGGGTCAGGTCGCCGACGAAGCGCAGCTCCACGAGCTCCTGGTCCCGCGCCGGCAGCCGCTCCAGCGCCGTCCGCACGACGATGCTCTCGTCGAGAGCCGGGTCGGAGCGCGGGTCGACGCGGGAGTCGAGCAGGTCGAGCACGGGCCGGCCGCCCTCGGAGGTGGTTGCGTCGAGCGAGGCGGGTCGCAGGTTGGTGGCTGCGACCTGAGCCTCCTTGACCGAGTCGAGGCTGAGATCGAGCTCCTCAGCCAGCTCCTCGGGGTCCGGGTCGTGCCCGAGGCGCTGCTCGAGCCGGGCCCGGGTGTCGGTGACGAGCTGGCGCCGCTCCTGCAGCTCTCGCGGTGGCCGGACCAGCCAGCCGTAGTCGCGGAAGTAGCGGCGCAGCTCGCCGGTGATGGTGGGTGTGGCGTAGGCGCCGAACTCGGTGGGCTTGTCGAGGTCGAAGCGGTGGATGGCCTTGAGCAGGGCCAGGAATGCGACCTGCTCGAGGTCCTCGTGGTCCAGGCCCTTGCCGGTGTACCGGTGGGCCAGGGAGCGCGCCAGCGGCATATGCAGCTGGGTGACGGACTCGAGCGCGCGGTCACGCTCGGACTCCGACGTCGTGGTGCGGAAGAGCGTGATGAGCTCACGGGTGCGGGCATCCTTGCGCAGGCCCGCAGGGGGGTCGGTCATGAAACCTCCGGATTCGGGAACCCCGATGCGGCACTGGCTTGACCGACTACTGCTGACGCTATGCGCTTGCGGGGCAACCCGCAAGGTTCCCTATGTTTCCTTTTGCTCGCAAATGGGTGTATGCCCGCGCGCGTTCAGTGGGTCAGGACGAGCCCGTCGAGCGGCTCTCGACGTCCACCTCGACGAGCCGCCCGAAGGCGCTGCCCGGGTGCATGGGGAGGCGTCGGACTACTTACCCTTGATGCATGTCCACCCTCCAGCGACCCGCCGTCGGCGACGTGCCCGCGGCCGCCCCGCGCCCCTTCCTGTCGGGGCCGGTCGTGGTCGCCGGAGTCGTCGTCGTGGGCCTGCTCGCATGCGTCGTGGCGGCCCGGTTCACCGGCGCCACCCAGCCGCTCGAGGGTGGTCTGGTCGACGCCGGGCCCGTCGTGCGCTGGGCTCTGCCGCTGGTCCGCGTCGTGCACGACGTCGCCGCCTCGCTGACCGTCGGGTCGCTCCTGCTCGCCGCGACGATGATCCCGGGCGCATCGCGCGCTGCGACCATTGCGCCGGACGAGCCGCGGCGCGGGGCTGCGCTGCGCCTGGCGACCGCCGCCGCCTTCGTGTGGGCGGTTGCCGGGACCGTCGGGCTCGTCCTCACCTTCGCCGACGCCGCCGGCATCCCGCTCAGCGACCCGAGCTTCGGCGACAGTCTGGCCGCCTCCGTCTGGGGCATCGACACCCTGCGGGTCGCTCTCATCAGTGCGCTCGCGGCGTTCGTGGTCGCGTCCGGCGCGGCCGTCGCCCGGTCCCGTGGTGTCGCCATGTGGCTGGCCATCCTCGCGTCGTTCGGCGTGCTCGTGCTCGGGCTCGCGGGCCACGCAGGAGGCTCGTCCGACCACGAGACGGCGGTCAACGCGATCGGCGCGCACCTGCTCAGCGCGTCGGTGTGGGTCGGTGGGCTGCTGTCGATCGTCGTGCTCGCACGCTCGATCGGTCCGGCTCTGGGTGTCGTCGCTCGCCGGTTCTCCACGGTGGCGCTCTGGTGCTTCGTGACTCTGGGAGTCTCCGGTGTCATGTCGGCCAGCACCCGCCTCGGGACCTGGTCGGACCTCGGGACGCCGTACGGCATCCTGATCCTCGTCAAGGTCGTCGCCTTCGTCGCGCTCGGGGTCGCGGGTGCCTGGCACCGGCGGATCACGCTGGACCGCATCGACGCCCTGGACCGCGGGGACTCCACACGCACGAGCCTGTTCGTGCGCCTCGCCGTGGTCGAGACGCTGGTCATGGGGCTGGCTTTCGGCGTGGCGGCGGCGCTCGCGCGCAGTGCGCCGCCCGTGCCGGAGACGGTGCCCAACCCCAGTGCGACGCTGGCCCTCACGGGATACCCGGCCCCGATCGCCCCGACCGCGGCGTCGTGGCTCACCGCGTGGCGGGTCGAGTGGCTGTTCCTCGCGACCGCGCTTCTCGCGGTCGGGCTCTACCTGGCTGGTGTCATCCGGATGCGCCGGCGTGGCGACGCCTGGCCGGTGCTGCGGACGGTGAGCTGGGTCGCGGGCTGGCTGCTGTTCGCCTACGCGACCAACGGCGTGCTTGGCATCTACGGGCGCGTGGCGTTCTCGTGGCACATGACGCTGCACATGATCGAGGCGATGGTCGTGCCCATCCTGCTCGTGCTGGGAGCGCCGGTGACGCTAGCCCTTCGGACTCTGAAGCCGCGCACCGACGGCACGCTCGGCCCGCGGGAGCTCGTGCTCGCGGTCGTCCACTCGCGGGTCTTCGCGGTCCTCGGCAACCCGGTCTTCGCCGCCGCGTTCTTCTTCATGAGCCTCGTCGTCTTCTACTGGACCGGGCTGTTCGAGCTGGCCCTGACGACGCACACCGGGCATCTGCTCATGACCGCGCACTTCATCCTCACCGGGTACCTCTTCGCCTGGGTGCTCGTCGGCATCGACCCAGGGCCGAAACGCTGGAGCCCGGCGCTGCGGCTCATCGTGCTCTTCGCCACGATCGCTTTCCACGCCTTCTTCGGCGTCGCCATGATCACCGGCACCACGCTGCTCGGCGGCGACTTCTTCACGACCATCGCGATCCCGTGGGTGCCCGACCCCCTCGCCGACCAGCGTTTCGGTGGCGGCGTCGCCTGGGCCATCGGCGAGCTGCCGAGCCTCGTACTAGCGCTCATCGTCGCGATGCAGTGGTTCCGGGCGGACCGGGCCGAGGCGATCCGTGGCGACCGCCGAGCCGACCGGGACGGCGATGCCGAGCTGGCGGCATACAACGCGCGGCTGGCCGCCCTGGCCCGCCGCGACCAGAGCAACCCCCGCTGAGGCGATTTCATTATCAATTACTACGTGCTGTAGTATGGGTGCCGGAAGGAGGGGACATGTCCCAGAGACCGCCGATGCCCCGGTGCCCTGTCCGGCTCGGCGAGCCGTGCACGCTGTGCTTTCCTGGAGCCAGCGGGCCGCAGGACTGCGGGCTTGTCTACCTCGTCCAAAGCGACCCGGAGCTGCGTGAGGAGCTCGCTGAGCGCCGTCGCGCGCAGCAGCGGCTCCGGGTCGCAACTTCAGCAGCGAGCTGAGTCGCCGCGATCTGAGAGGGCCGCGCCGGGCTGAGTCGGGTGCCGCCCGCTGCGCGGACATGTGAGAGTTGCGCCATGAAGGTTGCGCTCATCCAGCTCGCCTACGGCGACGACGAGTCCGTCGCCGCACGCACCGAGCGGGTCACAGCACTCGTTCGAGCCCAGTCGGGCCATGACCTCGTCGTGCTCCCCGAGCTGTGGTCGGCGGGAGGGTTCGACTACCGCCACTGGGACGAACGGGCCGAGTCGGTCGACGGGCCCGTTGCCGCCGCGCTCGCGGGCGCTGCCAAAGACGCCGGCGTCACCCTGCACGGCGGCTCGATCGTCGAGCGAGGCGCCCCGGCCGTGCCTGGCGGCAAGGGCCTCTGGAACACCAGCCTCGTCTTCTCGCCCGAGGGCGAGCTCGTCGCGACGTACCGCAAGATCCACCGGTTCGGCTTCGGGGAGGGGGAGCCGAGCCTCATGGATGCCGGAGAGGATCTCGTCGTCCTCGAGGTGCCGGTGGCCGACGGTGACTCGGTGCCGGTCGGGCTCTCGACCTGCTACGACCTGCGCTTCCCCGAGCTCTACCGGAAGCTGCTCGACCGCGGCGCCGAGGTCTTCGTCATCCCGGCGGCCTGGCCGATGCGCCGGGTCGGGCACTGGACGCTGCTCGGCCAGGCCCGCGCGATCGAGGACCAGTGCGTGGTCCTGCAGTGCAACACCGCCGGCACCCACGCGAGGCACGAGATGGGCGGCCACTCGCAGGTCGTCGACGCGACCGGGCAGGTCCTGGCTTCCGCTGGCGAGGGCGAGCAGGTGCTGAGCCTCGACATCGACACCGCTGCCACCCTGGCGTGGCGCACGGCTTTCCCGGTCCTGCCCGACCGGAGGCTCGGGATATGAGCCGGACCCAGGGATAGGGTCAGCAACCCTGTGATCTTGCTCCGGAATCCGGAGCAGAATCACACGGTCCGAGGGCACCCTGCCCCAGTCCCCGCTCCCCGCCTGCCCCGCACCGGCACAGCAGCCCGCGATGCTCGCGTGCGAGGCCCGCGCTTAGGCTCGACGGTATGCGTTCTCGTGTTCGTGTCCGCGCCCCGGAGCTCGTCGGCCGCGGATGGCTCAACACCGGCGGCAAGGCATACTCCATCGCCGACTTCCGCGGGCGCGTCCTGATCCTGGACTTCTGGACTTTCTGCTGCGTCAACTGCCTCCACGTGCTCGACGAGCTCCGGCCGGTCGAGGCGCAGTTCCCCGACGCCCTGACCATCGTCGGCGTGCACTCCCCGAAGTTCGAGCACGAGGCCGATCCCGAGGCGCTCGCCGCCGCCGTGGAGCGGTATGCCGTTCACCATCCCGTGCTGGACGACCCTAACCTGACGACGTGGCGCGCCTACACCGCCCGCGCGTGGCCGACTCTTGTCGTCGTCGACCCGGAAGGTTACGTCGTTGCGTCGATGTCGGGGGAGGGGCACGGGAGCGGCCTGGCCGCGCTCGTCGGCGAGCTCGTCGAGGAGCACCGCGCGAAGGGGACACTACAGCCGGGTGACGACCCGTACATCGCGCCGCCTCCGGCTCACACCGCACTGCGTTTTCCGGGCAAGGCCGTGGCACTCCCGGACGGCTCCTTCGTCGTGTCCGACACCGCGAACCACCAGGTGGTCCACCTCGAGTCGGACCTCGAGACCGAGCGAGCCCGGTGGGGAGGGCGTTGGGTCTTCAACGAGCCACAGGGCGTCCTCCTGGCGACCCCGCAGGTGGCCTCGCGGCTCGGGGTCGACGTCCTCGTCGCCGACTCCGTGAACCACCAGCTGAAGGGAGTTTCGTTCTCCGACGGGTCAGTTCACGTCCTCGCCGGCACCGGCGCCCAGCTGCGGGAACGAACGGGCGGCGGTCTCGCGCTCGAGCAGCCGCTCTCGACCCCTTGGGACCTCGCCTGGCTCGGCGACCAGGTGCTCATCGCTATGGCAGGCACCCACCAGCTCTGGGCGTGGACGCCCGGTGAGTCCGTCGAGTCCAGCACGGTCGAGGTCGTTGCGGGCACCACGAACGAGGGCCTGCGGGACGGGCCCGCCGGCCAGGCGTGGTTCGCTCAGCCGTCCGGCCTGGCGACCGCCGGTGTCGGCGACCGGGTGTGGATCGCCGACTCCGAGACCTCCGCCCTTCGATCGATCACCCGCACCGACGCCGGGCTTGTGGTCGAGTCCCATGTCGGCACAGGGCTTTTCGACTTCGGCCACCGCGACGGCCCGGCTGCGCAGGCACTCCTGCAGCACCCGCTCGGCGTGACGGTGCTTCCGGATGGGTCGGTCGCGATCAGCGACACCTACAACGGTGCGATCCGCCGCTTCGACCCTGCCAGCCAGCAGGTCAGCACGCTCGCTCAGGGGCTCGCCGAGCCGAGCGACGCTGTCGCGGAGACCGACCCGGACACGGGCGAGACGCGTCTGGTTGTCGTCGAGTCGGCCGCGCACCGCCTCGTCCGAGTTCCACTCCCTGAGGACGCTCAGCGCGTCGAGGGTCCGGCCCGTCGCACGCAGCGCCCCCCGACGCCGCTGCCGGCCGGGGCGGTCCGTCTCGAGGTGACCTTTGTGCCGCCGCCGGGCCAGAAGCTCGACGACCGATGGGGTGACCCCACGATGCTCGACGTGTCCGCGAGTCCCGAGGGCCTGCTCATCGAGGGGGGCGGCAGGTCACGAGGGCTCACGCGGTCGCTGTGGCTGGCGGACGGCATACCGGAGGGGACGCTGCACGTCTCCGTGCAGGCCGCTGCCTGCGACGGCGATCCGGAGACGGGCGAGGTGCCCGAGCATGCAGCATGCCATCTCTTCCAGCAGGACTGGGGAATCCCCGTCACCATCGATCCCGGCTCGGATGCCAGACTGACCCTCGACCTGCGAGGGGTCTGAGCCCGCGACCGGTGGGCCGCGGCCCTAACCGACCGACAGGAGGCACCACGTGGCGCAAGGCTCCGAGAGCTTCGGGCGCTCGATCGGTTCGGCGGTGCTCGGCGTGCTGGCGATACTCCTGATGCCCTTGTCGCTGTTGGCGTTCTGGGCATCGACCACGCTGACGCAGACGGATGAGTTCGTCGCGGAGATGGCGCCGGTCGTGCAGACGCCCCAGGTGCAGGAAGCCCTCGCCGACGGCATCGTCAACGGCGTGCTGGGCGCGATCCAGCTCCAGCCTGCCGTGGAGAAGGCCCTCGAGCCGGCGATCCGCGCGGAGGCGACCCGGATCGCGGCCAGCCCTCAGGTCGCGCAGGCGTGGAAGACCGGCATCCGTGGGGCGCACACGCAGTTCCTCGCGGTGATGAAGGGGCAGGCCGCCACCGACCTCGACCGGCAGGGTCGCGTCACCGTGGTGCTCAAGATCCCCGTTCCGGGGCTGTCGTCGGCGCTCCAGCAAGCCGGCGCCGGGAATGCAGCCGATGCCCTGACCCCGACCGTGTCCATCCCGCTCATGACGGCCTCTCAGCTCGACACCGCGCAGCGTCTCTACCGGATCAGCGACGCCTGGGGTCCCTGGGCGCCCGTCATCGTCGCCGCGCTGGCCCTGCTCGCGATCCTGCTCGCCCGACGGTGGCGCACGGCGACGACGCTGATCGCGATCGGGTGGCTCGGGATGTCCGTCGCCCTCACCCTGTTCCTCATGGTGGCGCGAGAGCCCCTCGTCCGACACGTCACACCTCCGGTCGCTCGGACGGTCGCGGACGCGGCCTACGGCCTGGCCGCGCGCGGTCTCTACGGAGAGATCGGGCTCGCAGTGGCCGTCTCGGTCGTCATGCTCGTCGTCGTGGTGGCGAGCCTCGTCTTCCGCCGACGTCGCACCGTCTGACCCGCGGTTCGAGGTATTTCGTCGTGCGATGCCGCGACGGAATACCTCCACCCGGGTATGGGAGTGGCATGGGTATCGGACTAGGGATCTTTCTCCTCGTGGTCGGCGCGATCTTCACCTTCACGCCGCTCGACTCGAACTGGTTCAACACCAACCTCAACACCGTGGGCATCATCCTCATGCTCGGCGGCGCGCTGGCGCTCATCATGTCCGTCATCATCAACGGGCAGCGCAACCGGACGCAGCACACCGTCGTCAACGAGCGTCGTGGTGGCCCCGATGTCGTCGAAGAGCGCATCGACCGTCGCGACGACCACTACTGAGAACACCGGCGCCGGGGGCGCCACCCTCCCGCTGAGGTATGCCGGCCCGGCATACCTCAGCGTCCTATGTCGCCACGGTGGGGCCGAGCGTCAAGCACGGCTCTGTTGGCGTGTCTATCTGAACCCCCGCCCCCCGTTGGCAGAGTCGCTGCCTCTGGCATGCAGATATGGCAGTATCGTCTGACTCGCGTTTGACCTGTGTCAGGAGTCGGATGACATCACCAACAGCCGTCAGCCTGCGCGGCGTGAGTGCCGCGCACGGCGTTACCCGAGAACGTCCGGTCGATCTCGATGTCCGAGGGGGCGACCGGGTCTGGATCAGCGGTCCATCAGGCGTGGGCAAGACTTCACTGCTGTACGTGCTCGGGGCCATCACGCTCGCCGCTCGCGGATCGGTAAAGGTCGGTGCCGTCTCGGTGTCGAGCGCACGTGTCGCGGACGACGTGCGCAGGCGGCAGGTCGGTTTCGTGCTTCAGGACGCCCAGCTTGTCGAGCACTGGACCATCGAGCGGAATCTCGCGGCGATGAGCGGCACCGACCGCGCGGCCGAGGCCCTCGCCCGGCTCGCGGCGTGGGGCGTGTCCATCGACGGGCGACCGCCTCGCTCGCTCTCGGGGGGCGAGCGCCAGCGCGTGGTCACGGCGGGCGCCCTCGCGAAGCGCCCCATCCTCCTGGTCGCTGACGAGCCGACCTCGAGCCTTGACGAGGAGAACCGCGAGGCAGTCATGGCGTCCTTTCGTCAGGCCTCCGACACCGGAGCCGCGGTCGTGGTGTCGAGCCATGACCCGAGCTGGGCCTCGTGGGCCACGGCGCATGTCCGATTGGCGCGGGAGTGAGCGGCCACACGACTCTCGCCAATGCGTCGGCCAACATCCTCGGTCGCCGTGCTGCGTCGGCCACGACGATCGCCGTGGTTGCGAGCCTCCTGGCCGCGGTGGTCGGCCTCCTCATCCCGGTGCGCGATCTGCGCGACAACCTCCGCGCGCGATACGACCGCGACGACTGGCGGACCACTCTCCTGGTCGCCGGCATCGCCAACGCTGACCGACCCATGGACGTCGCTCAGCTCGAACAGCTCCGAAGGGAGCCCGGTGTCACCGGGGTGTGGCGGTTGGACCCGGCCGAAGCAGCCGTGGGTGGCGAGACAGTGCAGCTGCTCAGGTATGTCGACGCCCTCGGTATCACCATCGCCGCTGGGCGCGCTCCCCGGGCCGGTGCTTGCGAGGCCCTCGTGTCGCGCTGGGTCGGCGGTGTGCAGCCGGGGGAGGTCGTCCCGGCGACCGTCACCTCAAGGGGGTTGACCAAACGGCTCGACATGGCCGTGGTCGGGGTCGTCGACCAGGGGTACCCGCTCGTCAACGGCCCAGTCCTCTTCACGACCTGCCCGCTGCCCTCGGAGGTTGATGTCGGCGATCTCGTCGTGACCACAGAGCACGGTCACCTCCCGACCACCTACGTTGCGGAGACCCTCGACACGCGTGCGAAGCGCACGATGGACAGCTCGTCGAGCACCGGTCTGCTCGGCTTGCTGGCCGTGGCCGCCTCAGTCCTCGCAGTCTTCATCGTCGGGTCGGTCGCTCGCTGGACCGTGCGGTCAAGACTCGGCGAGTTCACGACGTTGCGAGTGTGGGGCCTGTCGAAGCGGAGCATTGTCGCCCTCGTCGCTGTCGAGCAGGTCACGCTGGCCATGGCGGCCGCACCGGTCGGAGTCGGGTTGGGCACCTACCTGGCCTGGCGGCTCGTTCGCGCTGCCGGACCCTCGGGCCTCGTCGACCCTGAGGCCGCGATCAGCGTGGCCCTGCCGTCCTGGTCCACCGTCGGCATCGCGGTCGGCGGCATCGCCTTCGCGCTCGTTGCGTTGACGACGCTGCCGGTCTACCGGGCGCTCGCGCCCGACATCGCGCGCCTGCTGCGCCGCCGGGGCGAGTAATGGGCTTCGGACCGCCACCGGGCATGGCCCTTCCGGCCCGGCATACCTCAGCGTCGTATGCCGCTGGCCCGGGCTCCGAAAGTCGGTGGCCCGGTGTCGCACGGCACCCCTAGCGTTGCGCGCATGGGGACGACGAAGCTGGACGTTCAGGACACCGAGAGCTGCCGGCAGGCGTACGACGCCTTCATGGCGAGCAAGGCCGTGGGCCGGCCGTGGTTCGAGGGGCCGTCGTTCGACGAGGTGCTGGTCGACTGGCGACACGTCGACCCGGCCGAGCTGCGGGAGCAGTGGATCGTCGCCGACGAGGAGCTGGGACGGGTCGTGGGGCTGGCCACCATGTGGTTCCCGATGCAGGACAACACGTCGCTGACCTGGTTCGACCTGCAGGTGCACCCCGACGCGCGCCGCAGGGGCCACGGGTCCGATCTCATGGCGCGCGTCGTCGAGCGTGCACAGGCCAACGGGCGCTCGGAGATCGTCGGTGACCTCATGGCGCCGAAGGGCCAGCCCGACCACCCGTACCGGACGTTCGCCGAGAAGCACGGCTTCCTGCTCAGCAACACCGAGATCATCCGTCACCTCGACCTGCCCGTCGCGGACGACCTGCTCGACCGGCTGGAGGCCGAGTCGAAGCCGCGCTGGGAAGGCGCGTACCGGCTGGAGACCTATGCCGGCGGGGTGCCGGAGCCGCTGCGCGAGTCACTCTGCGCGGTGATGAACCAGCTTGCCGTCGACGCACCTACCGGTGACATCGAGTTCGAGGCGGAGTCGCTGGATCCTGCGCGGTACCAGCAGCAGCTCGACGTCGAGCGCGAACAGAAGCGCGGGCGGGTCACGACGGTCGCGATCGACGAGGCGTCCGGTGACGTCGTTGCCTACACAGACCTCGTGCTGCCCGCGGGAGCACCGTCGGTCGTCTGGCAGTGGGGCACGCTCGTGCACGGCGACCACCGGGGTCACCGGCTCGGCATGGCGGTCAAGATCGAGAACCTCCGCCGACTCCAGGCCGACTACCCGACTCGCAAGCGGGTGACGACGGGCAACGACGGCACGAACTCCTACATGGTCAGCATCAACGAGCAGCTCGGCTTCCGGATCGCCGAGCTCTGCCCGGCCTACCATCGCAAGCTCTAGCCCTACATGTCGAGTGGCCACTCCGACACACGAGTCGAGTGGCCACTCCGACACACGAGTCGAGTGGCCACTCCGACACGCAGCTGGGTGTGTCGGAGTGGCCACTCGACGGTGTCAGAAGGCGGACTCGGGGACGTCCATGAGGCCGTTGTCGACGGCCTCGGCCATCGCGCGCTCGGCGGCCAGCTTCGGCAGCACGTTGCGGGCGAAGAACGTCGCGGCCGCGACCTTGCCGGTGTAGAAGTCAGCGTCCTTGCCCGAGGCGCCGGCGTCGAGGGCCCGCTGGGCCACCTCGGCCTGACGCAGCAGCAGCCATCCGACGAGGAGATCGCCTGCGGACAGCAGCAGCCGTGTCGTGTTCTGGCCGACCTTGTACATGTTCGCGACGTCGCCGCCCATCCGCGGGTCGCTCTTCATGAGGTCGCTGATCATGTGGCCGACGATGCCCTGGATGTCCTCGAGCGCCTTGCCGAGCAGCTCGCGCTCTGCATCGAGCGACCCCCCGAGGTCCTTGGCGAACTCCTGGATCTGCCCCGCGACATACTGCAGCGCCTGGCCCTTGTCGCGGACGATCTTGCGGAAGAAGAAGTCGAGGCCCTGGATCGCCGTGGTGCCCTCGTACAGCGTGTCGATCTTGGCGTCGCGAACGTACTGCTCGAGCGGGTAGTCCTGCAGGAAACCCGAACCGCCCAGTGTCTGAAGGGACTCCGTGCCGAGCAGCACCCAGGCCCGCTCCGAGCCGAGGCCCTTGACGAGCGGCAGGAGCAGGTCGCTGACGCGGTTGGCGATGTCGGCGTCGGAGCCGTTCTCGATCGGCGTGGTGGGGTTGCCGGCCTGGGCCTGGTTGACGGTGTCCTGCTGGCTCGCGGTGAAGATGACCAGCGCCCTCAGCCCCTCGGCATACGCCTTCTGGAGCATGAGCGAGCGGCGCACGTCGGGGTGGTGCGTGATCGTCACGCGCGGCGCCGACTTGTCGGTCATCTGCGTCAGGTCGGCACCCTGCACACGCTCCTTCGCGAACTCGAGCGCGTTGAGGTACCCGGTCGACAGCGTCGCAATCGCCTTGGTGCCCACGAACATTCGCGCGTTCTCGATGACCTTGAACATCTGCGCGATGCCGTCGTGGACATCGCCGAGGAGCGTGCCGACAGCCGGCTCGTGCTCACCGAACGTGACCTCGCAGGTGGTGCTGACCTTGAGGCCCATCTTGTGCTCGACGTTGGTGACATAGGCGCCGTTGCGCTCGCCGAGCTCACCGGTCTCGAGGTCGACCTGGAACTTCGGGACGATGAAGAGGCTGAGGCCCTTGGTCCCCGGACCGGCACCCTCGGGCCGCGCGAGGACGAAGTGGACGATGTTGTCGACGAGGTCGCTCTCAGCGGAGGTGATGAAGCGCTTGACGCCGGTGATGTGCCAGGACCCGTCCGGCTGCTGCACGGCCTTGGTGCGGCCGGCCCCGACGTCTGACCCGGCGTCGGGCTCGGTGAGGACCATCGTCGTGTGCCAGGCGTTGTCGACGATGTGCTTTGCCAGCTTCTTCTGGTCAGGCGTGCCGAGGTGCCAGAGCAGGTTGGCGAAGGAGTAGCTCGCCGTGAACATGTGGATGGCCGGGTTCGCCCCGCACACCATCTCGGCCACCGACCAGCGCAGCGACGCCGGCACGACCATGCCGCCGAGCTCGGCCGGCACGTCGAGGTTGCCCCACTCGCCGTCGACGTAGGCGCGGAACGACCGGCGGAACGACTCGGGCATCGTGACCGTGGTCGTCGCCGGATCGTAGACGGGCGGGTTGCGGTCGGAGTCGAGCAGGCTGTCTGCCAGCTCGTTCTCGGCCAGCCGCGAGACCTCGCGCAGGATGTCCTTCGCGGCGTCGACGTCGAGGTCGGCGTAGATGCCGTGCCCCAGGATCTCGTCCCGGCCGAAGACCTCGAAGAGGTTGAACTCGAGGTCACGCACGTTGCTCTTGTAGTGGCCCATCGGGGTCCTCCACTGTCTGTCGGATGTCTCTGTCGCACGTCGGCCCGCGCAACGGATGGCGGGCAGGGCCAAGTTACTGGCCGGTCACTTCCATGATGCTACTCACGGGTAACGAGCGCAAGGGTGGAACGTCACGGCTGCGTCACGAGCCCGCCGGCCGCCCCATCGGTTCGAGGTGTTCGGATGGAGGTATTAGCGCGTGCCATAGCCCGGCTTATTACCTCCACCCGAGTCAGGGGACGTCGGGGGAGCCGGCGTCCTTGAGGCCGAGCCGGACGAGGAGCTCGGCGAGCCGGCCTTCGAAGAACTCCGAGGCATCGTCGACGGCCCACTTCATGTGGCCGAACACCTCGGTCGCGACGGCGCCGTAGAGGCTCTGCCAGCAGTAGACGTAGAGGACCGCAGCGCGCGTGTCGATGTCGAAGCCGGCACCGCAGGCGAAGTCGTCGATCTGCTCGGCAACACTCTTGGGGATCGGGCGGTTCCAGCGCATGCCGGTCCCGACGTCCTCGATCTCAGCGAACAGCTCGAGCCACACGAGGGCGAAGCTCTGGCCGGCGATCTCCTCGTGCTTTGCCTCCGGGTCGACCACGACGCCGGGGATCGGCGCGCCGAAGAGCAGCCCGAACTCCGGCGTGTGCTCGATCGCCCACTCGCGGAACGCGCGGGCCGTGCGGCACAGGCGCTCGGCGACGCTGTCGCCGGGAAGGGAGTCGCGAACGGCATACAGGTGCTGCCCCAGCTCTGCGTAGAGGTCGACACAGACGCGGGCGAGCAGCAGCTCGCGCGACGGGAAGTAGCGGTAGATCGCCGGTGCCGTCATGCCGACTCGTTCGGCTACCGCGCGCACCGTGACCGCCTCGGGACCGCCCCCGACGAGCAGCTCGCGCGCGGCCTGGCTCAGCTCGGCCTGGGTCGCGGCGAAGAGGCGCTCTCGGCGGGTCGGGGATTCGGTCTTGACGGGTGCGGCCACAGCACAACTATAGTTGATCGCGGAGGTGAACGTTGTTCACCGACACGATCAAGCATCAGCGGAGGGAAGTATGTTCCAAGGCTTGGGCCGCCTCGTCACCCGGGGCCGCCACGTCATCGTCGTCGTGACGCTGCTCGTCGCCGTGGGCGCGGGCGCCTGGGGGACCGGGGTCTTCGGCTCCCTGACCAACAGCGGCTTCGACGACCCCAACAGTGAGAGCGGGCGGGCCGCCACGCTCCTCGAGTCGCGCATCGCGCGCACGTCTCCCGACCTCGTCGTCCTGGTCAGCAACCCGGGCCGCACGGTCCAGGACACGGCATACCGCTCGACTGTGGACGCCGCGCTCGCGGCGCTGCCCGCCAAGGATGTCGTCGCCTCGCACACCTACTGGAACACCGGCAGCCAGTCCTTCGTCGCCGGTGACGGCCACACGACGTATGCCGCCGTCACCCTGACGGGGGTCGAGGCGCTCACGGGGGAGGCGGCGTCGGTCGCCAAGCTCCGCTCGACGCTGGGCGACGCCGGCTACGACGTCAAGCTCGGCGGCTCCGCAGCGGCGAACCTCGAGATCTCCGACCAGGTCTCCTCCGACATCGGCAGGGCGGAGTCCATGTCGATGCCGATCCTGCTCCTGCTGCTCGTCGTGATCTTCGGCAGCGTCGTCGCGGCGTCGCTGCCCTTGATGGTGGGTGGTCTGGCGATCGTCGGGTCGTTCGCCGCCATCCGCGCGGTGACCTCGTTCACCGACGTCAGCATCTTCGCGATCAACCTCGTCACCATCCTCGGGCTCGGGCTGGCGATCGACTACGGCCTGCTCGTGGTCGGCCGGTTCCGCGAGGAGCTCGCAGCAGGCTATGACCGGTTCGAGGCGACGAAGCGGACCGTGTCGACCGCGGGACGCACTGTCGCGGTGTCAGCCCTGACTGTCGCGGTCGCCCTCTCAGGACTGTTGCTGTTCCCGTTGACCTTCCTGAGGTCGATGGGGATCGGCGGCATCGCCGCGGTGCTCATCGCCGCCGTGGCTGCGGTGGTCGTGCTGCCCGCAGTGCTCGCGATGCTCGGGTCTCGGGTCGACCGGTGGTCGCTGCGGCGGTCCCGGCCGGTCGAGCGCGGCAGCGGCTTCTGGTCGCGCCTCGCCGAGCTCGTCATGCGCCGGCCGGTTGCGTTCCTCACGGCCGGGCTCGCCATCCTCGCCTTCCTCGCCGTGCCGTTCCTCGGGGTGAAGTTCGGCGGCGTCGACGAGCGGGTGCTGCCGGCAGACGCGGAGACCCGGCAGGTCAGCCAGGTCATGCAGCGCGACTTCGGAGTGACGGTCACTGACCCGATCGTGGTGGCCGCGACCGTCGACTCCCCGGTCACCTCGGCCGAGGGTCACGCTGCGCTGGCGAGGTACCTCTCGGACGTCAAGGCGGTCGACGGCGTGACCGGCGCGCAGGTCGTCGGCGCGAGCGGCAACCTCGCCCAGGTCGCGGTGACCTACCGTGGCGAACCACTCGACGACCAGGCGAAGAACGTCGTGACGACGATCCGGGGCATGCAGGTCGAGGGGGTGCAGACGCTCGTCGCCGGGCCCACCGCCCAGCTCATCGACCGGCTCGCGTCGATCGGCGACACGCTGCCGCTCATGGCTCTTGTCATCGCCGGCGCGACGTTCGTGCTCCTCTTCCTCGCCTTCGGGTCGGTGCTCATGCCGATCAAGGCGATCCTGCTCAACCTCGTGACGCTCGCCGCGACCCTCGGCGTCGTGACCTGGGTGTTCCAGGAGGGTCACCTCTCCTCGTGGCTCGGCTTCGAGTCGACGGGCTTCGTCGAGGCCACGCAGCCGATCCTCGTCATGACCCTGGTCTTCGGGTTGTCCATGGACTACGAGGTGTTCCTGCTGTCGCGGATCCGGGAGCAGTACGACCGGACCGGAGACAACCGCGCGGCGGTCGCCACCGGAATGCAGCGCACGGGCCGGATCATCACCTCCGCCGCTCTGCTCATCCTCGTGGTCATCGGCGCCTTCTCAGCGTCATCGATCACCTTCATCAAGCTCATCGGCATCGCGATGATCACCGCGATCGTGCTCGATGCGCTGCTCGTCCGGATGGTCGTCGTGCCTGCGACGATGCGCCTGCTCGGCGACGCCAACTGGTGGCTCCCGCGGCCACTCGCCCGGCTGTACGGCCGGTTCGGGATCCGCGAGGACGGCGGCTCGAGCCCCGAGCCCTCGGCCGACGGGTCCGGCTCGGCGGGCGCGTCGACGCCGGATGGATCGGGGTCCGCTCCAGGGACACGGGTCCGGCCGGTCCCCGCGAGCTGACGGACGGCATACGAACGGAAGGGTGTTCGTGTCAGCCTGAACTGATAGAACGCAGAGGCGCGCTGCTCAGTATGTCCAAATTGGACGTCAAGTCCCTCGAAAATGTCGAGGCCATCCCATAGCGTCAGGGCATCAGGCTCCAGATCCTCTGGGCCGAACGACGCAAAAGGAGTTCGATATGACCCGAGCTGGACGGGTGACGGCGATGGGCCTTCTCGCGGTGTCGGTGTTGTCCACCGTCGCGCCACAGGCCGCCCAGGCATCGACCAGTGGCTGCCCGGTGGAGTACTACTACCGGTTCGCCAATGTGACCACGGCCTACAAGGATGCCGCCAACATCCCGCCGGCATACGGCGGCCCCGGGGTGTTGGTGGGCATCACGATCACCGAAGGCAAGACCGTTACGGGCACCGTCGGAGGGGCCGTTTCGGGCGAAGTCGGCATCATCGTGGCCGAGGCGAAGGTTGATGTCAGCGGCTCGATCGCCTTGTCGAAGACTGCTTCGGTCGCCTACTCCGGCTCGAAGACCATCCCGATGACGTGGACGACGGGTGGCTATCTTCATGTGGGTGGCTTCACCAAGAAGATGACCTGGTACTACGCGCGCACCACGCCGACCTGCGGCGAGCAGGTCATCAGATCTGGCCCCGCCAACTTGCCGTACCACATTCCGGCTTTCTGGGCCACGCGCGCGTGATTCGCGAGGTGTCGGTCGTCGGCCTGTCCAGCCGTCGCAAGGGGCCGGTGGTCGCAGTGAGCGCTGCCTTGCTGGCTGCCACGGCAGCGTGCTCGACGGGGGCTCCGCAGTTCCCCACGATTTCGAGCCGCAGAGTGGTGACCCAGGCGCCGTTGCAGACGCGCCAGATCTTGCCGCTCTGGGATTCGGCGGGCTTGTTGCCCAGCGGCATCCAAGTGGCCGAACTGCGGACCCACGGGGACGCACGCATCACGATTCCGTCGAGACCCGAGGGAAAGCTCACGATCAGGATCGCCTGCGAAGGGCAGGGTGAGGTCGCGGTCTCCGATGCGACCGGCGTCATCACGCGCCTGTCCGCATGCTCGGACTCGACGGCGGTCAGCGCCGGACTGCCCGCCGGGCGCCGTCCCTCGAAGCTTCGGGTGACCGCAGGACCTACGACCAACTGGCACGCAGGAGTCTGGGTGGAGTGAGTTGGTGCTGGATGCCCCTGGCGAGGTGGTCAGGGGAACGCGAAGGGCCCGGTCGTCATGACCGGGCCCTTCGGCTTGGAGCAGGCGGCACGAGTTGCACGTGCGTCTTCCTTCTGGAAGAAGGCTGTTCTGCTACTGAACTACACCTGCGTGCCCGGCAAGGTTAGCGGATGTGCGCTCCATCGCCGAATCGAGTGTGCGAGCGCCCGCCGAGGTCTGCCGGACGGTCTGCAGGGAGGTCTGCAGGGAGGTCTGCAGGAAGGTCTGCGCTGGGCGGGGGTGAACACCACCCGAAGGTGCAGACCTTCCTGCATTGCTTCAGGCTCCGGGGCGGATGAGGCGGTCATCCGGTATGACGGCGACACCGAGGATCTCGATCATCGCCTCGGGCTGCCAGAGCCCGGTCGTGCCGATCCCGGCCATCGCCGGATAGACCGGACCCGCCAGCTCGCGCCACACCTGCCCGATCTCCGAGCCGTGAGCCTGATAGTCGGGGATGTCCGTCAGGTAGATGGTGATGCTGACGAGGTCCGCCGGCACACCTCCCGCCTCGGCCAGGGTGGCGAGGACGTTCGAGAAGGCCTGGCGGAACTGCTCGACGATGCCGCCCGGCACGATCCGCATGTCCTCGTCGAGCGCCGTCTGCCCGCCGAGGTGGAGCGTGTTGCCGCTGAGGGTGCCGTGCGAGTAGCCGCGCGGCGCCGGCAGTGACGCGGGGTTGACGGCGACAGGCTTCAGGTCGGCGGACATGGCAGGTGCTCCTCCTGGTCGGTCTGGCATGCCCTCAGCCTAGCGATCTATTGACAACATCTCAACGGTCGTTACGATTGAAGAATATCGAGCCTGGACACAGACGTCCGAGAAGGAGCCGGGATGCGATTTGCCACCGTCGCCGACGACACGGGGTCGACCACGGCCGCCGTCCTCGACGGCGGGGCGTGGCGGGCCCTCCCTGCCCCGGACCTGTCGGCACTGCTCTCCGGGGAGCCGGAGCTGGGGAGCGGTATGCCGCTCGCCGAGCTGGCTGCCCGCGCGGGCCGCGAGGTCGTGGGCGCAACGCCCATGCTCCCCCTTCCAGCGCCCGCGAAGGTCATCTGCTGCGGGCTCAACTATGCCGATCACATTCAGGAGACCGGACGCGAGCTGCCCCGGTTCCCAACGCTTTTCGCGAAGTTCGCTGACACGCTCACCGGCCCGACCGACGACATCGTGCTCCCGCACGGACTTCAGGTCGACTGGGAGGCCGAGCTTGCGGTGGTCGTCGGCGCGCCTCTGCGCAACGCCGACGTGACGACCGCCGGGGCGGCCGTTGCCGGGTACACCGTCGCCAACGACGTGAGCGTCCGCGACTGGCAGTACCGCACCCTCCAGTGGTTCCAGGGCAAGGCCTGGGACCGCTCCACGCCGGTCGGTCCCGTCGTCGTGACCCCCGACGAGGTCGACCCGGCGGAGGGTCTCGACGTCATCTGCCGGGTCGACGGTGAAGAGGTCCAGCGCGACTCCAGCGCCACGCTCGTCTTCGACTCCGCCGCCCTGCTGGCCTACATCTCGACCTTCACGACGCTGCGCCCGGGTGACCTCGTCCTCACCGGCACGCCGGGCGGCGTCGGCGTCGCGCGTGACCCGCAGCGGTTCCTCGGGGACGGCTCCGTCGTCGAGACGGAGATCAGCGGAATCGGCTTGTTGCGCAACACGATCCGCCTCGCCAGCGATGCCACCGCCAAGACCGCCGGCATCCCCTGACCCCCGGCGCCCAGCCAGCCCAACCTGCCCAGCCAGCCCAACCCAGCCAACAGCCCTCGACCACCACCAGGAGCCAGCATGGAACCGGACCTCAGCAAGTACGTCCTCGACGGTGACAACACGATGTATGCCGCCCCGAGCGGGCTCGTCGTCCCCTTCGTCACGCGAGCTGGCCGCGAGCCGGGCGACACCGGACAGTCCGCGGGCGCCACGCGCATCTCCGGGGTGAGCATCCAGCACACGCCCGCGACGCGGCTCTGGTTCGGCAAGGTGAGCAACGAGGCGGGCTACCGGTCCGTGCCGCACCACCACGGGGAGGCCGAGACCGGCGGCTATGTCCTCTCCGGCCGCGCCCGGATCTACTTCGGCGAGAGCTTTGCCGACTACATCGACATGGAGGAGGGCGACTGGGTCTTCGTGCCGCCCTTCCTGCCGCACGTCGAGTGCAACATCGACCGCAACCGGCCGCTGACCTGGATGACCACCCGCACGCCCGAGAACATCGTCGTCAACCTGCCGCAGGTCGACGACGCGGACCTGCCCCACTGGCTGGACCGGCCATGACGGTCGCCACCGTGCCGACATCCGCGCTCTTCACGGCGGCCGCGACCCTCACGCCGGTCGAGCCGGAGCATCACGACCTCGCCTTCACGGCGACCACCCAGCACTGCCCGTGGCCGAAGGCCTACGGCGGCGACCCGGTCGCCCAGGCCGCAGTCGCCGCCATCCGCTCGGTGACCGACGGCAAGACGTTGCACTCCATGCATTCGTACTTCCTGCGCCCCATCGACATCGGCGCCGAGGTGCGCTACGAGGTCGAGGTCCTGCGCGACGGGCGGGGGTACAGCACGAGACACGTGCGCGCGTTCCAGAACGGCAAGCCCGTGTACGTCTGTCTCGCGAACTTCGCGGCCGGCGAGCCAGGAGGGTCGTATGCCGTACTGCTGCCTTCCGACCTACCGCGCCCTGACGACCTACCGAGCAGTGCGGCATACCTCGACGGTCGCTCCGGCGGCACGATGACCGAAGAGTCGAAGGCGTACTGGAGCGGCGGACGCAGCTTCGACATGCGGCATGTCCCGGGCCCGGTCTACCTCACTGTCGACGGGCACAGCCTGCCCCAGCAGGCAGTCTGGCTCAAGCCGTTCGACACGCTGCGCCCGGTCGATGGCCTCAGCGACGAGGGCCGCGACCAGGCGGCGCTCGCGTATGTCTGCGACTACACCATCCTCGAGCCGGTGCTGCGTGTCCTGGGCCTGGCGTGGGCCGACCCGGGCCTCGTCACTGCGAGCCTCGACCACGCGATGTGGTTCCACCGGACCGGGAGCGCCGACGGGTGGGTCCTCTACACCCAGGAGGCGCAGGCGGCCGAGAACGGCCGCGGGCTCGCCACCGGCCGGCTCTTCGGCGCCGACGGCACCCATCTGGCCACCGTCGCCCAGGAGGGCATGATCCGATCCGCCCAGGGAGGGCAGTCATGAGCACCGTTGCACCCGCGCTGACCCCGTCGGCACATCTGGACACCTTCGCGCGCGACCACCTGCCGCCTGCCGACCAGTGGCCGACCCTGGAGTTCACGACCGAGGCGCTGCAGTACCCCGACCGTCTCAACGCGGCGACCGCCCTCATCGATGACCAGGTGGCGCGGCACGGCGCCGACCGGCCCGCCCTGCGGACGCCTGACGGCACGACGTGGACCTACGGCGAGCTGCTGCAGCGGGCGAACCAGGTGGCCCAGGTCCTGGTCGAGGACCTGGGCGTCGTCCCGGGCAACCGGGTGCTGCTGCGGGCGCCGAACAACCCGTGGACCGTCGCAGCGTGGCTCGGCATCCTCAAGGCAGGCGGGATCGTCACCGCGACCTTCTCCGCGCTGCGCGCTCGCGAGCTGGCCCCGATCGTGGCCAAGTGCCACCCGACGGTCGCACTCGTCGACCACCGGTCGCCGGCCGACGCGGAGACCGTGCGCGACGAGTCCGGCCCGGACCTGCGCGTCGTGACGATCGGGTCCGGCGACGACGACGACCTCGTGACCCTCGCGTCGGCGAAGTCCGGGGAGTTCAGCAACGTGGAGACTGCGGCCGACGACGTGGCGCTCTTCGGCCCGACGTCCGGGAGCACGGGAGTCCCCAAGATCACGACGCACTTCCACCGCGACATCCTGTCGATCGACAACACCTTCGGCCGCAACGTTCTTCGGCTCCAGCCCGACGATGTCGTCGCCTGCTCCGCACCCTTCGCCTTCACGTTCGGACTCGGCATGCTCGTCGTGTTCCCGCTGCTGGCGGGCGCGTCCTCGCTGCTCACCGAGCAGGCCACCCCGGACGCTCTGGCCGACCTCGTCGCCGAGCACGGCGTGACGGTCCTCGCGACCGCGCCTACGGCATACAAGCGGATCGTCGCGGTCGGCAAGGCGACGCAGCTGCGCGGGCTCCGTTCGGCGGTGAGCGCGGGTGAGCACATCTCCGAGCAGACCTGGCAGCAGCTGCGTGACGAGATCGGCCTCGACGTCATCGACGGGATCGGCGCTACCGAGCTGCTGCACATCTTCATCTCGGCCGCCGGCCCGGACATCCGGCCCGGCGCGACGGGCAAGCCCGTCCCCGGCTACCGCGCGACCATCCTCGACGAGTCCGGCGCCGAGGTGCCACCTGGCGTCGAGGGCCGGCTCGCCGTGATCGGACCGGTCGGCTGTCGCTACCTCGACGACGAGCGTCAGCTCGACTATGTCGTCGGCGGCTGGAACGTCACTGGTGACACGTTCGTCCGCGACGAGGACGGCTACTTCTACTACCGGGCCCGGACCGACAACATGATCCTCTCCTCGGGCTACAACATCGCCGCTCCCGAGGTCGAGGCCGCGATCGACCGCCACCCCGACGTCGCCGAGTGCGCCGTCGTGGCGCGACCCGATGCCGACCGCGGCTCCGTGGTGTGCGCCTTCGTCGTACTCAAGGACGGCGTCACCGCAGATGCCGCCAAGGCCAAGGAGATCCAGGACTTCGTCAAGCAGGAGATCGCGCCGTACAAGTACCCCCGCGACGTGCGCTTCACCGACTCCCTGCCACGGAACACCAGCGGCAAGCTCCAGCACTACCAGCTGCGCAGGCAGGTCGTGGCCGAGGTCGAGGCGGCCCAGCCGTGAGGATCGCGATCGCGGGCGGAGGCCCGGGCGGCCTGTACTTCGCCGCACTCATGAAGCAGCTCGACCCGGCCCACGAGGTGACGGTCTGGGAGCGCAACGCACCCGATGACACCTTCGGGTTCGGCGTCGTGTTCTCCGACGAGACCCTCGGCGGGATCGAGAGCGCGGACACCGAGATCTACGACCGGATGGAGAGCCGGTTCGCGCGGTGGACCGACATCGACGTCGACGTCGACCACCACGAGTTCACCATCGGCGGACAGGGATTCGCGGCGATGAGCCGCAAGGAGCTCCTCCAGATCCTCCAGCAGCGGGTGGCCCGGCTGGGCGTCACAGTGCACTACCGCACGGTCGCGCCGGACGTCGACGAGCTGCGTGACCACTATGACCTCGTCATCGCCGCCGACGGCCTCAACTCGGTGATCCGCACCGCAGATGCAGACGTCTTCCGACCCACGCTCGACCGCCGGCACAACAAGTACATCTGGTTCGGCACCGACCTCGTCTTCGAGGCCTTCCAGTTCATCGTCCGCAACACCGAGTGGGGGACGATGCAGATCCATGGCTACCCGTACTCCGACGAGGGCTCCACCTTCATCGTCGAGATGCACGAGGATGTCTGGCGCCGTGCGGGATTCGACAAGACGGAGCACGACGTCTTCCCGCCTGGCGTCTCCGACGAGTATGCCGTCGAGCGCATCAAGGAGATCTTCCGCGGCGAGCTGAAGGGCCACCAGGTCCTGACGAACAACTCCAAGTGGCTCAGCTTCCACACCGTCCGCAACGAGCGCTGGCACAGTGGCAACGTCGTGCTGCTCGGCGACGCCGCTCACACCGCTCACTTCTCGATCGGCTCGGGCACCAAGCTCGCGATGGAGGACGCGCTGGCGCTCGCGGCCTGCCTCCACGAGCACGGGAGCGTCGAGAGCGCGCTCACGGCATACGAGACCGAGCGCCGCCCGGTCGTGGAGTCCACCCAGCGTGCCGCCCAGGCGTCCCTCGAGTGGTTCGAGAACATCGGGATGTATGCCGGTCAGGACCCTGCGCAGTTCGTGTTCAACCTCCTGACGCGGTCTCGCCGGATCACCTTCGAGAACCTCAAGGAGCGCGACGAGGAGTTCGCGGCGCGCATGGAGGAGGAGTTCGCGCGCCAGCAGGGCTCCGCGCAGGTCACCCCGGCGATGTTCCAGCCCACGCGGATCGGCAACCTGGAGCTCAAGAACCGGATCATCGTGTCGCCCATGGACATGTACTCCTCAGTCGATGGCGTCCCGGGCGAGTTCCACCTGGTCCACCTGGGCTCGAAGGCGCTCGGCGGTGCGGGCCTGGTCATGACCGAGATGACGTGCGTGTCCCCGGAAGGCAGGATCACTCTGGGCTGCCCGGGTCTGTGGAACGACCACCAGCGGGACGCCTGGACCCACGTCGTCGACTTCGTGCACGGCCACAGCACCGCCAAGATCGGGCTGCAGCTCGGCCACTCCGGCCGCAAGGGCTCGACCAAGCTCATGTGGGAGGGCATGGACGAGCCCTTGGACTCCGACAACTGGGAGGTCATCGGCCCGTCGGCCCTGCCCTACGGCGACGGCTGTCACCTGCCGGGCGAGGCCGGCCGGGCCGACCTCGACAAGGTCGTCTCCGACTTCGTCGAGGCCGCGCGCCGGGGTGTCGACGCAGGCTTCGACCTCGTCGAGATCCACGCGGCGCACGGCTACCTCCTGTCCTCCTTCCTGTCGCCCGTGTCCAACCAGCGCACCGACGAGTACGGCGGCAGCCTGGCGAACCGGCTCCGCTTCCCACTCGAGGTCTTCGACGCCGTCCGCAAGGTCGTGCCGACGAACATCCCTGTGACAGTGCGCATCTCGGCGACCGACTGGGTGCCTGACGGCAACACCGCGGACGACGCCGTCGAGATCGCCCGATCGTTCATCGCCCACGGCGCGGCCGCGATCGACGTCTCGACCGGCCAGGTGACCAAGGACGAGCAGCCTGCGTTCGGACGGTCGTACCAGACGCCCTTCGCCGACCGGATCAGGCACGAGGTCGCTGCCGAGGCCGGCGCGGCGGTGATCGCGGTCGGCGCCATCTCGTCCTACGACGACGTGAACTCGATCCTGCTGGCCGGTCGCGCCGACCTGTGCGCGCTCGGGCGGACGCACCTCTACAACCCGAACTGGACGCTTCATGCGGCGGCGGAGCAGGAGTACCGCGGCGACGCGGCCGAGTGGCCGGTCCAGTGGCAGGCGGGCCGAAGGCGGCCGCCGACATCGCGCACCGAGAAGATCCCTCCGCGCCTGTCCCTGCTGCGTGAAGGGGCGGCCGACCGGGTGCACGTGCGCTGGCAGCCGCACCGCGACCCGGTAGCGGTATGAGCGCCGGCGCCGTCGCGGCCGGCGAGGCCGGGACGGGCCGCTCAGCCGTGGTGGCGACCGGTGTGTTCCGCACGCTGGTCCAGTGGATCGACACCGACGCCTCGGGCATCTACCACAACACGACCGTCGCGCGGTTCGTCGAGTCGGCGGAGGCGGCGCTGTTCGCCGAGCGAGGCATCGACGGCTACTTCCCGGTGGCACCACGGGTGCGCTACGAGGCGAGCTTCGACGCGCCCCTGCGGTTCGGGCAGGAGGCCACGGCCATCGTGGAGCTCGTCGACCTCGGCGAGCGCTCGATGACCTTCGACTTCGAGATCTGGGGTGAGCCGTTCCGGGGCAGACCACGGGTGCGCGCGGCGCACGGCCGGTACGTCACCGTGCATGTCACCGGACAGCCGGCCGACGAGATCCGCAGCGCCCCCTGGCCGGCCGCGTGGGTGTCGGCGCTCGCGGACAGGGGCGAGGAGCTCCTCCCGGATCCGGCACAATCACCCTGATGAGCGACCACCACGACGACGAGACCGCCGCGCCGGCGCAGCGGTCGCGCACCGTCGTGGTCAGCTTCCTCGGCGCCATCGTGCGCCCGATGGGCAGCTGGATGCCGATCGGCGGCACCGTCGACCTCGTCACCCAGCTCGGCCTCGATGCCCCCAGCGTCCGCACGGCGGTGTTCCGGCTCACCCGCCGAGGGTGGCTGGAGTCGGAGGTCCGGGACGGCATACGGGGGTATGCACTGACGTCGACTGCGCTGTCGGCGTTGAACGCCGGCGACGAGATCGTCTGGCACGCAAGGCAGCCCGCTGAACTCGGTGACGGATGGTGCATCGTCACGTTCTCGGTGCCCGAGTCCGCCCGTACCAAGCGCCACCAGCTGCGGTCGCACCTGACGTCGCTGGGCTTCGGCAACGCCGGCGCAGGCGTGTGGATCGCCCCCGCACGGATGCGGGACGCCGCGGTGCAGGCGATCGACGAGCTGGGCCTGACGGAGCGGTGTGCCCTCTTCGTCGGCGACTACGCCGGCGGCCAGGACCTCACGCAGCTGCTCTCGGAGAGCTGGGACCTCGACGACATCGACGCCCGGTACCGCGAGTTCATCGCGCGTCACTCGACCGTCCGCGACACGCTGGAGAACGGCGGCGGAGTCGACGGCGCACTGGCCTTCGTCACGTACCTCGGGCTCATCGACGAGTGGCGACGCCTTCCGTTCCGCGACCCCGGGCTGCCGCCCGAGGTGCTTCCGGCCGACTGGGCGGCGCCGGCCGCGGGCACGCTCTTCGAGCAGCTCGTCGACCTCCTCGGGGAGCCGGCGCTGACGTATGCCGCCGGGTACTGGCCGGCCGGCGCGCGTCAGGGCGTGTAGTCGAGCGTCGAGTATTTGTAGGTGCGCTGGAGCACGTACCGGCCGTCGCCCTGCGGGTCGAGCAGCGCAGGCCGGGCCTGCTGGATCATGACGGTCGGGCGCAGCCGGACGTTGACGAGCTTCGTGCCGCTGAACGTCAGGTCGAGGATCAGGCCCTCCTGCGTCTCCTGCCACCAGTCCTGCCCGAACAGGTAGTTGCCCGGGCTGACGAGGACCGAGCTGACGCCTCCGGACCGCTTCCTCAGCAGCAGTGGCCCGGCCACGTGCGTGCCGGACCCGATGACGTGGTCGCAGCCCGCCTCGTCGAACCAGCGAAGCTGCTTGCGCTGCAACGGCCAGAGGTCGTCGTGGTACTCGGCGCCGCCCCACCACTGCGGGTTGCAGATGACGAGGTCCGCGCCGCCCTGCTTGGCCCGGCGAACTCCCTCGACGACGTTCTCCCGCGTGATCCATGGGACGCCCGGCGTGTTCGCATCCGCCCTCGCGACCCCGGCGACGTCGTTGAACGCGACGAAGCCGACCTTGAGCCCGGCGACGTCGGCGTATGCCGGCACCAGTGCCTCGTCGAGGTCCATGCCGAGGCCGGTGCGCTTGACCTTGTAGGCGTCCATGAGCCTGAGGGTCGACCGGATCCCCGCAACTCCCTTGTCGCTCATATGGTTCGCGGCGAGATAGACGATGTCGAGACCGAGGGTGTCTCGCCACCGCGGGAGCACCGCCTCGGGGACGCTGAAGACGAGCGTGTGGCCGAGCTGCGGCTTCCACGTGGCGTTGGGGACGATCGGGCACTCATGGTCGGCGATCGCGACGTCGGACCTCTTCACCACCTTCGCCGCGGCACCGTCGTTGCCGGTGTCGACGGGGCGGACCGACTGGTAGGGCCTGTGGTCGGGAGGGTCGACGGGTGCCGGCGCGGCATACCTGGCCGTGCCTCCGCCGAAGACCCAGTCCCAGCCCTTGCCGCGAGCGACCGCCTGCTCGGCGGCGCCGCGGTCGGAACAGAGACTCCCGAGGTTCGTCATCGTCCAGACCTTCGAGGGGTCGTATGCCGTCCAGGCCGGGTTGAGCGCCGCGTTCGCAGGCGCTGCGGTGCCGGTGATCGGGTAGGGCAGCGCCCGGGCCTCGGCATCGCCGAAGAGGTCAGGCCCGAACATCCCGAACGGCCCGGATCCCTTGATGGACAACACCTTCGTCGCGGGCTCGACCAACCCCGTCGGCAGGAGTGCGACCCGCTTCTGGTCCTTCTCGAGCGCTGCTGCGATCCGGTCCGCCGGGACGCAGCTGCCGGAGCTGATCATGGCGGGCTGCGTCACCAGGATGCTGCAGGGCATGAGGAGCTGCCCGCGCTCGGCGAGCTGCTGGACCTCCGTGGGGGTCACGGTGGCCCTGAGGTTGGTGAGGCCGGTGACGACGGCGAGCGGGAACGTCGTTGCCACGGTGGACGGCGCGGTCGTCCCGGTGCCGGTGGGTGTTCCGCTCGGGGCTGTGGCTGGTGCGGTCGATGTCGCGGACGGAGGGAGCGAGCCTCTCGGGGGCGGGCTCGGGCTAGTGCACGCGGCGACCAGGGCGACGCCGACGACACCGACGGCCCCGACCCAGGTGGCGCGACGGAGTCTCACAGATGACGCCCCTGCGCCACCTCGGGCACTGCCGCGTGCGTCCGTCCTCACAACGGCATACAAACATCGCCTGTATGCCGCTGGGCGGTTTTGTCGCGCATCTGTCACTGTGTCGTAGCCAAGCCCTATGCTGCGCTCGTTCCGAAAGTCCGACAGGGGGACTCGTGTTCTCGTACGCCCGTGCCCGCGCCAGGCTGGCCACCCTTCTCACGCTCGGACTCGCGGCGACCACCGTCGCACTGGCCGCGCCCGCCGCATCGGCCGCCGACGTCGCGCCTCGGCTCGACTCCATCTCGTTCACCTCACCAGCCGTTGTGACACCGGGGGATGCGGTCACGATCTCCTACTCGGCTACGGCTGCATCGACGACCGTGTCGATCGTGGCTTCCTTCATCGACGCTGCCGGGCGCCGGACCGAGTGGGACTTCGGTCACGAGCTGCCGTTGACGGGCCAGTCGTCGACGGCTGTGCCCGACGGGCTGGCCAATGTCTCCACCAAGCTGACCGTCCTGACCATCACGGATGCATCGGGCAACCGCACGACGTACTGGCCGAGCTCGATGACCTGCGTGCCCGAGTGCCCCGGCGCGGTGCACGGGCTCTCTTTCGACGTCTCGCTGGCCATCACGGGTTCGACGCCGGACAACGACACGCCTGTCGTGACGTCGATCGCGCTCGCCACACCGACGGCCTCGGTCGGAGAGAGCGTGCGCCTCGACCTCGGCGTCGACGAGGCACATCCGCCGGTGGTGTTCCCGGAGTCGTCGGCTTCCGCCGTCTTCACCAACGGCCGCTACGGCTTCGAGCTACGGGGCCTCCCGACGGCATACGGGTCGCTGGTCGGCGTTGTGCCCTCGACGGTGCCTGATGGCTCGTACTGGCTGGAGTCGGTCGTGATCCATGACCTCCCGGGCAACTCCGCGACGTACCGAGACACGGGGTCCGTGGTGCTGTCGCCGCCGGGCAGCGTGGGCCCGACCACGCACACCTTGCCGTTCAGGACGACGACGGTCACGGTGACCGGCTCGCCCCTGGACCTCAGCTCGCCGGTCCTGTCCAGCATCGCCGTTCCGAAGAAGCTCCTCGTCAGCGGCGCAGCCGCAACGATCGCGTATGGGGTGTCCGAGCCCGACCTCGACAGCATCACCATCCGGTACGACTCGTCAGCCAGCTGGCAGAGCCCGTTCGCATGGGATCTCGTGGCCAAGCCCACGAGCACCGGGGTCGCCTCAGGCGTGGTGCCCCAGGTCAGCAACGGCAGGTGGACCGTCGGCGAGGTGACTCTCATCGACAAGGCGGGCAACTACAGCGTCTACCAGCGTGGCGGCGCGCTCCACTGCAACCGGACCTGTCCGTCCACGCACACGTTCGACCTTGCCGCGCTCGACGTCGACGTCGCCGCCGCGCCGACGGCGCCGTCCTATGCCGGCGCGATCCCGCACAGCGGATCGGCGCGGGTGGAGTGGAACCCTCCGGACGACCTCGGCAACAGCCCACTCGCCGGCTACACGATCACCGTGTCGCCCGGCGGCAAGTCCTACACAGCCAGTCCCGCCGCGGTGGCCATCACCGTCCCCGGTCTGACCAACAACACGGCGTACAGCTTCTCCGTCCGCGCGCGGAACGCGGTGGGCCTCGGCCCGGCACGCGTAGCCAAGGCGACACCGCGCGCGGTGCAGCGGCTCTTCATCACCGGCGACGTCAGCAACGACGGCCGGGCCGACATCATCGGTGTGACCCGGAGCAACGTCGCCTACATCTACCGCGGCAACGGCGTCGGCGGCATCTCCGGCGGCACGAAGGTCGGGTCCGGCCTGGCTGACGTGCGCACCCTGCTGCCCGCCCTCGCCAGGCCGACCGAGGACTTCTTCGGCGGCAACCTCCTCTCGGTCGCCTACACCGGGTGGGACGAGTCGTGGTGGGCCTACAACGGCAACCGCCTCACCGCCTTCAACTCGATCACGTCGTCGAGGTTCAACTCCTACCGGCACATCGTGACGCCAGGTGACTTCAACGGAAACGCCAAGGCCGATGTGCTGACCATCACCGACAGCGGCGACATGTATCTCTGGTCCAACAAGGACTGGGCGAGCTTCTCCGCGCCGAAGAAGATCGGCAGCGGCTGGCAGTCCTTCAGCAGCGTCGTTGGCGTCGGTGACCTCGACGGTGACCGCCGCAACGACCTCGTCGCCCGCAAGACGGACGGCACGCTCTGGCTCTACGCCGGCAACGGCGCCGGGGGCTTCCGCTACAGGAAGCAGATCGGCACCAGCAAGGGCTGGAACGCGTTCGCGCAGCTCGCGGGCATGGGCGACTTCACCGGCGACCGGCGCAACGACCTGCTCGCCCTGGCCCCGAACGGCTACCTCTACGTCTACAAGGGCAACGGCACGGGCGGCCTGTCCACCCGAGTCCTCGTCTCCAGGGGCTTCGGCAGCTTCGTCTGAGCCTCCGTGACCCGCAGGCGTACCGGATCTGCGGACCCGACAGCCATGGCTGCCGGGTCCGCCTTCTGTCTGCACCGGCGCGTTGCCCGGGCCGGCCGTATGCCGTGTGGTGTGGGGAGAGGTGTGCCACACGGCATACGGCTGCTCGGCACGCAGTGCCGGGAGTCAGGTCACGGGCTCGTGACCGTGCCTCCGTTGTCGATCGACAGCGTGAAGTTCTCGTCGCCGCACTTCCCGGTGATGCCGAGGTGCTTGGCGTCGCCCGAGTAGCTGACGAGCCACTTGTACTGCGACGAGGTGGCGCTGCTGATCGTGAACGAGCTGTTGTTGGTCACTGCCGATCCGGACAGGTTGAGCGGAACCGTCTCGGTGTAGACCGGTGCGGAGCCGGCTGCCGCGCACGTCTGGTTGCTCGGGTCGAACAGCGAGAACGTGACGGTGCCCGACGGCGTGCCGCCCACCCCGGAGACGACGTTGACCGCGTCCTGCGGGCGCAGCGTCTGCGTGGTGGTCAGGCTGGCCGGACCCTTGTTGACCGTGCTGGACTCGTTGGGGTCACCGCAGGCTCCGGTCGCACCAGCGTTGTTGGTGTCCCCGCTGTAGACGGCGATCCAGTAGTAGGTGCCGACCGCGGTCGGGGTGTAGGCGTCGGACAGGTAGTCGCCGTTGCCGGTCACGTTCTTCACGCTCTGGGCCGCAACGATCTCGTTCTGACAGGCGTTGTCGCTGAACAGGTGGAACGTGATCGTCCCGGTCGGGGCAACCCCACCTGTCAGGTGAGCGACGTCGGAGATGGTCGAGTCGATCGTCACCGACGGGGTTGCCGTGGTGCTGATCTGCGGGTGCGCCTGGTTGACGACGCTGACCTCGCCGGTGTCGCCACAGGTGCCTGCTGCCGCGGCGTTGTTGGTGTCACCGCTGTACGTGGCGATCCAGTAGTAGCTCCCCACCGTGGTCGGCGTGAAGCTCGCGCTCGTCGGGTAGGTGCCGTTGCCGCTGCTCACCGGAACAGTGTTGGTGAAGACCTCGGACCCCGGCGTGCACTGGTTGGTCGGGTACAGCTTGAAGGTGATCGTGCCCGTCGGCGCCAGGCCACCGGACAGGGTCGCGCTGTCGCTGAGCGAGGCGCCGATCGTGATGGACGCCGTCGCGTGGGTCGCGATGCCCGGGGCAGTCTGGATGACGGTGCTCGCCTCGTTGGCGTCGCCGCACTTGCCGGTCGCGGCCGTGTTCTTGGCATCGCCGCTGTAGCTCGCGATCCAGTAGTACGTGCCGACAGTGGCCGGAGTGAAGCTGCTCGAGGTGTAGTCGCCGTTGCCGTTCACCGTCTGCGAGTCGGTGAACACCTGGACGGTGCACTTGTTGTCGCTGTAGAGGGTGAACGTGACGTTGCCCGTGGCGTCGGTCGTCGCGCCGGAGAGCGTCGCCACGTCGTGGACGGTGTTGCCCACCACGATCGAGTCGGTCGCGTGCGTGACGATCGTCGGAGTGAACGGGTTGACGACGCTGAGCTCACCGGAGTCCTTGCACGCTCCGCTGACGGCGTTGTTGTTGGCGTCGCCGCTGTACGAGGCGATCCAGTAGAAGCTCCCCACGGCGGTCGTCGTGTAGTTGCCCGACGTGTAGCTTCCGTTGCCACTCACCGGTTGGGTGTTGGTGAAGACCTCTGAACCGGCCGTGCACTGGTTGGTCGGGTAGAGCTTGAACGTGATCGATCCGCCCGCACCGGACGAGGCGCCCGAGAGCGTCGCGGTGTCATGGACCGTCGCTCCGACATTCACCGGCGTCGTTGCCGACGTCACGATGCCTGGACTGTTCGTGAAGTGGTTCGTGTAGGTACAGCTCACGTTCTCGCCGGTGGCCAGGTTGATGGACACCTTGGCGCTGGCCTTGTCGATGGTGACCCCGCTCGCGGTGTCACACGTCAGGTTGTTGAGGTCCCAGCCGGCCGGGAGAGTGCCCTCGGTGACCGAGTAGGAACCGGCGTTGAGCGGCGAGAACAGCTTGGTGCCGCCGCTCTTGAGGCCGAAGTCGGACAGGCCGGTGCCGGTCGTGGTGTAGCTGAACGTCGTGTTGTCGCCCGCGGGTGCGTTCTGGGTGACCTTGTTGATCGTGATCGACCCGCAGTTGCTGATCGAGACGCCCACCGGCGCGATGAAGTCCTTGAGCTCGGCGGTGAACGACGACGACGAGCGGCTCTTGACGAACGCGCTGCCGAAGGCCTCGCACACGCCAGGCGGGAAGACGCCGGCCGCGGTCAGGTTGATGGCCGCCTCACCGAACAGCCCAGCGGTGAGGGTACCGGGCTGGTTCGGCCCACCGAGCACGTTGTTGGAGCCGATGGTGTCGCTGATGCTGACCGAGTTGACGGCACCCTCGGAGTTCGTCCCCGAAAGGTTCACGTGCTTGCCCCAGCACGGCAGCGAGTTGGACGAGAAGCACTGGCTGGTCGAGCCCGTGGTCACCCATGTGTTGAGACCCAGCGTCGGGTTCCCCGAGCCGCCGAAGTCATAGGTGACGAGCAGGTCGCCGGCCGTTCGGTTGATCGTGATCGGGCCCTGCGTAGAGCTGGTCCACCCGGCGGTCGTCTTCTGGTTGATCTCGAAGTCGAGGTTGGCGTTGCCGATGTTGACCAGCCGCTCCCACCCGAGGTAGAGCATGATGTCGCCGTTGCCGAGCTGCTCGTTCGCCTCGTAGAAGCGGCTGAGGTTGTTCTTGTTCGGCGGGATCGAGCCGTCGACGATGGTCGTCGAGGCGACATCCTCCTTGGCGCCGTTGCCGAAGGCGTTGTCTGCCTGCGAGTTGGCGATGTCAACGCCGAGGGCGCGCCCTGAGACGTTGTTCCAGTCGGTGTTGCCTGACGTGTTGACGACGAGGTTGCCGTCGTTGCCCTCGAAGGTGCTGCCCGGGAGGTTGGCGCTCGCCGACGTCGCGACGTAGCCGGTCAGGGCGAGCGTGGCGGCGGCCACCATGGCCGTGGTCCGTCGACGCAGCCGTGGCGCCTTCCCGTTCGGCCCGGAATCGGGCCGCCCTCGAGACATGAGCCATGAACCGTTCATGGTGTCTCCAATTGTTTGAACCGGTATCCCGGCCCCCGATCCGGAGCGGATCGTGCAGAGGCACGTTGCGGCCACGGCTGACATCGGCGCCTGACAGACGAATCCGGCACCCCGTCCAGCACGTCCGTCTATCAAGGTATGACCAGGGGTGGACGGGCCGTGGGAAAACGCAGAATCGGGCGGCATTTGCCCGTCAAGAACCACTCCGCACAATGAGCCTGATGTGCCGAGACTGTGAGGCTTTGCCAGCCTCCTGGATCCTGTTGAATCGACTGCTATGCAAGGGGATCCAGATTCGTCGGCCTATATCCTGCCATTTAGCGTTGAACGCCGAAGAAAGGCATTCGTCGGGTTTCCCCAGGTTGATATCGGCAAATGCTCAGGATCAGTTCAGCATACTGTTCACTAGGTCCGAATAGTAGCCCTGTGGCCAATTGTCTCTGAGCTTTCTCACAGACTGCGCGGACGACTGGGAGCGTGCTGAGCGGTTCCCTGGTCGTGGACGAATGGAATGGCTTCCGTGTCCGGTGGTGTCCACTGGCGAGTGTTTCAAGGTTCGCGATGGGCGCTTCTGTGTCACAGTGGGCGACGGAGAGCCTGCCCCGCGTCGCACGCGGTGCGCTTGCGGAGCCGACCCTCGACCCACCCAGCTCGTTGCACAGCCCCGAGGAGGATCCGTGTCGACACCATCGCTCCACCACAGCCGCCTGTCCCGTAGAGCCGCCCGGCTGCTCGCAGCCGGCGCTGGACTCGCCGCAGCCTCGGCGCTGCTCCTACCTGCTGCTGCCCCGGCGGCCCCCGGTGGTCCCAGTGACAGCCAGCTCTCCGGAGTCAGCCAGGCGGTCAACCGGTCAGGCGTGCGCGGTATCGCCTGGTACACCGACTCGGCGACCCGACAGGTCGTCGTCACAGCAGACAGCACTGTCTCTGCCGCCGACGTCGCGACCTTGAGGAAGGCCGCGGGCACCAACGCAGCGGCGGTCCGGGTCGAGCGCGTAGCGGGCGCCTTCCGGCCGCTCGTCGCGGCCGGTGGAGCGATCTACGGCGGTCGCTACCGCTGCTCACTCGGCTTCAATGTCGTCCAGGGCAGCACCTTCTACTTCCTCACCGCCGGCCACTGCGGCAAGGTCGCCAAGACGTGGTACACCAACGCGGGGCACACCACGCTGATCGGCCCCACGATCAACTACAGCTTCCCTGGCAACGACTACGCGCTCGTGCGCTATGACAACCTCTCCCTGTCGCACCCCGGTGGGTATGCCGTCGCCGACCCGTTCGTGGGCGAGTCCGTCCGACGCACCGGCTCGACGACCGGCACGCACTCCGGCACCGTGACCGCCCTCAACGTCACGGTCCGCTACCAGGGCGGCGGCACGGTCTCGGGTCTGATCCAGACCACGGTCTGCGCCGAGCCCGGCGACTCCGGTGGCCCGCTCTACGACGGCACCAAGGCGCTCGGTCTCACGTCCGGCGGCAGCGGCAACTGCACCTCGGGTGGCACCACGTTCTTCCAGCCCGTGCGGGAAGCAGCGAACGCATACGGCGTCACCATCTACTGATCCACCCATCACCCGGATCGGTGCCTCTGGACGTCCGAGGCACCGATCCCCTGGGCGAGCGCGCAACCCAGCGGTATGCCGCAGGTGAGAACCTCAGGACTCTTGGGGTTGCCATCTTGACCGGCCAGTCCATGACTCGCGTGGCCGAAGGGGCCACAACTATCGACCAGTCGGCGGGTTGTTGTGGGCTCAGCTCGCTGGTTCAGCCCACACGCGACCATGTGGTCGTTTGTGGTGAACGCGATGGCGCGGCAGCGGCCACAAGGGCGAAGCCGCTGGCCGGGAAACGTGTCCTGACCAGCGGCTTCGGCGTGGAGCGAGCGACGGGAATCGAACCCGCGTATCCAGCTTGGGAAGCTGGCGCTCTACCATTGAGCTACGCTCGCACGGGCCGCCGCCGAGGTCGCAACACACGATGTGGGGTGAGCCTGAGGCGGCACGCGGCGTCAGTGTAGCCGACGCCGAGCCATCGCCGATCACCGACCGACGAGAGTCGTCCCGAGGACCTCCACACGCCATGGACAACGACAAGCAGGCCGCCTTCATCGACCACGTCCGATCCCGAGGCGGAGCACAGTCGCAGGTGGCTGTGACCCTCGAGCAGTTCTTCGACGGCAACGACTGCGAGTGGTGCATCGCCCCGGACCGCGCCGATGACGTCCTGCTCGACGACGTCCGCCGAACCCTGCTGGACCTGCGTGAGCGCCCCGACGTCCACGATGTCCGCGTCGAGCTCGACCGCCTGGAGTTCCAGACCTACCCGGCGGACGAGTGGCCGTACGCCAGCGGGGTCGCGGTGATCACCACCCTGATGCCGCGTGAGGTCGATGGGATCATCGCCACCGCGGAGCCCCAGCCCAGCGGAGGCCCGGCCCTGACGATCGAGTGGCTGGTCGACGCACCGCAGATCCCCGAGGGGCACCACTACGTCGGCGTCTGGTGGAGCTGACCTCGAGACACCACAGTGGTTCTGACGCTGGTTCTGACAGTGGAGCTGACATGACCGATGACAAGCCCGAAGACATCGCCGAGACCCGGCTCGTGGCCGAGCAGGTCACCGACCCGCTCTGCTACCACGGTGAGGGTCCCGTGTGGTCGCCGACCTGGGGCGGGCTGCGCTGGGTAGACCTGCTCGCCGGGGACGTGCTGAGCCTCGACGCAACGGGGCGCGTCGAGCGGATGCACGTCGGTGAGGTCGCCGCGTTCATCCGCCCGCGCAGCAACGGCGGGTGGATCGTCGGCACCGAGCGGGGTCTCGCGCGCGCAGACGACGTCGCCTCGATGCCGGAGCCCTGGCTCACGCTGTGGGACGACCCCGGCGTGCGCATGAACGAAGGCGGCATCGACCCGCTCGGCCGTCTCTACTGCGGCTCGATGGCCTACGACCGCACCCCGGGCGGGGCGCGGCTCTACCGCGTCGACCCCGACGGAACCGTCGAGGTCGTGCTGCCCGATGTGACCATCTCGAACGGGCTCGACTTCTCGCCCGACGGTCGGCTCGCCTACTACAACGACACCCCCGCCGGGACCGACATGTTCGACATCGTCGACGGGGAGCTGGCGAACCAGCGCCCGTTCCACGGACCCGGCTCTCGTCCGGATGACGAAGGGAACCCGGACGGTCTCACGGTCGACAGCGCAGGCAACGTCTGGGTGGCGCTCAACGGGGCGGGCCGAGTGCGCTGCTACTCGCCGGCCGCGCAGGTCCTGGCCGACGTCGAGCTCCCGGTCCGACTGGTCACCGCGTGCACGTTCGGAGGCGAGGACCTGCGCACGCTCTACCTGACGACCTCGCGCGAGAACCTGGACGATCCCGAGCCCGAGGCCGGCGCCGTCTTCCGCGTGCGCGTCGACGTGCCCGGCCTACCGGTGCGCGAGTTCGCCGGCTGACCCGGGCTCACCCCGCTGACCCGGCCTCACCCCGCTGACCCGGGCTCACCCGCTGACCCGGGCTCACCCGCTGACGCACGGCCCGCCCGTAGACCTGGCCTGGCCGCAGACCTGGCCTCGCCGCCGTCGGGCCCCGACTCACCCGCCACCGCGCCTCAGGGCTCGGGTGACGGCATCTGGACCCCCGGAGGCGGAGGGCCGAACCAGCCGAACGACGTCGTGGCCCACCGACCCCTGGGCGGCCGGGTCAGCGGCCCGGGACCCACGGGTATGCCGTCCGGCTCGCCTGCCCAGCCACCCTGCGGCCCGTCGGGACCCCAGCCGGCCATGCCGGCGCCGACACCGAGCAGGCTGCGTGTCAGCCGCTCGGTGTCGGACAGCAGCTCGTCGAGGGCGAGGCCCAGGTGGTCGTCGGTGGGCGGCTCGTCGGCGACGGCCGCGGCGAGCACGGCCCGCCGGACCAGCTCCTTGGCGAAGGACGCAGTGGTGCCCTCGGAGCGGGCCGCCGCCGCGGACCGGGCTTCGGCGCCGAAGAGGTGGCCGCCGTAGAGGTGCAGCAGGGCGAGCCGGCCCTGCAGGTCGGGCAGCGGGATCTCGGCGGCGAGGTCGACGCGGCCGGGCCGCTGCGCGAGCGCGACCTCGAGGTCCTCGACCCGGTTGGTCGTCAGGACGAAGGCGACGTCGGCATCCGCGTCGAGCCCGTCGAGGGCGTCGAGCACCTCGAAGAGCAGCGGCGAGGTCCCCATCCCGAGCGACCGGTCCTCGGCGACGAGGTCGCAGTCCTCGAGCACGACGATGGACGGCTGGTGCGCTCGCGCGATCTTGGCCGCCGCATGGATGTGTCGCAGCGAGCCGCCCGCGAGCAGCACGACGGTCGACTCCGGAGCCGCGCCGACGAGGAACCGCACGGTGTGCGTCTTGCCGGTGCCGGGCGGGCCGTAGAGCAGGATGCCGCGCTTGAGGTGCTGGCCGTGGGCGCGCAGGCGCTCACGATGGGCGCCCATGCCGATGACATGGTTGCCGACGCGGTCGAGCGTGCCGTCCGGCAGCACGACATCGGCGCGGTCGAGGGTGGGCCGCGCGAGGAAGGTGATCCCGGCCATGCCCATGCCGTACGGGTCCTCGGCGAGGGTGACGACCTTGCCGCGGATGACACTGTGCTCGTCCATCAGCTGTCGAATCCGGGCGATGAGCGCCTCGCTCACCGCGCGCTCCGCTGCGATGACCTCGACCAGGCCGGTCTCGCGGCCGTAGTGCGGGTTGCGGCCCTGGACCCTGACCACGACCGGCTGACCGAGATGCGTGAAGAGCCGGATCCCCGACGTCACGACCTGCCGACGGTCCTCGGGCCCGGGGCCGGTGTCCATCTGGAGGTAGTCGACCTGGCCGATGCGCACGGGCCCATGACCGCCGAACTGCAGCAGGTCGCCGAGCGTCATGTGGTGGCGCATGTCGCCCGCGAGGCCGATGAGCCGCGCGTCCGGATCCTCGTCGGCCAGCAGGGTGAGCGCGATGTCGGCGTCGACCCCGCGGTGGGGCGGCACGGGCTCGGTGACCACAGGCAGTCCCACGACCGACACGCCGAGATGCTCCGAGAGCACCGGCTCGAGCGCGGCGCCGGGTGGCCCGTCGTCCGGCAGAGCCTGCATCATCCGGTGCACGAGCCGCTGGAACTGGCGCACCAGGTCGGCCACGCCATCGGTCTCGTCGTCCGCTCCGTTCGTCCCCACTGTCATCGCCCCAACGTAGGGGCAGCCACCGACGTCGCGGAAGGTCGACGGGCGGGCGCGGTAGCCTCGACCCCGTGCTGCTCTCCGACAAGGACATCCGGTCCGAGGTCGACGCCGGCCGCGTCGTGCTCGACCCCTGGGACCCCGCGATGGTCCAGCCGTCGAGCATCGACGTGCGCCTCGACAAGTACTTCCGCCTGTTCGACAACCACAAGTACCCCTACATCGACCCGGCGGCGGAGCAGCCCGAGCTGACCCGGCTGGTCGAGGTGCAGTCCGAGGAGGACGTCTTCGTGCTGCACCCGGGCGAGTTCGTCCTCGGGTCCTCGCTCGAGACGGTGACGCTGCCAGACGACCTGGCGGCGCGGGTCGAGGGAAAGAGCTCGCTGGGCCGTCTCGGCCTGCTGACCCACGCGACGGCCGGGTTCGTCGACCCCGGTTTCTCGGGTCACGTGACGCTGGAGCTCTCCAACGTGGCGACCCTGCCGATCGTGCTCTACCCGGGCATGAAGATCGGGCAGCTCTGCTTCTTCCGCCTCAGTTCGCCCGCCGAGAACCCTTACGGCTCAGCGGCATACGGCTCGCACTACCAGGGGCAGCGCGGGCCGACGGCCAGCCGGTCGTTCAAGAACTTCCACCGCACCAAGGTGTGAGCGCGACGTCGTCCCCTGACCAGTCCTCAGCCGCAGCCCCTCCCGACGACCCGAGCCGTATGCCGTTGGCCGCGCTGTCGTGGGACGCCCGCCCCCAGCACGCCGGCGCCGTCGCGCTCGTCATGCACGGTGGCGCGATCGAGGGGTTCGAGCCGAACCACCCGTGGTCTCACAACGTCGCGCGGCTCGTGCCGTTCGCGAGGGCCTTGAAGAAGGTGCCAGGGCCGCTCGCGGTCGCCCGGCTGCGTTTCCGGGTCCGCGGCTGGAACGGCGAGTCGGCCATGCCTGTGGACGACGCGCGCTGGGCGCTCAGGCAGGTGCGGGCGACCTACCCCGGGGTGCCGATCGTCCTCGTAGGTCACTCGATGGGTGGCCGGGTGTCGATGCACGTCGGTGACGAGGAGGACGTCCGCCTCGTGATCGGCCTCGCCCCGTGGATCGAGCCGAGCGACCCCGTGCCGTCCGACGGGCGCCGAACGGTGCTCATCCACGGTGACCGGGACATCATCTGCGGGCTGTCCCGCAGCCGCGAGCGGGTGGAGAAGATGCAGGCCGACGGCCTCGACGCGTCGCTCGTGCGCGTCGCGCGCTCGGATCACGCGATGCTCGTCCGCGCACACCTGTGGACGGTGCTCGTCACCGACATCGTGGCGGCCACGTTCGCGACCGAGCTCGGTGGGTCGGGCGAGCCGCGGTCCGGCCCCATCGGGGCGGTGGTCGCCCGCCTCGTGCACGGTGGCGGCGTCACGATCGACATCTGACGGCATACGAGCTGTGACGGGGCCGCTCGCCCGACCAGGGGGCAGGCGCGGTCCTCACGCGCCGTGGTGCGTCGCCTCCGCGGCGAGCTGGTCGACGATGCGGCCCGCCGCCTCGACGGCGGGGGCGAGGTCGTGGTCGTCCGGCTCGCCGGCAAGGTCCCAGCAGCGCTGCACCAGGTCTGCGAGCTCGCCGATGACCGGTTGGCCGGTCATCCTCAGCGCACGGACCGCGGTCACGAGCTCGAGGGCGATGAGCTGCCGGTAGGCGCCGGCGGCGTCACCGAGCCGGGCAGCGGCGGCGCTGGCGTGGCTCGCGCCGTCCTCGACACCGGCGGAGACCGTCGCCCACTGCACCGACCGTGGGGCGGCGGCTGCATCGCGGAGCAGCGCCATGGCCGAGGCGGCGTCGTACTCGAGGATGAGCAGGCCGGACGAGCCGGCCTCCGGTCCGGCCAGGAAACGCGGAAGACCGGTCGCGGGATCGGTCAGCAGGTGAGCGAGGCGCGAGGCGCAGGTGTGGGCCGAGCCGACCAGCGCCAGCAGGGCCGAGTCGACGGCGAGGGCGAGGTAGGCCTGGTGGAAGCCGCCATGATGGGCAACCTCGGGCGGGTTGTGCCCCACGACGGCTGGGTTCTCGCTGCCCGCGTTGACGAGCGTCTCGACGACGTCCCGCAGGTCGTTGAGACGGTCGACCAGCGGTCCGTGCACCTGCGGGAAGGTGCGCAGCCCGAAGAAGTCCTGCAGCTGGGCGGGGTCGCCGGCCTGCGGCTCAACCAGGCCGCGGACGGTGGCGGCCACGGCGACTGCGCCCGGGAACGGCGTCACGCGCTGCACCGCCGGGCCGAAGGCCTCGGGGTTGCCCCGCAGCGCCACGAACGAGAGGGCGCAGACCCTCGTCGCGACGTCCGCGAGCCGGCGGATCTCCAAGCAGCCCAGCGCCGCCTCCGCGAGGGTGAAGGCACTGCTCGACATGAGCGGCAGCGCGTCGGCCTCGTCGAAGTCGACGGCCGGACTCACCGTCCCGTCGGCCCGGGGCCGCTCGCCGAGGAGGGTCAGGCCGACCTCGGCGAGGGCGGTCAGGTCCCCGGTCCCGACGGAGCCGCGACGGTGGACGACAGGAAGCTCGGCGTCGGTGCCTCGCGTCGCGCCGACGAGGGCGCCGAGCAGGGCGGGGGTGGCCCCTGAGGCCCCGGAGAGCAGCTGGTTCACGCGGACGACCAAGGCGCTGCGGACAGTCGCCGCGGGGAACGTGTCACCGAACCCTGCGGCGTGGCTGCGCAGGAGCGCCCGCCCGGGGTTGGCTGACGTGGTCGCCTGGTCGCGGTTCGCGCCGACCCCCGAGGTGCGACCGTAGACGGGCCGGAGCCGGGCGGCCTGCCGGGCCGCCTCGGCACCCTGGCCCACCGTGTATGCCGCACTGGCGTCGACGTCGAAGGACGTCCCGGCGCCGAGCGACTCGATGGCCTCGACGGTGAGGCTCCGGCCGGTCAGCGTGATGGTCATGTGTGGTCCTCGAGATCCTGGATGAGATTTCCTGAGCCAAAGGGTGTCGCGCGTGAGGTGTACTGTGCCAGACTGCCACTAGGCAGCAAGGGAATGCCACACAATGAAAGCCCTTGACCGTCCCAGGTTGACTTCCGGATTCACCATCCGGCAGCTGCCATCCAGAGTGACCAGCCAGACTGACCAGCCAGACTCAGGCGCGACGGCGCGACGAGGTGTCACCGATGACACGACCAGAGCAGTCCACCGCAGTGCGGCCCGCAGGCCGCCCTGAGCCAGGGCGAGCCGCCGCACATCCGGAGCCGAATGCCGACGCAGCGCGATCGTCGACGAGCGGCCCTTCATCCACCCGTTCTGTCGAGCGTGCGCTCGGGCTGCTCGCCCACGTGTGCGAGTCGGCGCCGACGAGCCTGTCCGAGTGTGCTCGGGCCGTCGGGCTGTCCCCGACGACCGCCCTCCGGCTCCTTCGCACTCTCGAGGTTCTCGACTTCGTGAGTCGCGATCCGGGAGGCGACTTCCATCCCGGAGCGCTCTCGTTCCGGTTCGGGGCTGCGGCCCTCGGGCGCAACCAGATGATCAAGGCGGCGGAGCCGGCGCTGCAGCGGCTGTGCACCCGCTGCGGCGAGTCGACCTATCTCGCCATCACGAGCGGTCCGGACCGGGCCGTCTACATCGCGATGGCAGAGGGTACGTACTCGATTCGACACGCGGGGTGGGTCGGGCGCACCGTCCCACTGGAGACCACGGCCATCGGCGCCGTCCTGCAGGGGCGCACGCCGGAATGGGGCTACGTGGTCGTGCGTTCGAGTGTTGAGGAGGACGTGACGGCCATCGCTGCTCCCATCACGTGGATCGGAGGCGTTGCGGGAGCCCTCAATGTCGTCGGTCCCTCCTATCGTCTAGACCCAGAACGAAGCCGTGACGTCGGCAAGGCCGTCGCCGCGGAGGCTCGAACGATCGCGCGCACCCTGTTCCCGACCCACGACACCAGTGAGGTGACCAGCCGATGATCAGTTTCGAGTCGGTGACCAAGGAGTACCCCGACGGCACCGTCGCCGTCGACGCGCTCAGCCTGACCGCGCCCACCGGAAAGATCACCGTCCTCGTCGGCCCGTCCGGCTGTGGCAAGACGACGTCGCTGCGCATGATCAACCGGATGATCGAGCCCACTCGCGGCCGGATCATGGTCGACGACCGTGACACGTCCTCCATGGACAGCGCCGAGCTGCGCCGCGGGATCGGCTACGTCATCCAGCACGCGGGCCTGTTCCCGCACAAGACCATCGTCGCGAACATCGCGACCGTGCCCCTGCTGCTCGGGTGGGACCGCGCGAAGGCGACCAGCCGGGCGCTCGAGCTGATGGACCGCGTCGGTCTGCCCCAGTCGTTCGCGAAGCGCTACCCGTCGCAGCTCTCCGGTGGCCAGCAGCAGCGAGTCGGGGTGGCGCGCGCGCTGGCGGCCGACCCACCGGTGATGCTCATGGACGAGCCGTTCAGCGCTGTGGACCCGATCGTGCGCGACCAGCTCCAGGAGGAGTTCCTCCGGCTCCAGGGCGAGATCGGCAAGACGATCGTCTTCGTCACCCACGACATCGACGAGGCGATCAAGCTCGGCGACCAGGTGGCGGTGCTCCGGGTCGGTGGCAAGCTGGCCCAGCTCGCACCGCCGGAGGAGCTGCTGGCCCGCCCGGTCGACGACTTCGTCGCCGACTTCGTCGGGCGCGACCGCGGCTATCGCACGCTCGGCTTCCGCAGCGCGCCGTTCCCCACCATGTCCGAGCCGACCACCCGCCTCGGGGCGTCGGAGGCGGAGGTCCGCGCGGTCACCAGCGACCCGTGGGTGCTCGCGCTCGACGATCAGCGACGCCCGCTCGGATGGGTCGAGCAGGCAGGTCTGCGCGGGCCGGTGACCACCGAGGCGTTGCACCGCGGAGGCACGGTCGGCTCGACCGAGGGCTCGCTGCGGCAGGCCCTCGACGCGGCTTTGTCCGCGCCCTCGGGCCGGGGCGTCATCGTCGGGCCGGACGGCGCCTTCGTGGGCACGGTTCGCGCTCGCGACCTCATCGAGCCCATCGAGGCGGCCGCGGTGAGCCAACGCGAAGCGCCGGCGCAGAGCGTCGGCGCCGTGTCGGAGGCCGGTGTCGACTGATGGACTGGTTCACCTCGCACATCGACGACGTGTGGGACCTGTTCGTCGAGCACGCCTACCTCGCCGGCGTCCCGCTGCTGCTCGGCCTGCTCATCGCCCTGCCCGTCGGCTGGCTGGCCCGCCGCTACTCGTGGCTCTACCCGCCGCTCATCATCGGCACCGGCCTGCTCTACACGCTGCCGTCGCTGGCAGTGTTCATCCTGCTGCCAGGCATCCTGCACACGCAGATCCTCGACCCCAACAACGTGCTCGTCGCCATGACGATCTACACGGTGGCGCTGCTCGTCCGGACGGTCGCCGACGGGCTCGGCGCGGTGCCTGACGACGTGCGGCTCGCCGCCAACGCGATGGGGTACCGCCCGGTCCGGCGGCTGCTGGGCGTCGAGCTACCGCTGGCCGTGCCGGTCATCTCGGCCGGGCTGCGCGTGGCCGCAGTGAGCAACGTCAGCATCGTGAGCGTCGCGGCGATCATCGGGGTCGAGCAGCTCGGCTCGCTGTTCACCGACGGCTTCAACCGCGACTTCTTCGCACCGATCGTCACCGGCATCATCGCGTGCGGCGTGCTGTCGCTGCTCTTCGACGTCATCATCGTCGTCATCACCTGGCTGCTCACCCCCTGGGCCCGAGCGAGGACCGCCTCATGATCAACGACATCATCAGCTGGCTCACGGACCCGGCCAACCGCGGCGACATCGTCCAGCGGCTCTTCGAGCACATCCAGTACGTCTTCCTCGCGACGGGCATCGCGGCGATCATCGCGATCCCGGCCGGCATGTGGGTCGGCCACACCGGGCGCGGCAAGTTCGCGGTCGTCAACATCTCGGGCTTCGCCCGGGCCATCCCGACCCTCGGCCTGCTCTACTTCATCGTCCTGTGGCTCGGACCGAGCCTCTCGGGCGACCTCGCGTTCCTGCTCCCGAGCCTCATCGTCCTCATCGTGCTGGCGATCCCCCCGATCCTTGCGGGCACGTATGCCGGGATCGACGAGGTCGACCCCGCCGCCCGGGATGCCGCGCGCGGGATGGGGATGCGCGGGTGGCAGGTGCTGTTCAAGGTCGAGGTGCCGTGCGCGCTCCCGCTCATCTTCTCGGGACTGCGCTCGGCCCTGCTGCAGGTCGTCGCCACCGCGACCATCGCCGCCACGGCGGGTCTCGGCGGGCTCGGCCGCTTCCTCATCGACGGGCTCGCCGTCCGCGACTATCCCCAGATGGCATCCGGAGCCGTGCTCGTCGCGGCGCTGGCGCTCGCCATCGACCTGGTGGCCGCCGTCATCCAGCGGCTTGTCGTCTCACGCGGAGTCACCGGTAGGTTCCGTTCGGGCCGTGGTCGTGCCGCGGCTCGGTCCACATCAGACTCACTCACGACCACGACCGTCACGGTCGGCACGGTCAACTGATCCCTTTGGTCAGCGCCCACAGGAAAGAGAAGAGTATGAAGCACAGCAAGACGGTTCTCACGTCGGTCTCGGTACTGGCTCTGGCCGGTCTCGCGGCTTGCGGCTCGAGCGGTGGGGGGAGCCCCCTGGACCAGCCCACCAACGCCGGCTCACCCGCTGCGAGCGGCACCGTCACGGTGGGCTCGGCCAACTTCCCCGAGTCCGAGCTGCTCATGAACATCTACGCCAAGGCCCTGGAGGCCAAGGGCGTCAAGGTCGAGACCAAGCCCAACATCGGCAGCCGTGAGACCTACATCCCGGCCCTGCAGGACGGCTCCATCGACCTCGTCCCGGAGTACACCGGTGTTCTCGACCAGTACTTCAACAAGTCGGCCAAGGCGACCGACTCCCAGGCCGTCTACGACGAGCTCAAGGCGGCCCTCCCGACGGGCCTCGCGGTGCTCGACAAGTCGGCGGCGGAGGACAAGGACGGCGTGGTCGTCACGAAGGACACCGCGACGAAGTACAACCTCTCGTCCATCGCCGACCTGGGACCAGTCGCCAAGGACCTCGTCCTCGGTGGCCCGCCGGAGTGGAAGACCCGAGAGACCGGCGTGCCGGGTCTCAAGAAGATCTACGGCCTGACCTTCAAGGAGTTCAAGCCGCTCGACGCGGGAGGCCCGCTCACGGTCCAGGCCCTCAAGAACGGTCAGGTCCAGGCTGCCAACCTGTTCACCACCGACCCGAACATCCCGGCGAACGGCTTCGTCGTGCTCCAGGACCCGAAGTTCCTCTTCGCGGCACAGAACGTCGTCCCGCTCATCACCAAGTCGAAGGTCAACGACACCGTCTCCTCCGCTCTCAACGCCGTGTCGGCCAAGCTCGACACCTCCACGCTGGCGGGGCTCGTCAAGGAGGTCGTCATCGACAAGAAGGACGCCGACCAGGTCGCGACCGAGTTCCTTCAGAAGGCCGGACTGAGCTGAGCGCACAGCCGGCCACCCTGCTCGGCTCGACGCCCCTCCCTCACGACGGGGGAGGGGCCGTCGAGCCGCGCGGGACCGGGGCGGGGCTGATCACCAGCCTCCGGCTTCTGCCTCGGCCCTCGATCGCCTTCAGCGTGCGGCCGACCACCGCCTCGACCAGCTCACCCATGGGCCAGCGGTAGGTCGTCAGCGCCGGGTGCAGCAGCCGAGACACGGGAGTGTCGTCGTACCCGATGACGGACACGTCGTCGGGGATCCTGAGGCCGAGCTCGGCAGCGGCCGAGTAGACCCCCCAGGCCATCGAGTCGGCGAGGCCGAAGAAGGCCGTCGGGGCATCGGGCGACCTCAGCACCTCCGTGGCCACGTCGCTGGCCGAGTCGAGGTCGTAGGCGCAGGTGTGCAGACTGACTCGGATGCCCAGCTCGCGGCTGACCTGCCGGGCGACGTCCTCCGCGGGGCGGTCGGGGGTGTGCAGGTCGTTGGGTGAGAGCACGGCGATATGCCGGTGGCCGAGGTCGGCGAGGCGGATGAGGCCATCGCGCACCCCGAAGTCGTTGTCGTAGACGATCTGGGCGGCCGGCGCGGCGCCGGGGAGCGCGTCGCCGACCGCGATGACCGCCACGGCGTCGGAGATGTCGCGCCACTGCTTCTCGGCCGGGTCGATCGGCATCACGATGATGGCGTCGACCCGCTGGTTGACCATCCGTCTGGCCTCAGCAAGCTGGTGCTCGGGATCCGAACCCCCGTCGACGATGATCGCGCGAAGCCCCACCTCGGGCAGGGCCGAGACGAGCGCGGCAGCGACCGCCTGTTGCCAGCTGTCGTGCAGCGACCCGCACAGCAGCCCGACGGTGTCGGTCCGACCCGAGGCGAGGGCGCGCGCGATGGGGTTGACCTCGTAACCCAGCCGGTCGGCGGCCTCGCGCACCCGCACCTGGGTCTCCTCAGGCACCTGGAGGCCTCGCAGCGCGTACGAGACGGCTGCGACCGACAGGCCCGTCTCGCGAGCGATGTCGCTGAGGGTCGGTCGACGCTCTCGGTCGTTCACGGGGACAACGTATCCGAGACAGCGGACACCAGCTCTTGACTACGACATGGTTAAGCGGTTCACTGAAGGGATTCAGTGAACCGCTTAAGCAGATTGAGGACGTGATGGGCGAAGGTCTGTTCGGCACTGCGGACCCGGGTCCCACCGACCGTCCGGGAGCCAAAGCGCACCTGCTCGACGGCTCCGGTGCCGCCGGTAGCCGCGGCACTGGTGGCGGCACTGGTGACGGACGCACGATCGACGTCCACGGCCACCTGTGGCCCGACCAGCTCGTCGAGGCCCTGCGCCGGCGCCGCAGTGCCCCGCGGCTCGACGGCTGGGTGCTGCACCTGGACGGCGAGGCCCCGTTCCAGGTCGACCCTGACGACCACGACCCCGGGCGGCGAGCGCGCCTCGAACCGGCCGGCCGCCTGTCCCTGGTCTCACTGTCCGCGCCGCTCGACATCGAGACGCTGCCGAGCGAGGAGGCCGCGCCGCTGCTGGAGGCGTGGCACGAGGGGGCGGCCCTGCTGCCCGAGCCGTTCGCGGCGTGGGCGTCGGTCACGCTCGTGGACCCTGACCTGCAGCAGCTGAAGCATCACCTGCAGACCGGCTTCGTCGGGCTGCAGGTCCCGGCAACCTGGCTCGCGACTCCCCACCTGCTCGAGAGGCTGGCCCCGACGCTCGCAGTCTGCGAGGCCGAGAACCGCCCCGTCCTGGTCCATCCCGGACCGGCGGCCCAGACCGATGCCCACCAGGCCGCGCGGCTGCCGGCCTGGTGGGCACCAGTCGTCGACTACTCGGCCCAGATGCAGGCCGCCTGGTGGTCGTGGCACGAGACCGGTCGACCGCTGCTGCCGGAGCTTCGGATCTGCTTCGCGGCCGGCGCGGGCCTGGCGCCCGTGCACCACGAGCGGCTTGCCGCGCGAGGGGGAGCGGTCCGGTGCATCGACCCCGACGTCTTCGTCGAGACATCGTCCTACGGACGGCAGGCCGTCGACGCCCTCACCCGGGCGCTCGGCATCGACGCCATCGTCCTCGGCAGCGACCGGCCCTACTGCGAGCCGATCGATAGCGAGGGACTCGCGATGGGTCGTGCCGCCGCCGGCTCCATCCAGTTCACCAACCCACGTCGACTTCTCCTGGGAGGCAACCCATGACGACAACCGCTCCCGGCACACTCGCCGAGACCTCTGGTCCGCGCCCCGACGGACTACCCGCACAGGCCGCCGTACGGCACGAGGACGTGGCGTCCGGCGTGACGCTCGAGCACCTGCCCTCGCGCGACCTCGAGCCCGCCGAGCTGCTCGAGCTCGTGACCTCGGTCGCCCGCGACCGCTCGCTCTGGGCCGAGCACGTCGCGTTCAGTGACGACAAGCGCCACTACGTCTCGCTGCACCGCGATGCGCACGTCGATGTCTGGGTGCTCTGCTGGACCCCCGCCAACGACACGGGCTGGCACGACCATGACATCTCGTGCGGGGCCGTCGCCGTCGCGCAGGGTGCCCTCGTCGAGCACAACCTCACGGTCGGGGTGCCCCTGGCGCACACCGATGTCGAGGTGGGGCTCGCCTACTCGTTCGGTGCCGAGCACATCCACCGCCTCACCGGTCGCGATGCCGGGTCCGTCTCGATCCACGCCTACTCGCCCCCGCTCTGGCGCATGGGGCAGTACGTCCTCACGTCGAGTGGCGTGCTGCGGCGCACCTCGGTGTCCTACGCAGACGAGCTGCGCCCACTGGACGACATCGTCTGAGCGGGTGCCGCAGACATCGGGGCCCCGGGAATGCCGGCATGTCGAGAATGGTTCTCATCCACGGTGGGCGTCCGGCCCGCCGCAGATGACACACCGAGGAGCTTCAATGGCCAAGCGCAACGACCTGCGCCCCGTCGTCACGCTTCGCTCGACCGCCGGCACCGGCTACAGCTACGTGACTCGCAAGAACCGCAGGGGCAACCCCGACCGGCTCGTGCTGCGCAAGTTCGACCCGGTGGCGGGCACCCACGTGGACTTCCGCGAGACCCGCTGAACGGCATACGCCTCGAGTGGCCGCTTCCCGCACCCGCGGGAGTGGCCACTCGTCGTTTGTGCAGCCAACTGGCCTAGGCTCGGCGAGAGCGACTGCATCGTCTGCAAAGGAGCGACATGAGCATTCCGCACCGCGTCGTCGGGCACGGCCCGCGCACCGTCTTCGTCTCACACGGGTGGTTCGGGTCGTCCGAGGGCTGGGGCCTGTTCCCCACCTTCCTCGACGGTGAGGCGTTCACCTACGTCTTCACCGACATCCGCGGCTACGGCGCGCGCAAGCACGAGTCCGGCGACCAGTCGGCCGACGAGATCGCCGACGACATCATCGCCCTCGCCAACGAGCTGGGTGTAGACCGGTTCTCCCTCATCGGGCACTCGATGAGCGGCACCTTCATCCAGCGGGTGCTGGCAAAGGCGCCCGAGCGCGTCGAGGCGCTGGTCGGCATCGCACCGGTGGGCTGCACGCCGTTCCCCTTCGACGACGCCGGCCGCGACCTCTTCTGGGGCGCGCCTGACAGCCGCGACAACCGCTACGCGATCATCGACATCACCACGGGCAACCGCAACACGCCCGTCTGGCTCAACTGGATGGCCGACTTCTCGCTCGCGACCTCGACCCGAGACGCCTTCGCCAACGTCCTCGAGGCATGGGCGAACCCGGACTTCGCCGACGACGTCAACGGCAGCGAGCTCCCCGTGCTCCTCGTCGTCGGGGAGCACGACCCCGCCCTCAGCAAGACGTACGTCGAGCAGTGCTGGGTGCCGTACTACCCGAACGCGACGGTCGAGGTCATCGCGAACGCCGGCCACTACCCGATGTTCGAGGCACCCGTGAACCTCGCGACGGTGATCGAGTCGTTCCTCAAGGGCTGAGACATGCGCCTCGACGAGGCGACAAGGCTGTTGCACGACCCCGCCACGTATGTCGAGGACGTGCCGTATGCCGTGCTCGCGGACCTTCGCCGCGAGCACGGCGTCGTCCGGGTCGAGGAGCCCGAGCAGGCCGGCTGGCCGGAGGGCCCGGGCTACTGGCTCGTGCTGCGCCACGCCGATGTGACGCGGGTGCTGCGTGACCCGGCGACCTTCTCCTCGCAGCTGGGTGGCACGCAGATCCGCGACCCGGCGACAGCCGCGGACCTGACGTTCGTGCGCCGGATGATGCTCAACATGGACCCGCCCGAGCACTCGCGGATCCGGCGGATGCTCGCGCGGTCGTTCACGCCACGGGCTGTCGCGGCGCTGGAGGGTCAGATCCGGACCCATGCCTCGGCGATCGTCGACCGCATGCTCGACGGGCCCAGCGAGTGCGACTTCGCCAAGGACGTCGCTGCCGACCTGCCCCTGCTGGCTCTCGCCGACATCCTCGGGGTGCCGGCACAGGACCGGTGGCTGTTGTTCGACTGGTCGAACCGCGTCATCGGGTGGCAGGACCCGGACTATGCCGTCAGCGCCGCCTTCGACGACGCCGGCGGCGGCTCGGACCTCGCTGCGGCGGCCACGGCGCTTCGTCCCGCGCCCGATGCGGACGGCCGCATGCCCGACCCGCGGAGCCGCTCCGGCATGCCCGACCTCTACGCGTATGCCGCCGCGCTGGGTGAGCGGAAACGCGCGGAACCCGGCGACGACGTCATGTCGATCCTCATGGCGCATCGCGACGACTCCGCGGGCGGCGCCGGTCACGTGACGATCGAGGAGTTCGAGAACCTCTTCTGGCTCTTCGCGGTGGCGGGCAACGAGACGCTGCGCAACGGCATACCGGGCGGCATGATCGCGCTCCTGCGCCACCCGGAGGCCCAGCGGGCGCTGCGAGACGACCCGTCCGGCATACCCACCGCGGTGGAGGAGATGTTGCGGTGGTGGACACCGGTCATGGTGTTCCGGCGGACGGCGACGACGGCGACCGAGGTCGGCGGACGGGCGATCTCGGCGGGTGACAAGGTCGTCGTGTCGTTCGCGTCGGCGAACCGTGACGAGGCCGTCTTCGACCGCCCCGACGACTTCGACGTCGCCCGGGACGCGCGGGCGCACCTGGCCTTCGGGCACGGCCCCCACTTCTGCCTCGGTGCCCACCTGGCGCGGGTGCAGCTGCGGGCCCTGATCGCCGAGGTGCTGGCGCGCACCTCGTGGCTCGAGCCGGCGGGCGACCCGGCCTTGCTGCGGTCGAACTTCCAGCGCGGCGTCAAGCGGCTCCCGGTTCGCTGGCAGCACTGACACCGGTGGCTGGCAGGGTGGACCCATGGTCGAGCCATTGGTCATCGAGAGGTCGTATGCCGCCCCACCCAGTCGCGTCTGGGAGGCGTGGACGCGCGCCGACGAGCTCGCGCAGTGGTACTGCCCCAACCCTGCGCTGAGCACGACGGCGCGGCTGGACGTGCAACCGGGCGGGCGCCACGAGGTCGACATGGGAGCGGGGTTCGCTCTGCGGGGCGTCTACTCCGCGGTCGTCGAGCCGGCCTTGCTGGTGCACACCTGGGGTTTCAACGGAGGGCACGAGACGCACGTCGACGTGCGCTTCGCGGCCGATGGTGAGGGCGGCACCCGGGTGACCCTGACGCACGACGGGTTCGAGGACGACGACGAGCGTGAGGGCATCGAGCAGGGCTGGGGCCTGACCCTGACCAGGCTCCAGGACGTCGTCGAGCGACGCGGCACCTGAGCCGCGCACTCGGTGACGACGCGCGGTGACGACGTGTGACGGCGGCTTCGGTCAGAGCCGAGCCGGGCGCCTCACCTCGGCGTGGTCCTCGACGACCGGCGCGGCCTGCTCCCTCCACGGAGCCGCCACTGTGATGTGCTCCTCCTCGAGCGGCACGAAGGTCTTGACGACGTCGATGCCGTCGCGGACCATCCGGACCAGCCGGTCCTCGGTGTCGTCGACACAGGCGCGCGCGACGCCGTCGACGGCGAGTGCGACGATCTTGGCGGCATTCGCCGGGCGCACTGCCGCGGCGTTGAAGCCCATGCGTGCCAAGTGGATTCGTGCCCAGCGCTCGGCGGCCGGCGCGGTGGAGAGTGCCTTGCGAGAGGCTTCGGAGAGCTGCCCGTGGGAGTGCCCGTCACGCTCGGCGAGCACGCCTTCGGCGTTGAGGATCGCCAGCGCCATGACGTTCTGGCGCTCCTCGGCGGCGACCGGGATGGCCGCCCGTGCCGACGCCAGGATCAAGGCGACCGCGACGCGCTCGTCGTCCGGGTTGAGCCCGACGACCTCGGGGATCATCATCACCAGGCGCTGACGGTTCGCCTCGTCCAGCATGTCGTTGACGCACCGCGCGAGCGTCGCGAGGACGGGATGCGTGCAGTTGGGGTGGTCGCTCCAACGTTCACCGGCGAGGAAGGACGCCATCTCCATGAAGCACGCGCCCTTGCGAGCGTTGCGGTGGCGGCCGCGAGAAAGTACCGGCACTCCGTCGGGTACGTAGGGGGCTCGTCGTGACATTCGTCGCTCCTCGGACTGTTCCCTGATGATCCTGTGGGCGGTCTCCTTCATGGTGCGCCTGAATCGGGCCGTTGACCACCCCTTTCACGTAAGGCCACCTCAGTTTCAGGAGTGCCTCACCCCCGCCTTACCCGCTGACGTGCCTTGTGTGCGGCATGTGTCCTGCCTTGGGTGCCTCTGCAGGGCGCCGTGCGCGGCGGGTGGTGTGCCGGTGGTCACTGGGCTGTCGGATCTCGCCGGCGTGCGTGCACAATCGGGCCCATGGCCGAGGTGAACGGCATCCGGGCCCACGTGGCGGACTCGTGGGTGCGCTCGGCGGCGGCCGGCGTGCAGGTCGACGCGGTCGACGCCCCGATCACGCTGCCCACCGATGCCCTGCGGGACTACCGCGAGGCTCATCCGCTGGCGCGGGTCTTCCCGCTGCTCGACGACGTGCTCGGCCAGGCGGCCCGCGACTGCGACGCGGTCATGGCCGTGTCGGACTCTGCCGGGCAGCTGCTCTGGGTGTGCGGCTCGCCGAGCATGCTGCGCCGCGCGGAGTCGATCGGCTTCGTCGAGGGCAGCAACTGGGACGAGCGCCTCGCCGGCACGAACGCGCCGGGCGTGGCCCTGCGCCTCGACAGCCCGGTCAATGTCGTGGGTGCCGAGCACTTCCGACGGTCCGTGCAGCGATGGAGCTGCGCCGCGACGACGATCCACGACCCGTCCGACCAGAGCATCCTCGGCGTCCTCGACATCACGGGTGGTGAGGAGATCGTGGTGCCGCAGACTATGGCCATGGTCCGGGCGGCGGCCCGGATGGCCGAGTCGGAGCTCGCCCGGGAGCTGCTGGTCCGCGGGCCGGCCGGAGTCACCAGGGGCGAGCCGTCCGCGGGACGCGGCCTGTCGGTCCTCATCGAGGCGCTGGGCCGCAACGATGCTCTGCTCACGGTCGACGACGGGCGTGGCCACCGCCAGACGCTTCGCCTGAGCCCACGGCACTCCGAGATCCTGCTCCTGCTCGCGTCGGCCCCGCGCGGGCTGTCAGGCGACGAGCTGGCGGTGCTGCTCTACGAGGAGGACAGCAGCGCATCCACCCTGCGGGTCGAGCTCGGGCGTCTGCGTTCCCTGCTCGGGGACGACCTGCTGGCCTCACGGCCATATCGACTGGCGGCCGAGCTCTCCGGCGACTGGCTCGCCGTCGAGGCTGCGCTCGCTGCGGGTGACGTGGCCGGTGCCATGCGGGCCTATCGCGGGCCGCTGCTGCCCCGCTCGACCGCACCCGGCGTGACCCGGCTGCGGGACAGCATCGAGGGCACCCTGCGCCGGGCCCTGCTCCGCAGCGGCCGGGCCGACCTCATGTCGGCGTGGACCCGCTCTGCATCCGGCGCCGATGACTACGAGATGTGGCAGGCCCAGGCGGCCTTGCTCGGTCCTGCCTCGGCGCTGCTGCCGCTCGTCCAGAACCAGCTGAACCGCCTCGACCGCGAGCTCGGCACCCCCTGACCGAGGCCGACCCGACCAACCCGCCGACCCGGCATACCCTCCCGACCGCTCCCACCGGCATACCCCTCCGACCGCTCCCACCGGCATACCCCTCCGACCGCAACACACCCGCTAATCGCAAGCCGGAGGCAGTTGCAACCAGCAGGACTTTGCGATTGCCGGGTGTGTTGCGGGGCAGGGGGCCGGCCAGGGCACGCAACGTGGTTGCAACGTTGCGCTCCCTAGCGTCGCCATCAACCTCGACGGACCGAACCGCCGGGAACCACCAAGGACGCTGGGAGACCATCATGACCGTCTACGCACCACCCGGCTCGCCGGACTCGCTCGTCACCGTGCTCGACCGCTACGGCCACTTCATCGGCGGCAACTGGGTAGACCCGAAGAAGGGCCTCTGGTTCGAGGACATCTCGCCCGTCAACGGCAAGCCCTTCACCGAGATCGCGCGCGGCACCGAAGAGGACATCGAGGCTGCCCTCGATGCAGCCCATGCCGCGGCACCCGCCTGGGGTCGCACCTCGCTCGGCGAGCGCTCGCTCATCCTCAACCGCATCGCCGACCGCATCGAGGCAAACCTCGAGGCGCTGGCCGTCGCCGAGACGTGGGAGAACGGCAAGGCCGTGCGCGAGACGCTCGCCGCCGACCTGCCACTCGCCGTCGACCACTTCCGCTACTTCGCCGGGGTGCTGCGCGGCCAGGAGGGCTCGAGCAGCGAGATCGACGAGAACACCGTCGCCTACCACTTCCACGAGCCGCTGGGCGTCGTCGGCCAGATCATCCCGTGGAACTTCCCGATCCTGATGGCTGTGTGGAAGCTCGCGCCCGCGCTGGCCGCCGGCAACGCCGTCGTGCTCAAGCCCGCCGAGCAGACGCCGTGGTCCATCCTCAAGGTCATCGAGCTCATCGGCGACCTGCTGCCCGCAGGCGTCGTCAACGTCGTCAACGGCTTCGGCGTCGAGGCCGGCAAGCCGCTCGCGTCGTCGCCGCGCATCGCGAAGATCGCCTTCACCGGCGAGACGACGACGGGCCGCCTGATCATGCAGTACGCATCGCAGAACATCATCCCCGTCACGCTCGAGCTGGGCGGCAAGAGCCCGAACGTCTTCTTCGCGGACGTCGCGATGGAGCGGGATGCCTTCTACGACAAGGCACTCGAGGGATTCACGATGTTCGCCCTCAACCAGGGCGAGGTCTGCACGTGCCCGTCGCGCGCGCTCGTGCAGAGCTCGATCTACTCCGACTTCGTGCCCGACGCCGTCGCGCGCGTCGAGAAGATCAAGCAGGGCAACCCGCTCGACACCGAGACGACGATGGGCGCCCAGGCGAGCAACGACCAGCTCGAGAAGATCCTGTCCTACCTCGACATCGGCCGTCAGGAGGGCGCGAAGGTCCTCACCGGCGGTGAGCGCAACGTGCTCGACGGCGACCTCGCCGAGGGCTACTACGTCGCGCCGACCGTCTTCGAGGGCAGGAACTCGATGCGCATCTTCCAGGAGGAGATCTTCGGTCCGGTCGTCTCGCTCACGAGCTTCGAGGACGAGGCCGACGCGCTCGCCATCAGCAACGACACGCTCTACGGCCTCGGCGCCGGCGTGTGGACCCGCGACGGCTCGCGCGCGTACCGGATGGGCCGCGGCATCAAGGCCGGCCGGGTCTGGACGAACTGCTACCACCAGTACCCGGCGCACGCCGCGTTCGGCGGCTACAAGCAGTCGGGCATCGGCCGCGAGAACCACAAGATGATGCTCGACCACTACCAGCAGACGAAGAACCTGCTCGTGTCCTACTCCCCGGACGCGCTCGGCTTCTTCTGACCGGGTCGTGCCCCGCGTGGACGACGTGTCCCCCCATGCCGGTCGTTCCGGTGAGCCAACGGCTTCCCCCAGCCGGGTCGACCTCACCGGTGAGGCGGCGGACCTGCTCCGTCGCCTCACCGGGATCCACGGGCCGCTCATGTTCCACCAGTCGGGTGGCTGCTGCGACGGCAGCTCGCCGATGTGCTATCCGGCCGGCGACTTCATCACCAGCGAGGCCGACGTTCACCTCGGCGACCTCGCGGTCGACGGGCTCGACGAGCCGGTCGCCTTCTGGATGTCCGTCTCACAGTACGAGTACTGGAAGCACACCCATCTGACTGTGGACGTCGTCCGCGGCCGGGGGAGCGGCTTCTCGGTGGAGGCGCCCGAAGGCGTCCGCTTCCTCATCCGGTCACGACTGCTCACCGACGACGAGCTCGCGACCTTCGCGATCGACCCGCCGAGCGTCGGGAGTATGCCGCCCGGCTGAGCATGCCGGAAGGGCCGGCTTCCCTGGTGCAAACGGGGAAGCCGGCCCTTCGGTGCGAGGCTGAGCGGTCAGTCCGGACGACGTGACGTCACGGGACGAAGCTGCTCACGAAGGTGGACCAGTTGGCCAGCGCCGTGCGTGCGCCGGGGCCGTGGTTCGCCCCACCGCAGGTGCCAAGCAGGTTGTCGCCCGTGCCGCCGAAGAAGGGTCCTCCCCATGCGGCGTAGTCGCAGGCGCCACCGATGTACTCGCTGGCGAGCCAGACGCGGTTGCCGTCGACCGACGCCGCGCCGTAGTCGCCCCAGCGGGTGCGGATCGGGCTTCCGACCTGGGACTTGTAGCTGGTGAACCCGTCGGCCGTCGCCTGCCCTTCTCCGCCGGGGACGATGCCCCACGCGCCGACACCTGCGATGCCGTCGATCGGGGCGTAACCCGCGCTCGGGAAGGTGTCGTCACCGGTGGCGGTGAAGGCCATGACGCCTCGACCGCTGGCCGTGACGCCGATGGCCGGGTAGGTGAAGTCCTTCCCCGAGGCACCGAGGTAGCCGCCGAGCGAGAGCTTCGGTGCGAAGCCGCTGCTGCCGCCTGGCTTGACCACGTACCACGCGACCCCGGCGCGGTTCGCGCCGTTCACCGTCAGGGCCGTGTCGAGCGCCCCCCACAGCTTGCCGTTGGCGTAGGTGACCTGCTGCATGCGGGTGTCATTGGAGTCGGGCCTGGACACGACCTCGTTGTGTGCCGGCTCCGCGGCGAAGAGGAGCTTCCAGCACCCCACGCCGGCGATGGTCGGGGTCGTCGTGTTGTTGATGCAGGTGCCTTGCGGTGTAGCCGTGGTGGGCGCAGACCCGCTGCCAGGCTGCTGCTGCTTGGGCGGCAGAGCGTAGCGGCCTACATCGACGAGCTTGTTGCTCACCTGGATGTTCGCGTTCGGCGTGTTGAGCGACGCAGTGTTCGTCATCGACCACGCGACGATCTGCTCGGAGACGTAGCTGCCGCCGAAGCCGGCGATCGGGTGGGTCGCCTCGTCCGCCGCGTTCGAGCTGAGCGCGAACTCGGTGCCGTTGCTGCCGAGGTTGAACGAGGATGTCCCCGGCGACTGGGCCGGCCACACGGTGAAGCCGGGCTGGGTGTTGCTCGGGGCGTCGCTCGGTGCGTTGACCATGCCCCAGGTGTCGATGTGCTGCATGGTGACGTTCGCGGCGCCCGCGGCCAGCTGGGCCTTGGACAGCGCGTAGATCTGAGCTCCGTTGAAGCCGCTGCCGTTCCACGGGTAGGCGTTGGTCGTCAGGTACACCCCGTTGGCGTCCGCCCCGATGTGCGGGTAGTCACCCAGGCACGGGCACGCGTTGCCGGCGGCCGGGTTGTGGGAGCCGTCGTTCGTCACGTCGAGCTTGTAGATGTTCCAGTGGCCGGTCGGATCCGGCGTCTGCGAGACCGCCAGGTCGAGGTGGTTGACGAGGTTCAGCGCCCCGGCGGAGTTGCGGTCGAGGGTCAGGACGACGAGGAAGAACCGCTGGGTGGCCGCGTCGTAGATGCAGGTCGGGTCGGTGAGCTCCGGTCCGAGGGCCCCCGTGGAGCGGTTGACGGCGGCCGGGTAGCCGTAGAACGAGTTGAGGTCGACGGCATGGTGAACGTCTCTCGGGAATCCACCGACGACGTTCGTCGCCGTGTTGTCGGGCAGGAGCGAGTTCCCGCTGGTGTCATAGACGTTCATGACGTCGTTGACCGTTTCGACGACGTACCCGCCGCCCGCGCACATGCCTTGGTCCGGTGGCTCGATGCTGAACTGGTTACCGCCGCGCGAGTACCGCTGCTGGTAGTGGTTCAGGCCCTGGAACCCGTTCTGGAACGTCGGGTTCGACTTCGCCTTGGTGCCGTTGGCCACGGTGACGCCGTTCCCGGCTGCGTGGCCTTGCGAGAGCGTCCGGTTCGCGACAGTGCCGGCGAAGGCATCGGGGGTGTCCTCTTCCTCCGGTGTCTGGAACTCTGCTCCGAGCTCGCCGTCGCCGTGTGCTCCGACGACGGGGGACGAGGTGCCGGCGAGGGCGAGCGACTGTGACGCTGCCTGGGCCGTGACGGTCGGCAGCGCGAACGCGGCCAGAACGAGAGCCGGTGCCGTCATGGCACCGATGCGCGCTAGGTGGGCGCGGCGTAACACCATGTGGGTGTCCTTTCGAGGTTGAGCCAGCACCAGGGCAAGCGGGCGCAGTGGTCAGGGAACCCTGGGTCTGGCGTGCCAGACCTGTGTGATGGGGCCGACCGACCGCGTGCTATCGGCGTCGCCGTGAGCCGGGTCGTCCTCAGCGCCCACCCTCTCACCCGACCGGCCCTCGCGCAGGCTGAATGACCTCGCCAATTCGACACGGGCGGAGCGCTACCCGTGAAGATCTTTCGACAGATCGGATCGCAAGGCGCGTAAACCTCACAGCCGTAGGCCTTCGGGACAAAGATGGGCCGCATGAAAACACGTCTCACCGCCTGCGGCATCGCTGCCGCCGCATCGCTGGCGATCGCCGCTGTCGCCTCCGTCCCCGCGCAGGGGGCGCCTGCCCCGTACACCCACACTGCCGCCGGCACCGTGTTCCTCCCGAACCCCGTGCAGGACCTCGGGATCGAGTCGCTCACCGACGCGAAGGACGCCGACTACGCGGCGCTCGCACCGGCATACCACCGGGTGACCCTCACCGACCTCGACGGCTCCGGCACCCTCACGGGGGCGTGGGCGCGCGTGAAGAGCTCGACGGGCAAGCCCGCGGCCGCGGTGAACGGGGCTTTCCCGGCATACCACCGCGACGTCGACCAGTTCGAGCAGGTGATGGGCTACTTCTGGGTGACCACGGCGCAGCGGTACCTGCAGCATCTCGGCTTCGGCACCACGCTGCGGCCCGTCAACCAGCGGCAGATCGAGGTGCGGATCGACCAGTTCGGTGGCGACAACTCGTTCTTCCGCGACGACAAGGCGAACATCACGCTGGGCAAGGGCGGGGTCGACGACGCCGAGGACGCGGAGGTCATCGTCCACGAGTACGGCCACTCGGTGCAGGACGGCCAGGTGCCCGGGTTCGGCACGAACCTCGAGTCGGGCGCGATCGGGGAGGCCTTCGGCGACTACCTCGCGGTGGCGGTGACCAGCTGGGCCGCGGGCACGCCGACGAAGACGCCCGAGGCGTGCGTTGCCGACTGGGACTCGACGTCGTACACGCGGACCGTGCCGCACTGCCTGCGTCGTCTCGACGGCACGAAGGTCTACCCGACCGACCTGGTCGGTGAGGTCCACGCCGACGGCGAGATCTGGTCCCGCGCCCTGTGGGACATCCGCACTGCACTCGGCGACACGAAGGCGACCACGCTCATCGTCGACGCGCAGTTCGACTTCGCGGTCGACACGTCGTTCCACGATGCCGCCGTCGCGACAGTGGCATCCGCGCAACACCTCTATGGCAACTCGGCCGCCAAGGCCGTCACCAAGGCGTTCCACGACCGCGGCATCCTCTGAACCGACGCTGGAAGGTCAGAGGGTCGGGGCCGGCCCCTGACTCCTAGACGGTCGGGGCCGGCTCCGGCTCGGGGTCGGGCTGGGGCTGCGCCTCGACCGCGGGCTGGCCACCATCGTCCCCACGGCGCACGGCGGCGAGCAGCATCTGGGCGATGTCGACGACCTCGACGTCCTCGGACGCCTTGCCGTCGTGCTTCGCGGCGTTGAGTCCGTCGGTGAGCATCACCTTGCAGAACGGGCAGCCGATCGCGATCCGGTCGGCGCCGGTGGCCAGGGCCTCCTCGGTCCGGTTGTTGTTGATCCGTGTGCCGAGCTTCTCCTCCATCCACATCCGGGCGCCACCGGCTCCGCAGCAGAAGGACTTCTCCTGGTTGCGGGGCATCTCGGCGTACTCCACGCCGGGCAGCGTGGCGATCAGCTCGCGCGGCGGGGCGTAGACCTGGTTGTGCCGGCCGAGGTAGCACGGGTCGTGGTAGGTGACCTTGGTGCC